>NZ_CP088953.1:930000-1240000 GCF_021165935.1 Microbulbifer elongatus | reverse complement strand
CAACAAATGCACTGACCTGCGCCTTGATCTTCTCCACCCAGCCGGAAACCACGTCTGGGGTATTCAGAGAGCGCTCCTGCGCTTTGAAGGATGGGTCGCCAATCAGGCCGGTTGCGCCGCCAACCAGCGCAATCGGTCGATGTCCTGCCGCCTGAAACCTCTTGAGTGTCAGTAGCGGGACTAGACTGCCTATATGCAGGGAATCTGCCGTGGGATCGAAGCCGCAATAGAGAGTGCGACTTGCTTCTGCCAGGTGCTGTTCCAGTTCGCCGTCGCCGGTGGCCTGATTGACCAACCCGCGGCGGGTGAGATCGTCCAGCAGTGTCGCATCCACTCCGGCCATGGTATCCCCTTGCGGTAAATTCAGATTAAGCATTTGGATTGCCGCAGACGTGGGTTCCGGCGGCGAAAAATCGGGCTGCAAATGTACCGAATCCTGCAGCAAATACAAGCGGAGACAGGGCGCTCGCCGGATTGCGTAGGGCACGGTCACTGAGCTCGCCACCTTCGCTACAACAGCAGTGAAGGCACCGACTTTCTCCCGGGAGCGAGGAACCGATCGATGGAAAGACAGGTCAATTACCCCGTGAACCACAGCGGTAATTTTGTTATAAAGTCGCCCCTGTGTTCGTTTTTTAGGCGACGACTTGCGCGCCGTCGATCCCGGAACCAGTACTACACAACAATCACAGTCAGCGCCACTTCTATATAGAACCATGCAAAATCGACGCAAGAACCCGCGCCTACTGGGCGCCATGGGCAAGCATTTCCCGCGTACCCACGCCTTGGCTGCCGGTGTGGCAAGCTTTGCACTGGCTTTGGCGCTGTTTGTCTCCCCGCCGGAAGTGGAAGCCAAACGCACGGCTCTCCCGGTCACTCTGAGCCTGCCTGAAGCTGCCGAACAGCCAGCCCCCGCAGCACCGGTCGAGACCACCGCTGCGCCTGAGACAAACACCAGCGTAATGGAAGGGCTGCGTGTAGTGCAGGAGACGGTGCGCAATGGCGACACCCTTTCCGACCTGTTCCAGCGCGCCGGCATCAGCAGCGCCGAGATGTACCAGCTGCTGGCGAGCGGCAAAGAGGCCAAACAACTGGCCAAGCTGGTGCCCGGGGAGGAGCTCACCTTCCAGATCGACGGCGACGGTAGCCTGCAGACTCTCGAACTGCACCGGGACCGCCTCAGCAAGGTCGAATTCAGCCGCGACAGCTCCGACGAGTACAAATATGCCCTGCACCAGCGCGACCCGGAGCGCTACACCGCGTTTCGCCAGGCGGAAATCCATAGTTCATTGTTTGTTGACGGTAGCAAGGCGGGCCTGAGCAACAATCTGATCATGGAAATGGCCGATATTTTCGGCTCAGACATCGACTTTGCACTGGATATTCGCAAGGGCGACAAATTCAGCGTGATCTTTGACGAAGAGTTTCTCGACGGCGAAAAGATCGGCAACGGCGCCATTCAGGCGGTGAGCTTTACCAACCAGGGCAAAACCTTCAGTGCGGTGCGCTATATCGACACCAACGGCGATATTAATTACTACACTCCCGACGGTAAGAGCATGCGCAAGGCGTTTATCCGCACCCCAGTGGATATCGGTCGCATCAGCTCGCACTTCAATCCGCGCCGCCTGCATCCCATTTTCAAGACCCGGCGCCCACACAACGGCACCGACTATGCAGCTCCCCGCGGCACCCCGGTCTATTCCGCCGGTGACGGCCGGGTCATCAAAGCCGGTTACAGTAAAGCCAACGGCAACTATGTATTTATCCAACACGGCGAACGCTACATAACGCGCTACCTGCACCTGCACAAGCGCGCGGTCAAACGGGGACAGCGGGTCAAACAGCGCCAGGTCATCGGCACCGTGGGCTCAACCGGCTATGCCACCGGCCCGCACCTGCACTACGAATTCCTGGTCGACGGCCGCCATCGCAACCCGGCCACGATTGTGCGCAAGCTGCCAAAAGCCAAAGCGGTAGCCAGCTCTGAAATGGATCGATTCCTGGCGCAAACCCAGCCGCTGATTGCGCAGCTCGAGCGCTTTGAGCAGCCAGCACTGGCACAGACCGACGACGAAAAGGACTCCGTAAACTGAATGACGGACCTGTATGTTGGCCTAATGTCGGGCACCAGTGTCGATTGCATCGATGCGGTGCTGGTGGAGTTCTCCGAGTCGGGCCCTGAGGCCGGCAACCGCCTGCAGTGCCAGACCCGCGCCGCCATCGGGCATCCGATTTCCGCTGAGATGCGTGAAGCCATTCTGGCCTTGTGCGCGCCGGGCCCCTCGGAGCTGGACCGGGCCGGACAGCTCGACCGCCAGCTGGGGGAGGAGTTCGCCGCGGCCACGCTGGAAGTCCTGCGCGAGGCCGACATCAAACCACAGGCGGTGCGGGCGATCGGCAGCCACGGCCAGACCGTCCGCCACCGACCGCCGGGCTCCGTTTCCACCCCCTTCTCCCTCCAGCTCGGCGACCCGAATACCATTGCCGCCGTTACCGGTATCACCACGGTTGCCGACTTCCGCCGCCGGGATATGGCCCTCGGCGGACAGGGTGCACCGCTGATGCCTGCGTTCCACAACGCTGTATTCCGCACCGACCGCGACCGCGCAGTGGTCAATATCGGTGGCATGGCGAATATCACCGAACTGGCCGCTGACGGCGGCGTGCGCGGGTACGATACCGGGCCGGGGAATGCGCTACTGGATTACTGGGTAAAACTGCACAAAGGCAAAGCCTACGACGCCGACGGCGCCTGGGCGGCCAGCGGCAACCCACATCCCGAGCTGCTCAACCGCCTGCTCAACGACCCTTTTTTTGCGGCTCCAGCCCCCAAGAGCACCGGCCGTGAGGCATTCAACCCCAGCTGGCTGGAGCGCGCCAGTGCCGGGCTCGAAGTGACCCCGGCCGATGTTCAGGCCACACTCGCGGAAGTGACCGCGGCCACCATCGCCAACGGGGTGCACGAGTTCGCCCGCGGCGGCGAGCTGCTGGTATGCGGGGGCGGCGCACGCAATGGCGACCTGATGGAGCGCATGCGGCGGCGCCTGCCCACCTGGACAGTCACGCCAACGGACCACTACGGCATTGATGCGGACTGGGTAGAGGGTGCAGGTTTTGCCTGGCTGGCGCACCAGACCATGCAGGGCCTATCGGGCAACTGCCCCGCAGTAACCGGGGCAGCGAAGGAGTCCATTCTCGGCGGGATATACCCGGCCTGAAACGCGGGATAAGGGTGGCGCAGGTAGAGATCTACCGGACTGAGAGAAGCCAATCAGATGGAGAAAGAGGAGCCGCAGCCACAGGTGGAGGACGCATTCGGGTTCTGCACCACAAAGCGGGAACCGGACAGCCCCTCTTCGTAGTCCACACTGGCGCCCACCAGATACGGGTAGCTCATGGCATCAACCAGCACCTGGATGCCATCTTTTTCGACGACCGCGTCGTCTTCCGCTACCAGCTCATCAAAGGTAAAACCGTACTGGAAACCGGAGCAGCCGCCGCCGGTCACGAATACCCGCAGCTTCAGCTCCGGATTGCCTTCCTCTTCCAGCAGCCCCTTTACCTTGGCAACGGCCTGTTCGGTCACCTGGATAGGCTCGGGCGAAAAGGAAACAGCTTCAGACATAGACTTTCTCGACACAGTTTGCAGCCCCAACCCTATTGCGAGGCTAACCGGGCGCATTATGGATAAAACCCAGCAAATGGGTCAAGTATTGCCTCAATGACCGGGATTCACCAGCAGCGCCGCCCCGGTCACTCTGCGTCGGTAATCACTTCGTCAGAGTTGTAGCCCAGCATGCGGGTCTCGCCAGCAGTATCCACCTCGACGTTGGATACCAGGGAGCCGTTTACCTGGGCACCCTTTACCATTTCGATCAGCTTGTAGTGAACATTGCCCTCGACCATCGCCTTGGAGGCAAGCTCCAGGTGGCCACTAGCATGCACGTCGCCCTTCACGTTGCCGTTAGCCACCACATTGGGAACACGAATTTCGCCCTCGATAGTGCCGCCATCAACGATCTGCAGGCGGGCATCAGTATCGCTGTGCGCACTGATGTTTCCCTTCACCTTGCCTTCAACCACCAGGTTGCCGCGAAAATGCAGGTCACCGGTCACCTCGGTGTGACGGGCGATCAGAGTCGTGCTGTTGCCACCAGTGCTAGCCATAGTTTTCTCTTTCTTTTTCAACATAATTCAACCGAAACCTCATGAATTGGACGGAGGCTGGTACCTCCACCAGCGCCACCAGCAAATCAGCTTTGCTGCACCAGCCAGCCATAGCGCTGATCGATACTGAAACCTTTGCGCTTACTGGATTTAAGCGACAGCTCCACTCCTTCCGGCACAAAGCCCTCCGGCAACTGTAGCTCTCCCTCGATATTCTGGAAATATTTGAAGCGCAGCGGGATGGATTCACTTTCCACCTGCGGTGAAAGGTCTGCCAGCGCGTAGCGCCGGGCCTCGCCTCCTGACTGACCAACAATGGTAAAGCGCACGGCACCGGTCACCAGCTGATGCCGGGCAGCAGACTGCTGCACCAGCAGCTTGAACTGATAGCGGCGATCGCCGGACTCGGAGATACTGAAGCGGCCGATCGACACACCATCACTGCCCTCACTGGGCGCCATGATGCCGCGGTAGAAGGAAATTTCCTGACGCAGCTCCGCGATCTGGTTGTCCTTGGCCACCAACTCGGCGCGCACCGACTCACTCGCCTGCTCACCGATGGCGACCGACTGCTCCGCCGTGGTCGCGCGCACACGCAGTGCCTCGTTTTCCGCGCGCAGGCGATCCACTTCGTCCAGTACCCGGGCATGGGCACGGGTTTTCTCGTCCAGGCTCTTGCTCAGTTGATACTGCCCGGCAAAAAAGGCACCGGCGCTGGTGGACAGCACCAGCAGGCTCACCCCCAGCGCGGAAAAAACGCCGTGGATGGGCCTGTGAGGCACCACCTTCATGCGGTACTGCTTGCTGCCTTTAACTTTGCGCGCCATGTGTCTGAATCGTGTTATCGCTGTGTGCTATCAGTGAATGTCGTGTGTTTATTTGTTTTGCTGTGCCCTGGATTCTAAGGCAGCAGTGCCGGGCTCTCTAGCCCCTGGTTCTCATTTAAGCCAAACATGATATTCATGTTCTGAATCGCCTGCGCCGAGGCCCCCTTGGCCAGATTGTCGATGACTGACAGGACCACCACCGTGTCGCGATCCTGCGGGCGCATCACCGACAAACGACACACATTGGTGCCCTTCACACTGCGGGTCTGCGGGTGACTGCCAGCCGGCATCACATCCACAAACGGCTCGGAAGCGTAGCGCTGTTCAAACTGAGACTGCAGGGCAGCCTGGGTAGCGCCAGCCGCCGCTGGATCCTTGAGCTTTGCGTAAAGAGTGGCGTGAATACCGCGCACCATGGGCAACAGGTGCGGCACGAAAGTCAGCGCTACCGGTGTACCGGCGGCGCGCCCCAGCCCCTGCTCGATTTCCGGCAGGTGACGATGACCACCTGCGGCGTAGGCGCGGAAGCTGTCATTATTCTCGGCAAACAGCAGGTCCGTTTTGCCCTGACGGCCTGCGCCACTGGCACCACTGGCCGCATTGGCGATCAGCCCGCTGGTCTCGATCAGACCGGCTTCCAGCAGCGGTAGAAAACCGAGCTGAATGGCGGTGGGGTAGCACCCGGGACAGGCAATCAGCTGCGCCCCGGCAATCTGTTGGCGATTGACCTCCGGCAGCCCGTACACCGCCTCTGCCGCCAGCTCGGGGCAACCGTGCTGCTGCCCATACCATGCTTCCCAGGTGGGAATATCCTGCAGGCGGAAATCGGCGGACAGGTCAATCACCCGCACGCCGCGGGCAATCAGCTCCGGCACCTGAGCCTGAGCGACGCCGTGGGGGGTAGCGAAAAATACCACGTCGCAGGCTGCCAGCTCCTCCACATCCGGAGCGGTAAATTTCAGGTCATAGTGACCGCGCAGGCTGGGAAAGAGTTCCGCCACGGGAGTGCCCGACTCGGCGCGGGAAGTGATCGCGCGCACCTCCACCCCGTTGTGGCCGGAAAGCAGGCGCAAAAGCTCCACGCCGGTATAACCTGTTCCGCCTACGATTGCCGCTTTGATGACACTCACAACTCTGCTCCTTTTACCTGCCTGCGGTTTTCAATCCTTGCGGTGGCGCCTGTTGTCGGCAGGCGCCACCTGTATACTGAACCGTGCACTCTACCATAAGCCACCCAGATTGAAGGATTAACCGTGCGGCGCCGAACGCAGTCGAATGCCCCTGCCACCCCACCAGCCCCACCGCTTCTCACCCGCCGTCCGCGACTTCTGGATCGACTGCAACTCGACCTGTCTGCACAGAAAGCTCTGTCCCTGCTGGTACTGTTGGCGCTGGTGATCGGCATCTGCGCCGGGCTCGTTGTAATCGGCTTCCGCCAGCTGAGCGAAGGCCCGGCGATCCTGTACTTGCCACAGCTGGAAGATTTCGAATCGCTGCCGCCTCTCTGGCGGTTTCTGCTGCCGTTCGGCGGTGCCCTGCTGCTGGGGCTGATCTTTCACTGGGTAACGCCCTCGGTGCGCTCGGTCGGAGTGCTGCACGTGCTCGACCGCCTGCACAGCCACCAGGGCAGAATGCCGTTGAAAAATGCCGTACTGCAGTTCTTCGCCGGCTCGCTGGCGCTGCTGAGCGGGCAGTCCATCGGCCGCGAGGGGCCATCGGTACATCTGGGGGCCGCCAGTGGCTCCTGGGTTGCGCACCGCTTGCGCCTGCCCAATAACGCGCTACGCACACTGCTGGCCTGTGGCGTCGCCGCGGCTATTGCCGCCTCCTTCAACACCCCGCTGGCAGGGGTGATCTTCGCCATGGAAGTGGTGATGCTGGAGTACACGGTGGCCGGTTTCCTGCCGGTGATGATCGCTGCGGTCAGCGGCAGTGCCGCCACCCGCCTCGCATTTGGCCACCAGGCGGCATTCAGCGTGCCCGCTTCACAGCTGCAATCCCTGGCGGAGCTGCCCATTCTGTTTGTCTGTGCGCTGGTGGTGGGGGCACTTGCCGCCCTGTTTATTCTCAGTCAGCGCCACTTGCTGCCCCTGCAATTGCGTTTCCACCCGCTGCTGCGTTTCGCGCTCGCCGGAGCCGCTACCGGCACTTTGGCAGTATGGGTCCCCGAGATACTGGGCACCGGCTATGACACTCTGGAAATGGCCATGCTGGGGCAGCTGGGTATCGCCACCCTCTCGACGATTGTGCTGGCGAAGCTGGTGGCGACCGCCTTGGCCACCGGGCTCGGCATTCCCGGCGGAGTGATCGGCCCCAGCCTGATTCTCGGTGCCTGCATCGGCGGCGCCGCCGGCCACCTCGCCAACCTGTGGCTCGGCGCCGCCACTGCCAGCCCCGGGCTCTACGCGATGGTGGGTATGGCGGCAATGATGGCGGCGCTGCTGAACGCACCACTGGCCGCTTTACTGGCCATTCTCGAACTCACCTACAACCCCAACGTACTGTTCCCGGGGATGATGACCATCGTGGTGGCCTGCCTGGTGAGCCGCCAGCTGTTTTCCACCCAGGGGATTTACCAGGAATCCCTGCGTGCCCTGGGCAAAGCCGGCACCCCTTCCTGGCGCGCGCAAATGCTCAGTCGGGTGGGCGTCGCTGGCGCCATGGAGCGGGCCGTTACCGTCGCCCCGCAGCTTCTGGATCCCGCACAGGCGCAGCGCCTGATCGAGCAACAGCCCGCCTGGTTGCTGGTAGAGGGAGAGAACGGGGCCCAGGCCCTGCGCACCGCGGATCTGGCCAACTTTCTCCAGCGCCCCAAAAAACACGTCGACGGGGAACCGGAGGAGCGGGATGACAGTGAAAAAATTGACCTGCTGCGCCTGCCCGGGGAGCGCCTGCAGCTAGCCCCACTGAGCTGGCGTGCGACACTGCTGGAGGCGCATCAGGAGCTGGAGCAGCGCGGCGCCGACGCACTGTATATCGGGCGCGATTACGACCAGGGCAACCCGGGTGTACTGAACAGCGATGTGGCGGGTATCATCCTGCCACAACACATAGAACATTATTACCGCCAGTAACCCTCTTAGAGGATCACAGGCAGCAAATTCCAACACCGACTAAACCGGTATTCCTCCGGCTAAGGAGCTTCCATGCTTTGGGTTAAGGCCTTTCACATCATCTCTATGGTCTGCTGGTTTGCCGCACTGTTTTACCTTCCCCGGCTGTTTGTGTACCACATCGACGCCACCGACGCGGTGAGCAGGGACCGCTTCCAGATCATGGAGCGACGCCTGTACCGGGGCATCGCCACACCCTCGATGCTGGCCACCCTGGCATTCGGTATCTGGCTGATCACCTTCAATCCCGAGTACTACAAGTCTGCGGGCTGGCTGCACGCCAAGCTTACCCTCGTCGTACTGCTGATCGGCTACCACCACATCTGCGGCAGCTACGTGAAGAAGTTTGCCGCGGGCACGGTGACCAAAAGCGGGCGCTATTTCCGCATCTTCAATGAGCTGCCAGTGCTGGCATTGCTGGCGATCGTGATTCTCGCCGTGGTGCGCCCCTTCTGAACCGGGGCCGCCAACCTCGATCCACCGTGACAGGGGCGCGCCAGGCCACCCGGCCACAGCGCCTCCGGCTAGAATTAGGAAATCTGCGAGGAGTTCCCCAACGCCCATGGATACACGCCAACCGATTGTTCTCACCGTAACCCACCACGACCCCAGCGGGAGTGCGGGTATTGCCGCCGATACCGAAACCGCCGCCAGCCTGGGGTGCCACTGCGCCTCCGTGGTGTCGGCCATCACCGTCGGCGACACCAGTGCGCTGGCCGGAGTAGCGCCGGTGGACGACAGTCTGCTGGTGGAACAGGCCCGGGCGGTGCTCGAGGACATGCCGATTGCCGCGATAAAAATCGGTTATCTGGGTTCAGTGGAAAATGTCCACGCCCTGCACAGTGTGCTGCGGGACTACCCGGATGTTCCCCTGATCATCGACCCGGACGCCACCCTTGCGGACAAAGAAAGTGTGCTGGCTCCCCCGCTCTGGGAGGCCATGACCGACCTGCTGCTGCCGCTGGCCACCCTGGTGGCACCCAATCGCAGGGAAGCGCGTGCCATGGCCGGTGAAGCCGATGTGCATGACGCCCAGGCCCAGGAGCTACTGGAAACCGGTTGCCGCTACCTGTTGCTGACCGGTGTACCGGCTTGTGAGCAGCAGTTGGAAAACCGTCTTTACGACGCGCGCGGACTGGTGCGCGAATTCCGCTGGCAGCGGCTGCCCCCCGCCGCCTATGGCGCCTGCGGCACCCTGACCACCGCCATTGCCTGCCATATTGCCCACGGTCTCACCATGCTCGAAGCGGTCAATCGCAGTCAGCAGTTCACCTGGAGTGCCATCGCCGACAGCCGCCGCCTGGGTATGGGCCGCCCGGTTCCCAATCGCCTGTTCTGGACCTGCAAGGACTGACCGAGGGGCGCGCCCTCACGACTTTGCGCGGATAATTCGCCATCCGGTTTGCGGCCGATGGCGGCGACACCGATAATACGCGCGATTTCCAATCCCGAACTCCCTTCACCTCTTCACAATCGGTGTCCGTATTTCTATGAGCAAATCCGAATCCCTCTTTGCCGAAGCCCAGAAAGTCATCCCCGGTGGCGTCAACTCACCGGTGCGCGCCTTCCGTGCCGTCGGTGGCACGCCGGTGTTTATCGAGCGCGCCGAGGGCGCCTACCTCTACGACGCCGACGAAAAACGTTACATCGATTACGTGCAATCCTGGGGGCCCATGGTACTGGGGCACGCCCACCCCGACGTAATCGACGCCGTCGTGGAACAGGCCCAGTCCGGCTTGAGTTTCGGCGCGCCTACCGAACTGGAAACCGAACTGGCCGAAGAGCTGTGCCGCGTATGGCCGAAAATGGACCTGGTGCGCTTCGTCAATTCCGGCACCGAAGCCACCATGAGCGCCATTCGCCTTGCCCGCGGTCATACCGGGCGCGACAAGATCGTCAAGTTTGAGGGCTGCTACCACGGCCATTCCGATTCGCTGCTGGTGAAAGCCGGCTCCGGCGCCCTCACCATGGGCGTGCCGTCCTCCCCGGGCGTGCCAGCGGCGCTGGCCGACCACACCATCACCCTCACCTACAACGATATCGAGGGCGTGAAAAAGTGTTTCGCCGAAATTGGCGACCAGATTGCCTGCATTATCGTCGAGCCAGTAGCGGGCAATATGAACTGCATTCCGCCGGTGCCGGGTTTTCTGGAAACCCTGCGAGAGGTATGTGACCAGTCCGGCGCGGTTCTGATTCTGGATGAAGTAATGACCGGCTTCCGCGTCAGCCTGACCGGTGCCCAGGGCCATTACGGTATCGAAGCCGACATCACCACCCTGGGCAAGGTGATCGGTGGCGGTATGCCGGTGGGCGCCTTCGGTGGCAAACGGGAAATCATGGAAAAGATCGCCCCGCTGGGTCCGGTGTATCAGGCGGGCACCCTGTCCGGGAACCCTATGGCGATGGTGGCGGGCCTCGAGACCCTGCAGCTGATCCAGGAAGAAGGGCTCTACGACGCTCTGACCGCGAAAACCGACCGCCTGGTGGAGGGCGTACTGGCCGCGGCCAAAGATACGGGCATCCCGCTCACCGCCAACAAGGTCGGCAGCATGTTCGGGTTCTTCTTCACCGACGCGGAGCAGGTCAGCAATTACCAACAGGTAATGGCCTGTGACACCGAGCGCTTCAACCGTTTCTTCCACGGCATGCTGGAAGAAGGCGTGTACCTGGCGCCGGCCTCCTACGAAGCCGGGTTTATGTCCGCCGCCCACAGCGATGAAGATATCGACACCACCATTGCCGCCGCGCGACGCGTGTTCGCCCACCTCGACTGAGCGGACTTCAACACCGCCACCGGACTCAAGCGGTGGCGGTGGAGCGGCCACCCTCCAACCGAATCACGATTGCGCTCGATCCTTATCTGATTAAAAATGTATACAATTTTAATCAGGTATACATTTTATGGAGCAGGTCGCGCAGCGCACCCTCAGTGGCGATACCACCCTGTCTGCCATCAGTGCGGGCTTTGCCGCAGTACTGGTGGGGTTTGCCAGCTCTGTCGCGATCGTGCTGCAGGCGGCCGCCGCAGCCGGCGCCAGCGAAGCACAAATGGTTTCGTGGGTCGGGGCCCTTGGCCTCGGTATGGGCCTGACATGCATCGGCTTTTCCTGGTACTACCGTGCGCCGGTGGTCACCGCCTGGTCTACACCCGGGGCCGCGCTGCTGGTCACCAGCCTGCACGGAGTTGCTCTATCTGAGGCAATCGGGGCCTTCCTGTTCAGTGGTCTGCTCACATTGATCCTGGGCGTCTCCGGGGCCTTCGAGCGGGTCGCGGCGCGGGTGCCAATACCGCTGGCCAGTGCCATGCTCGCAGGTATTCTGCTGCAGTTCGGGCTGTCGATCTTCACCTCCCTGCAGACCAGCCCCACACTGGTGGGGGCGATGTTCCTCGCGTATTTACTCGGGCGGCGCTGGCTGCCGCGCTACTGCATACCGCTGGTCCTGATGACCGGCTTTACCATCAGCGGGCTACTCGGGGAAATTCGTGCAGATCAGCTGACCTGGTCCTTTGGCGGGCTGCAGTGGGTGGCCCCGGCATTTAACCCGGCGGTCCTGCTCGGTGTAGGCCTGCCGCTATTTATCGTCACCATGACCTCGCAGAACCTACCGGGGGTCGCAATTTTGCGCGCCAGCGGCTACTCGCAGGTCCCAGTGTCACCCGTAGTCGCAGGTACCGGGCTGAGCGCGCTTGTGCTGGCACCTTTTGGCGGCTTTGGGTTTAATTTCGCCGCCATTTCCGCCGCCATCTGTACCGGCCCCGAAGCACACCCGGACCCTGCTAAACGTTACGTGGCCGGCATCGCCGCGGGTGTGTTTTATCTTCTGACCGGGCTGTTTGCCGCCAGCGTGGTAATGGTGTTTGCAGCGCTTCCCCAGGCAATGATTGCCGGTGTCGCCGGCCTGGCGCTGATCGGTGTGATTGCGACAAGCCTTGCCAGTGCTTCTGCGCAAGCCGACACGCGCGAGGCGGCGCTGATCACTCTGCTGATCACGGCTTCCGGCGTCAGCTTTTTCGGTATCGGCTCCGCGTTCTGGGGGCTCGCGGGCGGCCTCGCTTGCCACTGGCTTATGCGACGGGGGCACTGATGGATCTCTATCAACAACTCAAGCTGGACTTGCAACAGGGCCTGATTGCTCCGGGAACCCCGCTGAAACAGGCCGAGATCGCCGCGCGGTACGGCGTCAGTCGCATCCCGGTGCGGGATGTGCTGGCGCGATTGAGGGCGGAAGGCTGGTTGTGTGACCACGGCAAGCGCGGCGTCGCCGTGCCCAAACTCGATCCGCAGGAAGCCGAAGACCTGTATCTGATGCGCATGCACCTGGAACCTCTGCTGTTGGCACGGGCGGCCGCAAACCTCAACGGCGAGCTGCTCGGGCGGGCGCGGGACATTCTCGACACCATGGATAGGGAGCCTGCGCTCGATGCCGCAATGCTTGGCCAGCGCAACTGGCAATTCCACACCACGCTGTACCGTGCCGCAGCCCGCCCAGCCCTGTTTCACACCGTGGAACAGCTGCAGCGACAATGCGAACGCTACATTGGCTATCAGAATCGCAACCTCGACTACCAGGCCGTCAGCCAACAGGAGCATCACCGCCTGCTGGATCTCCTGTATCAGGGGGATACTGCTGCTGCCTGCAAACTTCTGGAGCGGCACATCACCACCGCAGGGCGCATCCTGGTAGACCACCTCAGCAACCGGAGCGGGTGAAACCACGGCTCCGGTGTTTGCTATCATGCGCGCCTGTCGAGCCGGCGGCCAGATACCGTATCGCGCCCTGCCTACCCCATTACCGGAGTGCTTCCACCATGAGTTTCAGTTCCCATCGCGGCCCATTCCCCCATTCCCGTCCACGCCGCCTGCGCGCCAGCGAATTTTCCCGCCGCCTGGTGCGGGAAAACCGCTTGAGTGTGGACGATCTGATTCTGCCGCTGTTTGTGATCGAAGGCCGCGGGGAAACCCAGCAGGTGGCGTCAATGCCCGGGGTGGAACGACTTTCCGTCGACCTGCTGACCGCCAAGGCAAAAGCCCTGGTGGATCTGGGAATTCCTGCGGTAGCGCTGTTTCCGGTAGTGGACCCGTCGGCAAAATCCGACGATGCCCGCGCCGCCCACGACCGGGACGGCCTCGCACAGCGCGCGGTGCGCGCATTGAAAGATGCCGCGCCGGAATTGGGCGTGATCACCGACGTGGCTCTCGACCCGTTTACCAGCCACGGCCAGGACGGCCTGATGAACGACGCCGGCTATATCGTCAACGATGACACCGTGGAAGTACTGGTACAGCAGGCGCTGTCACACGCCGAGGCCGGCGCCGATGTGGTGGCCCCCTCGGACATGATGGACGGCCGTATCGGCGCCGTGCGCAGCGCACTGGAGCGCGAGGGCCATGTGAACGCCCAGATTATGTCCTACGCCGCCAAATATGCCTCCAGCTACTACGGCCCATTTCGCGATGCGGTCGGCTCCGCAGGTAACCTGAAGGGCGCCAACAAGTTCAGCTACCAGATGGACCCGGCCAATGGCGACGAGGCATTGCACGAATGCGCACTGGACCTGGCGGAAGGCGCGGACATGATTATGGTGAAGCCGGGGATGCCTTATCTGGACGTGGTCAGACGGGTGAAAGAGGAATTGAAAGTGCCCACATTCGCCTATCAGGTGAGCGGTGAGTACGCCATGCACTGCGCGGCCTTTGCCAATGGCTGGCTCAATCGCGAAGCGGTTATTCTGGAGTCCCTGCTGGCCTTCAGGCGCGCCGGCGCGGACGGCGTGCTGACGTACTTTGCCGAAGAAGCCGCCCGACTGCTGCAGCGCTGAGCCGCGAGAAGAAATGCGGGAAGGGGCCCCTGCCGGTGGCCCCAGGCTGTGCGCGCGGAGCGTAAACGACCCCGCCCGCAGTCAGAGCAATCCGAGGGCCGCGCAGCGTGACACCAGCTGCCCGGAGTTACGGCACCCGGCCTTGCGCAAAATACTCTTGCGGTGATTTTTGACCGTGTGAATGGAGATATGCAGGCGCTCGGCGATTTCCGCACTGGTGGCACCAGCGGCAACCTGCTCCAGTACCTGGCGTTCGCGACGACTGAAAGGCGCGCCACCAGCGGAGGCTACCGGTTCCGGGTTCGCCGGTGTTGCGACCGGCGCCTGGGTGGTCGCGGTTACCCGCCGTTCCGCCAACTCCGGCTTTTCAGGGGCAACATCCCCCACCTTCAACAACGCCGCGCCCAATCCTGCTCCCAACATGCTACCCCCCGTTTACCGTCCTGAAGTTCAGGTTCCGCAAACCGCCTTCCCAGAAAACAACACATCCCCGGCGACAGGTCTCTGCCACGCTCTCCCACCCCTCAGGGGTGGCTCCCGGGGATCAACGGGGCTAATGTAGCCGGGGGGGCGCCGGCAGGTCTTTGAAAGCTTGTGAATAGTTGTGAAAGCCCGCAATCACGCGGCCTGCAGACCATTCACGGCAATCGGGAAAACAACGGAAATCACGCTGGAAAACACCGCCGACGGGTGCGCAGCGCGCTATTCAGGGTTTGCTGGCGGCCGCCGCCGACCTTTCGTCGAACAGGGGCAGCACCATCCCGTAGAGCTCTTCGGGGGTCACCGCCACGCCGTTGCCGCCGCGCTGCTCCACCAGCTGGCGCTGAGCTTTCGAGGGCATGATGGTGTAGAGGAAGTAAGGGGTATCATCGCGTTTACCGCGTATGCGTTCCATCAGCTTGAACCCAGCCAGGGGCTCTTCACCACGGCCCATATCCGAGATGACGGCGTCGTAGCGGTACATAGACAGCAGGGTCATGGCATCTTCAGTGTTGGTGGCCAGATAGATGGCAATATCCCTGGATTCGAAGTGGCGGCGCTCGGAGAGATTGTTGTCCGGGTTGTCATCCACCCACAGAATGCGCCCGCGCACTCCCGGGGCCTCGCCAATGACCAGTGGCGCCCCGTCGTCGGGAATACGCCGCGCGGTGATCTGATAGACCACCAGCGCGGTCGCCACCACCACCACCGCAACCGCGGAAAACAGTCGCCAGAAATTGCCTTCGCGCACGCCGGCCGCGGCTATTTGAGAGGAGGGCACCCCAACGTCGGGGGCGG
The DNA here is from genome assembly GCF_021165935.1 of Microbulbifer elongatus. Classification (NCBI taxonomy): domain Bacteria; kingdom Pseudomonadati; phylum Pseudomonadota; class Gammaproteobacteria; order Cellvibrionales; family Microbulbiferaceae; genus Microbulbifer; species Microbulbifer elongatus. Next base: position 1,224,791 of record NZ_CP088953.1, on the reverse strand, counting down.
GCGCGGCCGCCGCTTCGGCAGACCGCACCTGCGCTACCGGAGACGTGTCACCCTCGGCACCGGTCTCTGCCGGCGCCGCGACCCGATGCAGTTGCTTCGCCACCTCCGGCGCCAGCCGATAACCGCGCCCGTGCTGGGTCTCAATCAGCTCACCACAGAACGCCAGTTCACGAAACAGTTTGCGGGTATCGGAAACCAGCCGCCCCAGTGACCACTGCGACACCACGGTTTCGGGCCAAAGCTGGTCCAGAAGAGACTGCCGGGAAAGGCATTCCGGGTAAGCGGCGATCAGCAGCCCCAGCAGCTGCAGCTGGCGGGCATCGGCATCCACAGCCTGGCCATTGGCCGTCAGGCGCAGGTGCGTCAAATCCAGAACAAAACGGTCGAATCGATACTGCATCGTTGGACGGGTCAGGAGTCTCTATCGACGGGCGATTATGAACGATCGTCTGCACAAAAAGCCAGCACAACCTCCTGCGTGACGCCACACTACAGCAGCACTGCCGCTCAGGTCAGGGCCACTGGTCGTCCTCCCCCTGGGGGGGCCAAGGCTGGGCGTCCTCTACCGGTGCGCCGCGACGACGCTCCTGCTCCTGCATTTGCTGCTCCAGCTGGCGTCGCTCTTCCTGAGCGCGGCGCTCCTCTTCCAGGTAGCGCTGCTCCTGCAGGCGACCGGACTCTTCCAGGCGCTGCAAACGCTCCGCTTCGGTCTGCGGAATTCGCTGTTGCGGAGGAAATTGCTGCGGCTCCTGGGGCACCGATTGCTCCTCCCGATTCAGCTGTTCACGCAACTGACGCTCCCGCTCCTGCTGTTGGCGCTCGCGGCGCTGCTGTTCCGGGTCGATGCCCCAGCCGGGGGTCATATCCTCCCGCGGCGCCACGTTTTCATCGTCTCGATCGAACCAGTTGCGGAACCAGCCCCGGCGCTCACAACGGGGATCGGTCTGCAGACGGCTCTCGTTGGAAATCGGTACCTCGCGCCCGCCCTGGCAATAGCGCGGGTCCATGTATTCCCCTTTCTCATTGATCGGTTTCCACTCCACACCGCGCGGCGCCTGAATGCGGCCGTGGCGGTGGGGCAACTGGCGCATGATTTCGGTCCAGATACTCAGGGCACCGGTGGCGCCGGTGAGGCTGGTGCGCTCGTTGTCATCCCGGCCCAGCCATACCACCGCTGTCACCCCCGGGCTAAAGCCGGCAAACCAGCTGTCCCGGTAGTTGTTCGTGGTACCAGTCTTGCCGGCAAACGGCACGCTGTTGGGCAGGCGGCGGTACGCACTCTTTCCCGTACCCTCGCGCATGACCTGTTCGAGGCCGTAGCGCAGCAGATAAATGGGTACTTCGTCCACGCCACGATTGGTTTTCGGGCGGAAGCGCTGCACCTGGGCGCCTTCGGCGTCGGATACCGCCAGCAGGGTGCGCGGCTCCACGTGCTCCCCACCATTGGCCATGGTCTGGTACATTCCCGCCACTTCGTAGGGGGTCAGTTCGACGGCGCCCAGAAACAGCGACGGCACGCGCGGCAGGCTCGCCTGCACCCCGAGGCGACGAATGGTCTGGCGCACGTTCTCGATCCCGAGATCCAGCCCCAGACGCGCGGTGGCCTGGTTGTAGGAGCGGGACAGGGCCACATACAGGGGTACCTGACCGTGACTGCGGTTGTTGAAGTTGGCAGGCATCCACACCTGACCATCTTCGCTGACCTCGCGAATTGGCGCGTCGTCGATCAGGGTGCCCAGGTTGTATTCGTGGGCGCGCTCCAGCGCGGTAAGGTACACCGCCGGCTTGATCAGAGAGCCGATCTGACGGCGCGCTTCCAGGGCGCGGTTAAAGCCCGGGTAATGGGGGCGGCGGTCGCCCACCATGGCCAGCACATTGCCACTGTGGTTTTCCAGGATCACCGTGGCCCCCTGCAGGGAGTCGGCCTTGATACCCCGGTCCTTCTCCAGCTTGGCGGCGCCGTCACTGATGGCATCTTCCGCCAGCTGCTGGACCGAAGGCGCCAGGGTGGTGTACACCCGCAACCCGGCGGTGCGCAACTCTTCCACCGAGTAATAGGGGCGTAGCTCTTCGAGCAGGCGTTCGGTAAACGCCGGGTAGGGGTTCTGGGCCGCCGCGCCGACGGTGGCGACTTCCAGGGGTTTTTTCTTCAGCCGCGCCAGGTCCTCCGCACTGATCAGACCCTGCTCCTGCATCACATCCAGCACCGTATTGCGGCGCTCCAGCGCGCGCTCCGGGTGCCGCCAGGGGTTGTAATAGGAGGCCCCCTTGGCGAGCCCCACCAGCAGCGCAATCTGATGGGGTTCCAACTGGCTCAGGGGTTTGTGGAAATAGAATTCCGCGGCGAGGCCAAACCCGTAGATAGCGCGACTGCCCTGCTGTCCCAGCCAGACCTCGTTAATGTACTCCTGCAGGATGTAGGCCTTGTCATAATGGATCTCCATCAGGATCGCCATCAGGGCTTCATTGAATTTGCGCCACAGGCTCGGCTTGTGGTCAAAGAAAATATTCTTCACCAGCTGCTGGGTAATGGTAGAACCGCCCTGCACCACGCCACCCGCCTTGAAGTTGGCCACCATGGCGCGAGCAATACCCCGGGGGGATACGCCAAAGTGGTGCGCAAAATCCTGGTCCTCCACCGCAATCAACGTCGCACCCAACAGCGGCGGAATCTCCTCGATCCGCACCGGCGTGCGGTCATCGCCACCACCGAGCAGGGTACCGATGGGAGCGGCATCCAGGCGGAACGCCTTGATCGCCGCGCCGTTTTCGTCACGCAGTCCACTCAGCTCGTCATTGCGCAGACGAAAGTGCACCTTGGCGGCACTCTCCCGTTTGTCCGCATGGATGAAATCCCTGCGCCATACCAGATACTCCATGCCGTCGCGTTGCCACTGGCCGGGCTCATCGACTGACGCTACCTTCTTGTAATTCAGCGCTGCGAACTCCGCCTCCAGCTCGTCCGGGCGCATCACCATGCCCTCTTGCAACACCAGCGGACGGGCAAACACCCGCGCCGGCAATTGATACTGGCGGCTATCGAGGCGCTCGCGCAGCTGCATATCCAGCCACACCATATAGCCTGCGAGCACCAGAACACCGAGTAGAGCGAGTAGACTGAGCCGCTTGATCCAGCGGCCCAGGCGCCCCTCACTGCGGTTGGTACGTTTGCTCGTCGAACGACGTTTTTTCGCTGGCATAGAAATCCGGATAACGATCAGAAAAGTAACGGGATAGCCATTCAGGGCGCCCGACTGTGGGCGCGCCTCAAGCTGTTATAGCGCGCACTTATAAGGTCGGCCGCGCACAAGTCAAACTTGCACTGGGCCGGCTGGGGGCCATAATGCGCCCATTCACGCAGATTCAGGCACGCTTACGGACCCTCTACCCCATGCATAACCCTACACACAAATATGAACTCTATGGCATCGGCGCCGCCCTGCTCGACACGGAAATCGAGGTGAGCGACAGCGACCTGCAGGCCCTGGGGGTAGATAAAGGCGTCATGACCCTGGTGGACGACAGCCGTCAGCAGCAGCTGGTCGACGATCTCAAAAACCACATGGTCACCGCCAGCCGCGCCTGCGGCGGGTCCGGCGCCAACACCGTTATCGGCGCCAGCTATTTTGGCCTGCGCACCTTTTACTCCTGCAAGGTCGCCAACGACGACAACGGCACCTTCTACCGCGACAACCTCACCGCTGCCGGTGTCGCCTACCCACAGGTATTGCAGAACGCCGACAGCGGCAACACGGGCAAATGCCTCGTGCTGATCACCCCTGATGCCGAGCGCAGTATGAACACCTACCTCGGTATCAGTGCCGACCTCTCGGTCAACGAGCTCGACCGCGACGCCCTCGCACAATCCAGATGGGCCTATATCGAAGGCTACCTCGTATCCTCACCCACCGGTCGCGCCGCCGCCATTGCCCTGCGCGAACAGGCCGAAGCGGGCGGCGTGAAAACCGCTCTGAGCCTATCCGACCCCATGATGGTGCAACTGTTCCACGACGGCCTCAAAGAAATGATCGGCGGCGGCGTCAACCTGCTGTTCTGCAACCGCGAAGAAGCGCTCAAATACTGCAACACCGACTCCCTCGAAGAAGCCGCCCAGGAGCTGCGCAACCACTGCAACGCCTTCGCCATCACCCTCGGCGCCGACGGCGCACTGCTATGGGACGGCGAACAGGAAACCCGCGTCGCCAGCCCCAGGGTAAAGGCCATCGACACCAACGGCGCCGGCGACATGTTCGCCGGCGCCTTCCTGTTCGGAATCAATCGTGGAAAAAGTTTTGCCGAAGCCGGTGAGCTGGCCTGCCGCGCGGCGGCACAGGTGGTGAGTCAGTATGGACCGAGACTGCGCCCGGAGCAGCATAAGGAGCTGCTGGAGCAGGCAGCAAACGCGTAAAAGTGATAAAGCCACAGAGCTAGCAAAACAACGAAGTGGTACAGCTGATGCGAAGGTCGAGTGCCGGGAAAGGGTTTTCAGGAGCGTCGGCGACAGGGACGTCGCCGACGCAGCTTACAGGGATGTACTTGCAGCGGTCCTGAACCCCCTTTCCCGGTGCTCGACCGCCACCAGAGGAAATTCAAAACCCAAAGGGGTCAGTTCACAGAAGAAGGCCGCGGCCCACTAATCTCAGGCAGACAGGCAGCAGCAGCAATCCCGAACCCCTGCGCATAATCCACCCCCATCATCCGCAGCTTCTCCAACAGCTCCGGCGTCTCCGCGAACTCCGCAATGGTGCTGATCCCCATCCGCTTCGCCAGATGGTCCACCGTACTCACCATCGCACTGTCGATTTCATCCTCCAGCATATTGCGCACAAAGGACCCATCGATCTTCAGATAATCCACCGGCAACTGACGCAGATACGCCAGCGAAGAGGCACCGCGCCCGAAATCATCCAGCGCAAAACTGCAACCCGCCGCGCGCAGCTTGTGAATGAACATCAGCGCCCGATCCAGATTATTGATCGCACTCGTCTCGGTAATCTCAAACTGCACACGGGACGGTGCCACCCCTGCCTCGGTCAGTTCCCGCAGTACGAAATCCGCAAAATATTCATCCCCGAGACTGATTCCCGAGATATTGATCGCATAGTGAAAGCCGCCAGAACCACTGCTCTGTTCCAGCGCCATATAATGGAAAATCTTACGGATCACCCAGCGGTCAACATCATCAATGATCCCGTAGCGTTCCGCCGCCGGTAAAAACAGACCCGGTGAAATCACATCCCCATCGCGCCCACGCATGCGCACCAGCACCTCGTAGTGGTGCACCCGGTTTTTCTCCTGCAACGCCACCACCGGCTGGCGGTAAAGCATCAGTCGGTCCTCGCGGATGGCCGCGTGGATTTCCGCAAGCCAGGTACTCTCGCGGCGCTTCTCCAGTGCCTTGCGGGAATCACCGAAAAATTTCACCCGGTTACGTCCCTGGTCCCGCGCCGCGCTGCACGCATCGTTGGCGGATGCCAGTAACTGGCTGGCAGGAGGCGCATGGGCATCGACACTGACCGCGCCAATGGAAAGGGCCGGGCGGGTCTCACTACTTTCCCATTCGAAAACAAACTCGTTCACCGCCTCCCGCAGGCGGGTGACTATGCGCTTGGCCTCTTCCAGCGTGCAGTCGCGCAGCAGCAATGCGAACTCGTCACTGCCCACGCGCCCCAGAAGATCGCCCTTGCCCAGGCAGCGGGTGAGAATACCCGCGAGCGCAATCAGCAGCGCATCGCCGGCGCTGTAACCCAGCGTGTCGTTGACCACTTTGAACTGGTACACATCGAGATACAGCAGAATATGATGCTGGCGGGGGCCGGTATTGCTACTGAGCAACTGTTGCAGCGCGTGCTCAAACGTCTGTCGATTGGGTAAGCGGGTGAGTGCGTCGTGGCTACTGTGCCAGCTAAGGCGGGAGGATATACGGCGGGCTTCAGACGTGTGGCGCAAAACCAGCACAAATCCTTCCAGGTTGACGCCCTCTTTCAGGCTGTTTACCTGGATGCTGATTTCCACCGGCGCGCCATCGACCCCGGCTTCGCCTTCCCGGGAGATATATGCCTGAAATTCACGGCGGCTGGGCACCTCTTCCCCATCGCCACATTCCAGCGACAGATCCAGCGGGACTCCGGTCTCATCGAGAAGCGGCAGACTTTCCTTCAGCAACTGCCCCGGCAGTAACCCCATCAGGCTTCCACACAGCTCGCCCGCCAGGGGATTGCTGTAGCGGATACGGCCGTGGCGATCGGTGATCACCACCCCATCGGCCACCTCACCCAGCGCCAACTCGGCAGCCGCCGCACTCAACTGCCCTTCGGGCAGAGGGTCCGGCTCCGCGTTGTCCAGCTGGCCATGGTAGCGAGCATGTTGGGGATCGAATTCAGTCAAGGGACATCCAGTTTAATGGGCCTTCACAGTCAAGCGCTCCGCTGAAACAGTACGTTCAGTCGGCTCGGTCAGCTTATCACAGGTGTTGGCGCAGGAATGCTTTCAGTTTTTCATCTTCAAAGGCGCGCTGCAACGTGGCACTGAGCAACTGGTTAATGGTGCTCTCCACCTCTTCCTGGCTGGGCTTGATCAGGTTGCGGTCCTTCCCGCTGGTGCTGTAGTTGCCGAAAAAGGTAGCGCCCTTCACGGTCACCTGCAGCTGAATTGCCGCACCGGAATTTACTTTAGTGGTATAGAGTTTGTTCGGGCTGCTGTAGGTCAGCTCAGTCAAGTTGGCTACTACCTGTACATCGCCAGCCCCTTCCACGCTGCGGAAAGACCAAGACTCAAAGCCCTGATAAAGCGCCGCGGACATCGCCTGCTCGATATTGTTGGCCAGAGTCACATTGGAGGAATCCGCGTAGACACCGCCAAGGGAACCGAGCCCTTCATCCCCCAGCTGGTTGGCACCGCGGGCGGACAGTGTGTAGCCACTACCAATGGTGTCCGGCGCAACCGCCACCTGCGGCCTGATCTCGACCTGCACCGGGCTGTGGGCACAGGCACCAAGCATGACAGCAAATCCTGTTACCAGTATTGCGGCCAGTGTTTTCATAGCATTCTCCAATTTTGCACGGGGCGGCGGTTATATCGGCTTCCAGTCCACTCCCGGCAGAGCGTTACATGGTCGAACCGCCAGCCTCAGATAATGACAGTCAGATAACAACAGAACGGGGCAAAAATTTCCGTTACCAGGTCACCTTTCTTGGCGAAATGGCCAATTTATCCATGGCCGTGATGATGGTGGTGGTGATGCCCCTCAGGCTTTTCTGCGCGCATGCCCGTCGGCGGGGGCTCACTTAATCCCAACACCGGCAATACCAGCTGCTGAACGTCGCCATCCGCAAAGACCAGTTGTAGTTCGAGCCTGTCACCCGCCATCAGCCGCACACCATGCACCATCAGGTGGGTCGCGCCCGGGCCCATTTCAAGTACGCCATGGGCGGGTACCGACAATTTTTTCACCGGGCGCATCCGGCTCACGCCATCCACCAGCTGAGTAGTGTGCAACTCCACCCTCGCCTCGGGGTAGGCCGGCAGCTCTACCTGCTGCAGCACCCGGACATGGGCGCCAGAATTGCGCAACTGCAGGTAGGCCGCTCCCAGGGGGGCACCGGGAGGCATTTCCCGCGCATAACCGAGGGCGGCGACTTCCGCAGTGACACCAGCAGAGGCCGGCAGCGGTTTCTCGGCGAGCGCCACAGCGGAGACAAACGCCGTGATGCACAAGACAAATAAGGGATGAATCCTGATCATTATTCTGGTTTCCGTATTTGCACCGTTTACTGGCTCTTTTGTAACAGTAATCGGGGTGGATTGCCGAGCTTTATATCACCCCGAACCCGGTACCCGGGTACCGCCTGGCGCAACTGCCCATAGATCCAGCGGCCCTCGCTGTCATCTCGCGCCACAATAATCACCCGCAACTGGTGCTGGCGAATGCGCTGGGCGATCTCCCCGAGCATCTGCACCATGGCTTCCGAGCGCGCCGACAACGCCGCTGGGGGCAGCGATACGGTTTGTGCACCCGGGCCCTCCAGGGCGACGTCCTCACGGGCACGCTGCTGTTCGCGGCGCGCCTGTTTTCGAACCTCCGCCGACAGCGGGTTACCCGGGGCAATCTCGTCGGCGGTATTCAACAGGCTGCTCACCCGCCCGAAGGCGCGCCGGCGCAGCGCATCCCGCGCCTGATCCACCAGATGCATGACCAGGGTCTGGATGCCGGCCGCAGCCTGGGCATTGCCCGGATCGAGCTGCTGCACCTGCAAGTAGAAGTCATAGGCACTGGCTCCCGCCGGCATGGTGATAAACCCCTCCCGCTGGGCCTCTTCGGCGCGGCCGAGAAAATGGCGAACGGTGCGTTGACGGATCTCCTCCGGGCTTGGCCCCACAGGCGGCGGCGGGGCGACCACCGGCGGCGGAGGTTCCGGGGGCGGCGCGGCGCAGCCCGCCAGCAGTGCAAGCGTCAGAAACACCGGCGGCAGGGAAGGCACCACCCCTGCGCCAGCGGAGCGACCCGCGCGCACCCACGCTGCGGGTGGCCGAAATGCGACCGATATCAACTTTCTGATAACCACCTCCAAACCATACTGGCCCCGTTAGCCACTGTTGTTTTTTTGTACCAAGACCGCCGGTATACTGCCAGCGCACTGAACCGATGAGTTGCAGACGACGCCAGCCACACAGCCGGGTCGCCACCGCCTCCCGGGGAACACCAGCTCGCCACAACAGTCCAACTTTGCCCGACTATAAAGAATTTTATTGCCAATGACTGCGAAGACATACCAAGAGGGCGAATTAGCCCCTCTTCACACGCCGGGCCGACAGGGTCTGCACAGCCGCCTGCTTGCGGCAGCCGCCATCGCGCTCGCCGCGCTGCTGCTGGGACTACTGCCCCCCCAACCCGCGCGAGCCCAGGCGGACAATCCCTTCGCAGCGCTCAGCAGCGGACAGGATGAATTCCTGCCGGTGGACCAGGCCTACCAGCTGGACTTCCTTCTCTCCGACGACAGCGCTACCGCATTGTTCCAGATTGCCCCGGAATACTACCTCTACAAAGACAAGCTCGCGGTGTACCTGGTGAACGGGGATACCAGGAGTGCGCTGCCGCTTAACCTGGTAGCCGGGGAAGTCATCTGGGATGACTATTTCGAAAAGGAAACCGAGGTGTACCGCTGGCAGCTGGAGGTTCCGCTGGCCCTGGCGGCCGGAACCCGCAGCGCACAGATACAGGTGCACTATCAGGGCTGCGCCGACGCCGGTCTCTGCTACCCACCACAGACCCGTGATTTCGCACTCGACCTGACCCGGAAGACCGCCACCGCCATTGAGGGTGGCGGTGGGTCGGGTAGCGGCGGCAGTGCCGCGACAGCGGCGACCAGCACACCGCTCCTGCAGTCCGGCGGCGCCGGCAGCGGCAGCCTGTTGCTGGCCATTGCTCTCGCATTCGGAGGCGGGTTGCTGCTCAATCTGATGCCCTGCGTGTTCCCGGTGCTATCCATCAAGGCTCTGGCGATTACGCACAACGGCGAGCGCCAGCACCTCCACGGCTGGTCCTATACCGCAGGGGTGGTCGCCACCTTTCTGCTGATTGCGGCACTGATGCTGGCCCTGCGCACCGCGGGTGAAGCGGTGGGCTGGGGCTTCCAGTTGCAGTCACCGGTGGTTGTAGCCGTGCTGGTATACCTGTTTTTCGCCATGGGCCTCAGCCTGTCCGGGTTGACCGAGTTTGGCGGCCGCCTGATGGGGCTCGGCGCTGGCAGTGAACACAAGGGGCTCAGCGGCTCTTTCACCACCGGCGCCCTGGCTACCGTGGTTGCCAGCCCCTGCACGGCTCCCCTGATGGGCTCCGCGCTCGGCTTTGCGGTGACCCAACCGGCGCCCATCGCACTGGCGGTATTCGCCGCGCTGGGCTTCGGCATGGCGGCGCCGTTTCTGCTGCTGACCTACCTTCCCGCGCTGGCCCGGCGCCTGCCCCGCCCCGGCCCCTGGATGGACACCCTGAAACAACTGCTGGCCTTTCCCATGTATCTGACCGCAGTGTGGCTGCTGTGGGTACTCGGGCGCCAGACCGGCAGCGATGGTGTGGCGCTGGTACTCGCCGGCGCGGTGGCCATTGCCTTCGCCCTGTGGCTGTGGCCTGCGGCCAGCGACGACCGCAAACGCTGGCTGCGCAGCGGTGTGGCCGCCGCCGCGATTGCCGGCGCCGCATGGGTACTGCCCAACCTCGTTACCGCCACCGGGCAGGTCACCCAGAGCAAGAGTGACTACTGGCAGACCTACACTCCGGAAGCCCTGCAAGAAGCGCGCAACGCCGGGCGCCCGGTACTGATCAATATGACCGCGGCCTGGTGCATTACCTGCCTGGCGAACGAAAAAGTGGTGCTCTCCAGTGACGCCATCAAGGCCGCCATTGGCGATATGGGCATCACCGCCCTCAAAGGAGACTGGACCAACCAGGATCCCCAGATCACCGAGCTGCTGGCCCGCTACGGCCGCTCCAGTGTCCCTCTCTATCTGCTGTTCCCCGCGGGCGGCGGTGAGCCGCAGATTTTGCCGCAGATTCTCACCCGCGACGGCCTGCTGACCGCCATGCGCAGCGCCATCAGCAACGAGGCGGTCGCGGAAAACCCCAACGGCGCCTGACCCGCCCCCCGCTGCCGGCCAAATCGCCGGCAGCGGGCAGTTCCGCTCCCCCCCCCTTCAGCGCGCACCCTCCGATACCGCCATTCCAGCCAATCAATCAGGTGATGCAGCCAGCTGCCATAGAACTTTGCACGAATCAGGGCGCGATTTTCGGCGAACTGCGGGCAACTTCTCTATTTGTGCATTTGAGGCATGGACAGAGGGTCACTTTTGCGGCAAACTCCGGCGCAATTTCGGCAAATCTGCCGTTTGACGGTGTTTTCCGGGCAGTTGTATGACTTTTTCCGGATTTTAGTCACAATTTCGCGCGCACCCTTATCGGGTCGGGCGAGAGATGGAATGAGGCACGAAATGGCGAAACTGCTGTTGCTACATGGCCCCAATCTGAATCTGCTGGGCACCCGTGAACCAGGCATTTATGGCTCCACCACCCTCGCCCAGATTGACGAAGCCGCCCGCGCCCAGTGCGCCGCCGCCGGCTGCGAATTCGACAGCCTGCAGAGCAACCACGAAGGTGAACTGGTGGAGCGCATCCATCAGGCACTGGCCGACAAGGTCGACCTTATCGTCATCAATCCCGCCGCCTTTACTCACACCAGCGTTGCCCTGCGCGATGCCCTGGCGGGCGTGTCAATTCCGTTTATTGAAGTGCACCTGTCCAACCCTCACGCCCGCGAAACCTTTCGCCATCATTCGTATCTATCGGATCTGGCACAGGGTGTTATCTGCGGGTTCGGTGCAGATAGCTACACTCTGGCCCTTGAAGCGGCGCTCATGCGCCTCAACGGCACACCGGCCAGATAGCCACCAGACAGATTTTTCATTCCCCGGCTGCGCGCCGGGGAACCAGCAATCAAGAAATCGAGAGTGAACGTTATGGATATCCGCAAAATCAAAAAGCTGATCGAACTGCTCGAAGAGTCCGATATCGGCGAACTGGAAATCAAAGAGGGCGAAGAGTCCGTGCGCATCAGCCGCGGCACCAGTGGCGCCACCATGCAGGTACCACAGATGGCCATGCCTATGGCTGCAGCACCGGCTGCTCCCCAGGCACCGGCAGCACCGGCGCCAGCGCCCGCCGCCGCACCGGCAGAATCCGAAGCCGAGTCCGTACCGGCACTGACCGGCCACCCGGTCAAATCTCCCATGGTGGGCACCTTCTACGCCGCCTCCAGCCCCGGCGCTGATCCCTTTGTGAAAGTGGGCCAGCAGGTGAAAGTCGGCGACGTGATCTGCATTGTCGAAGCCATGAAGATGATGAATCAGATCGAAGCCGACAAGGCCGGTACCATCGAAGCCATTCTGGTGGACGACGGCCAGCCGGTAGAGTTTGATCAGCCGCTCGTCGTCATTTCCTGAGCGGGGGCGTTTACGCATGTTTGAAAAAATTCTGATTGCCAACCGCGGCGAGATTGCCCTGCGGGTGCTGCGCGCCTGTAAAGAAATGGGCATTGCCACCGTGGCGGTGCACTCCCAGATCGACCGCGACCTGAAGCACGTGCGACTGGCGGATGAGGCCGTATGCATCGGCCCCAACCCGTCGCCGCAAAGCTACCTGAATATTCCTGCGATCATCTCGGCGATGGAAATCACCGATTCGGTCGCGGTGCACCCGGGCTATGGCTTCCTCGCTGAAAATGCCGACTTCGCCGAGCAGGTGCAGAAAAGCGGCTTTACCTTTATTGGCCCGGACGCCGATACCATCCGCCTGATGGGCGACAAGGTATCCGCCATTGCAGCCATGAAAGCAGCCGGCGTACCAACCGTACCGGGCTCCGATGGTCCGCTACCGGACGATGGAGACAAGTGCCTGGAAATCGCGCGCAAGATCGGCTTCCCGGTGATCATCAAGGCCGCTGCCGGCGGCGGTGGTCGCGGTATGCGGGTAGTACACAGCGAAGGCGCTCTGATCAACGCGATCTCGGTGACCAAGTCCGAAGCCGGCGCGGCCTTCGGCGACAGCACCGTGTATATGGAAAAATTCCTGCAGAACCCGCGTCACGTGGAAATCCAGGTGATGTCCGACGGCCAGGGCAACGCGGTCAATTTTGGCGACCGCGACTGCTCCCTGCAGCGCCGCCACCAGAAGGTGCTGGAAGAAGCACCGGCGCCGGGCATCCCGGACAAGGTGCGCAAAGACGTGCAGGACGCCTGTGTGCAGGCGTGTATCGATATCGGCTACCGCGGTGCGGGCACTTTTGAGTTCCTGTACGAAGACGAGCGTTTCTACTTCATCGAGATGAACACCCGTATTCAGGTGGAGCACCCGGTATCCGAGATGGTGACCGGCGTGGACCTGATCAAGGAGCAGATTCGCGTTTGTGCGGGTGAGAAGCTGTCTTTCAAACAGGAAGACATCAAGATCACCGGCCACTCTTTCGAGTGCCGTATCAATGCGGAAGACCCGAAGACCTTCTTCCCGAGCCCGGGCAAAGTGGAAAACTTCCACGCGCCGGGCGGCCTGGGCGTACGCGTGGACTCACACCTCTACTCCGGCTATTCGGTCCCCCCCAACTACGATTCCATGATCGCCAAGATCATCACCCACGCCGAAGACCGCGAAACCGCCCTGGCGCGGATGCGTGTGGCGCTGAGTGAAACGATCATCACCGGCATCAAGACCAACATTCCCCTACAGGAAGAACTGGTCCGCGATGCGGAATTCGCCAAAGGTGGGGTGAATATCCACTACCTCGAGAAGAAACTGGGGCTCGAATAAGCCTCTCTGCCTTCTATTAGCCCGGTGGTAGTGCTTCTTTTGCTAGCACCGGGCGGCAAAGCACCGGGTGGGTGTTTTTGAAACCGCTGTGAATACATCCCTGTACGCTGCGTCGCAAACGTCCCTGTTTGCGACGCTTTCAAAAACACCCACCCGGCACTTTGCCTTCAGTCGCCCCCTTCCTACCCTGTAAGCTTCCCGCTTCACTTGTAGAATGCACCGAATTTCGAATGGGAGTCGCCCCTGCCGGTAAGACTTTGCGGGACCGTCTGCGGCCCGGATGGCCGCAGCCGAGCCCCCAGGGATGGGTTTACGGCGTGTCCCGCAAAGTCTTACCGGCAGGGGTGACGCCACGAACTATCCGAGCACCCCAAGACCACAAAACCCGGACGAACCCAATGCCCTGGCTCCAATTAAGAGTGAACACCAACCGCGAACAGGCCGAGACGATCGAAAATGCCCTGCTGTTCGCCGGCGCAGTCTCCGTCACCCTGCAAGACAACGCCGACCAACCCATCCTCGAACCCGGACTCGGCGAAACGCCCCTGTGGGACGAAACCCTCGTCACCGGCCTGTTCGACGCCGAAGTCGACACCAGCGTCACCGAAGCCAAAGCAGCCTCCTATCTTTGCGAACTCCTCCCCAACGCCCGCTGGGAGCAACTGGAAGACAAAGATTGGGAGCGGGAGTGGATGAGCCACTACAAACCCATCCAGTGCGCCGACAACCTGTGGATATGTCCCAGCTGGTGCGAACCGCCGGCGCCGCAAGCCGTCAACATCATGCTCGACCCCGGCCTCGCCTTCGGCACTGGCACCCACCCCACCACCTTCCTGTGCCTGCAATGGCTGGCCGGCGAACCGGTGCAGGGCAAAATCGCCATCGACTTCGGCTGCGGCTCCGGCATCCTCGGCATCGCCGCTCTGTTGCTGGGCGCCGACTCCGCCATGGGCACCGACATCGATCCCCAGGCCCTACTCGCCAGCCGCGACAACGCCGTGCGCAACGGCCTGGACCCCGAGCGCTTCCCGGTTTACCTGCCGGAAAAGGCCCCCAAACCGGAGGAGTCCAGTGCCGACATCATGCTCGCCAATATCCTCGCCGGACCGCTGGTAGAGCTGGCTCCGCAGCTGGTCGAGCGTACCAAGGTCGGTGGGCGCATCTGTTTGTCCGGCATTCTCAGCAGTCAGGCAGAGAAGGTGAAGGCGGCCTATAGCCAGTGGATCGACTTTGATCAGAATGGCGAAAAAGAAGAATGGGTCAGATTGAGCGGAACACGGGTTCGATAACCATCTGCAGCGAGAAGCGCAGGGACTGATAGCGATACTCCCTCGCCGGACCGTACGCGGCCATGGATGGCCGTGTCCGAGCGCAGATGGGTGGGGCAAGCGTTTGCGAAGCACTGCTTCGCGCGCAGCCGAACGACGCCAATCTTGATTGGCGGCCGGGCCCGCTTGCGGGTGCTTGTAGCGTGTCCGGCGAGGGAGTATCGCTAGCAGTTCCGCCACAAAAGTAACTACGAAGCACCCGCACCGGCTACGAAGCTCCAAGCCACAGCACTACGCGCCAAGCCCTCCGACTGATAAACTTCCCCGCCAAAGCAATAATCGTCGAATTCCATGTCGCAACTGGTCACCCGCTGCCCCCACTGCAGCACCTCGTTTCACGTCAGCGAAGAACAGCTGCGTGCCGCCCGTGGCGCCGTCCGTTGCGGCTCCTGCCTGCAGGTATTCCGTGCCGACGAAAATATCGTCTTTAACGAAGATGACCCGCAGCCCGCATCCAAAAAGGCCATCGAGGAACTGCTCGAAGACGACGACTTCCTCATTCACGACGATATCGACCTCGACGGCGACGACGAAGACCCGTCGCCCCCCCAAAAGACCGCCCAGCCCCCCCGGGAGACGCCACCCGAAAAGCAGAAGCCTAGCCAGAGCCCCCTGATCGACGACGCCTTCGGTGAACAGCAGTGGCAGGAGCTTGGCGACGAAAGCGACGATACCGAGAGTGCGCAGCTGGACATCGAAGCCGAGATCGACCAGCTCGGCGTCATTTCCGAAGACCCCTGGGCGGAAGAAATCGCCCGCGAAGAGTCCAGCCGGATCGAAACCACCCCGCCAGCCCTGAAGCCGGAAGAGGACCTCTTCGCCGACCAGCACGACAGCGACAGCATCACCCCCGCTGAAGAGCACGACTTCTTCGCCAACGAGGAAAGCGATACCCGCGACTTCCCCCCTGCCAAGGAAGCGCCCCTCAGCGCCCTCCCGGACGACCAGCTCAATCCCGCCGAGATGCACGAGCGGCACCTGGACACCGGACAACTGGAAGCCGCCCCCCTGCTGCCCAAGGATCAGCTGATCTCCGCCATCGGCCCCGCCCCCATCGAAGTGACCTGGCAGCCCAAGCGCCACAATCGGGTACCTGTGTGGCTGTGGACCGTCGGCGCCCTCATACTGCTGGTGGGACTGGTGGCGCAGTTCGCCTATTTCCAGTTCGACACCCTCAGCAAACGCGACCCCTGGCGCAACCTTTACGCCCAGGTCTGTCCGCTTGTGGGCTGCCGCCTGCCACCCCAGGTGGACATCAACGCCATTCATACCGCCAATCTGGTAGTGCGCAGCCACCCCCAAATCGCCGGTGCACTGGCGGTGGAAGCGGTCCTGCTGAACCGGGCCCCCTTCGACCAGCCCTTCCCGACACTGCAACTGCGCTTTACCGATCTGAAGAACGCCCCGGTAGCCAGCCGCCGCTTTACCCCCCGGGACTACCTGCGGGGAGAGCTGTCCGGACGCAAGCTCATGCCTGCCGGCAACCCGGTGCATATCGCCCTCGACATCGTCGATCCCGGTTCGGAAGCCGTGAACTACGAGCTGCGTATTTCCCCACAGTAATCGTCTCCCTCACCGGCCGCTGCTGACATGCCCCACCTCAAATGGGGCATGCTGGCGCCTATTACCACAAAAATTTGCACAAAGATCGCCCTAAACGGCCAGCCATCGAACAATTTGCGCGCTTTTTCGCTTTTCCAGTCGGCAGGCAGCCGCTATCATAGGCCGCTCTTTGACACCGAATGAGACCAGACCTGCGGGAGGGCAAGTTGCCCACGGAATTGCCAAGCAACTTCGCCATAGGCCCATACACAATAACGGCGCCCGTCATTCTGGCGCCAATGGCCGGCGTTACCGATCGCCCTTTCCGCAAACTGTGCCGAGAACTCGGCGCCGGTCTCGTGGTTTCCGAGATGGTCACCTCAGACACCAGCCTGTGGAACAGCCGCAAATCGCGAATGCGCCTGGACCACGCCGGTGAGGCCGGCCCCATTTCGGTACAGATTGCCGGTGGCGACCCGGAGATGATGGCGGAAGCTGCGCGGGCAAATGTCGAGCGCGGCGCCCAGATTATCGACATCAACATGGGTTGCCCGGCAAAGAAGGTGTGCAAAAAAGCAGCGGGTTCTGCCCTGCTGCGCGACGAAAAACTGGTCGCCGACATTCTGGCTGCGGTGGTTGAATCCGTCCCGGTTCCAGTGACGCTTAAAATTCGCACTGGCTGGTGCCCGGAGACCCGCAACGGTGTGACGGTGGCGAGAATGGCCGAGGATCTCGGAATTTCAGCCCTGGCAGTTCACGGACGCACCCGCGCCTGTGGCTACCATGGCCAGGCCGAATTCGATACCATTGCCGAGATTGCGTCTGCGGTAAAGATACCCGTCTTTGCCAACGGCGACATTACCGGCGCGGAGAAGGCCCGCAAGGTGTTGGACTACACCGGCGCCACAGCGGTCATGATTGGCCGCGCGGCTCAGGGACGTCCATGGATTTTTCGGGAGATTGCCCATTACCTGGCAACAGGGGAGCAGCTACCGGAACCCTCACTGGAAGAAGTCAGGGACATATTAATCACTCACCTGAGTGAACTGCACCGTTTTTACGGTGAGGTTATGGGGGTACGTATCGCTCGCAAGCATGTGAGCTGGTATCTGAAAACACTCGCGGACAGCGAGGACTTTCGCAAGACCTTTAACCATTTAGATTGCGCAGAAGCACAACATGCCAGCGTTCGTGAGTGGTTTGAACGCCGAATAACTAGAGGGGCAAAAGCGGCATGACTAACGAAGCACTGATTCCGGATACCAGCGATGTGGTATCCACTGGGGGCCAGAATCAACTACAACAACCGCAGGCCTTGCGCGATGCGGTTGAACAGGCGATGGAAAACTACTTCCGTCACCTGGACGGTCAGATGGTGACCGATGTGTACGATATGGTGCTGTCTGAGATTGAAGCGCCGATGCTGGAAGTGGTGATGAAGCACACCCGCCACAACCAGACCCGTGCCGCGCAGTTGCTGGGCCTTAACCGGGGTACCCTGCGCAAAAAGCTCAAGCGCTACGGTCTGCTGTAAGGCGACCCGCCGCTACCGGCAACCATAAGCCGGAGCGGTAAAAATTCGACGAGGGGGGATGGGTTTTACCCATCCCCCCTCGCTATTTTCTGAATTACCAGTTCTTTTCTAAATCAAACGGACGATGCGATATGACTGACAAGGTGGCCGTTCGCCGCGCGCTGATCAGCGTTTCTGACAAAACCGGCATTGTGGAATTTGCCCGCGAGCTCTCTTCCATGGGCGTCGAGATCCTCTCCACCGGCGGCACCTACCGCCAGCTGGGCGAAGCCGGTATCCCGGTAGTAGAAGTTTCCGACTACACCGGCTTCCCGGAAATGATGGACGGCCGCGTCAAAACCCTGCACCCGAAAGTGCATGGCGGCATTCTTGGCCGTCGCGGTAAAGACGATGCGGTAATGAACGAGCACGGCATCAAGCCCATCGACATGGTCGTGGTCAACCTCTACCCGTTCAAGGCCACCGTCGCCGATCCCAATTGCGACCTGCCCACCGCCATCGAAAACATCGATATCGGCGGCCCCACCATGGTCCGCTCCGCCGCCAAGAATCACAAAGACGTCGCCATCGTGGTCAACGCCCACAGCTACGACACCGTGATCGAGGAAATGAAAGCGGGCGACGGCCAACTGGGCTACGAAACCCGCTACGACCTGATGGTGCAGGCGTTCGAGCATACCGCGCAGTACGACGGCATGATCGCCAACCACTTCGGCGCGCGTAACACCGCCAATGAGGCCCGCGAGTTCCCCAACACCTACAACGTCCAGTACGAAAAAGCCCAGGACATGCGCTACGGCGAAAACCCGCACCAGAAAGCGGCCTTCTACGTGGAAGCCGACGCTGAAGAAGCCTCCGTCTCCACCGCCAGCCAGCTGCAGGGCAAGGAACTCTCCTTCAACAACGTCGCCGACACCGACGCCGCCCTGGAAACCGTCAAGCTGTTCGACGAACCCGCCTGCGTCATCGTCAAACACGCCAACCCCTGCGGTGTGGCCGTAGCCGCCGACATCAAGACCGCCTACGAACTGGCCTTCGCCACCGACCCGGAATCCGCCTTCGGCGGCATCATCGCCTTCAACCGCGAACTGGACGCCGAAACCGCCCAGCTGATCGTCGACAAGCAGTTCTCCGAAGTCATCATCGCCCCCAAAGTCAGCGCCGAAGCCGCCCAGGCCGTGTCCGCGAAAAAGAACGTACGCCTGCTGGAATGCGGCGAATGGGACAGCACCCGCCCCACCGCCTTCGACTACAAGCGCGTCACCGGCGGTTTGTTAGTACAGGAAAAAGACAACGGCATGGTCGCCAGGGAAGACCTCAAAGTGGTCACCAAGGTACAGCCCTCTGACGAACAACTGGACGAACTGCTGTTCGCCTGGAAAGTCGCCAAAATGGTCAAATCCAACGCCATCATCTACGCCAAAGACGGCCGCACCATCGGCGTCGGCGCCGGCCAGATGAGCCGCGTCAACTCCGCCCGCATCGCCGCCATCAAGGCCGAACATGCCGGCCTCGAAGTGAAGGGCGCCGTCATGGCCTCCGACGCCTTCTTCCCCTTCCGCGACGGCATCGACAACGCCGCCAAGGCGGGCATCAGCGCCGTGATCCAGCCCGGTGGCTCCATGCGCGATGAAGAAGTCATCGCCGCGGCGGACGAGCACGGCATGGCGATGGTGTTTACCGGTATGCGTCACTTCCGTCACTAAGCGCGATTTCTGACGACTATCTAGGTCTACCGAAACAGATACGTAATATTCCCGCGCTATACGGGAAGGTTCTGGGGCTGGAGCCCCTTTCCGAGACCGTCTGCGGCCAGGACGGCCGCAGCCGAGCCCCCAGGGATGGGTTTACGGCGTGTCTCGGAAAGGGGCGCCAGCTCCAGAGCCGCCACAGGACTGGCAACGAAGCACGCATAAATACCTCCCGACTCCCAGTCCCTACCCGGCAACCCAGCGCACAATGCTAAACTAGCCCACCTAAATCACAGGCACGGGGAAACTCAAGAATGAACATCCTGGTAATCGGCTCTGGTGGCCGCGAACACGCACTGGCCTGGAAGGCCGCCCAAAACCCCGCCGTAGACACCGTCTTCGTCGCACCGGGCAACGCCGGCACCGCCCGCGAACCCAAACTCCAGAACGTCAACATCGGCGTCGACAACTTCTCCGCCCTGTCCGACCTCGTCGAAGAAAAAGGCATCGACCTCACCATCGTCGGCCCCGAAGCCCCACTGGTGGACGGCATCGTCGACTTTTTCAACAGCCGCGGTCACAACATCTTCGGCCCCGAAAAAGCCGCCGCCCAGCTCGAAGGCTCCAAAGCCTTCACCAAAGACTTTCTCGAGCGCCACGCCATCCCCACCGCCGACTACCAGAACTTCACCGAAGTCGAACCGGCGATTGAATACATCCGCGAAAAAGGCGCACCCATCGTCGTCAAAGCCGACGGCCTCGCCGCCGGTAAAGGCGTCATCGTCGCCGAAAGCACCGAACAGGCGGAACTGGCCGTACGCGACATGCTGAGCGGCAACGCCTTCGGCGACGCCGGCTGCCGCGTTGTCATCGAAGAATTCCTCACCGGCGAAGAAGCCAGCTTCATCGTCATGGTCGACGGCGAGAACATCCTGCCCATGGCCACCAGCCAGGACCACAAGCGCGTCGGCGACGGCGACACCGGCCCCAACACCGGCGGCATGGGCGCCTACTCCCCGGCTCCGGTAGTGACCCAGGACGTGTACGAGCGCGTAATGAAAGAAGTCATCGAGCCCACCGTCAAAGGACTGGCCAGCGAGGGCATGCCCTACACCGGTTTCCTGTACGCCGGCCTGATGATCAACGAAGAAGGCGCGCCCAAGGTCATCGAATACAACTGCCGCTTCGGCGACCCGGAAACCCAGCCCATCATGATGCGCCTCAAGTCCGACCTGGTTGAGCTGTGCATGGCCGCAGTGGAAAAACGCCTGGACCAGGTCACCGTCGAATGGGATTCCCGCCCGGCGCTCGGCGTGGTACTCGCCGCCCACGGCTACCCCGGCAGCTACCGCAAGGGCGACGCCATCTCTGGCCTGGACAAGGCAGACAGCGAAAACGCCAAGGTCTTCCAGGCCGGCACTGCACTGGACGGCGAGCGTGTCGTGACCAGCGGTGGCCGCGTTCTGTGTGCAACCGCCCTGGGTGACACCGTGGCGGAAGCCCAGGCCAACGCCTATGAGTGCGCGCGCAAGATCTACTGGGAAGGTTCCTTCTACCGCAAGGACATCGGTTATCGCGCGGTAGAGCGGGAAGAAGCCGAGAAAGCGTAACTATTGTTTCGAGCATTTCGAGGAACACATCCGTGAGCAGCCATCGCCAACTGACCGGACTCGACCGCCTGCTGCTGCAGGCGGACCGCGCCCTGCGCACCCTAAGCCCCGGCTCGCCCTGTCACGAGCGCCCGTCGCCGTCGAAGTCTGTGGATGAAGCAGAGCTCTCCGACAGCGAGCGCCGCCACGCAGCGGGGTTGATGCGGGTAAACCACAGTGGCGAAGTCTGCGCCCAGGCGCTGTATCAGGGCCAGGCGCTCACCGCGAAGCTACCGCAGGTGCGCGCGGAGATGGAACACGCGGCGAACGAAGAGATCGACCACCTGGCCTGGTGCGAACAGCGCCTGGACGAACTCGGCAGCCGCCCCAGTGTACTCAACCCGCTCTGGTACGGACTTTCCTTTGGGATTGGCGCTGCCGCGGGCAAGGTCAGCGACAAGGTCAGCCTGGGCTTTGTTGCCGCTACTGAAGAGCAGGTGTGCAAACATCTGGAAAGCCACCTGCAGGAACTGCCCGCGCAGGACGAGAAAAGTCGCGCGGTGGTTGAGCAGATGCTGGTGGATGAGGCCAAGCATCAGCACGCTGCACTGGATGCTGGGGGGGCTCGTTTTCCAGACCCGGTTAAAGGGCTTATGAGTTTGGTATCAAAAGCGATGACCTCGGCGAGTTACCGGGTTTAAGTGAGTGGCGGCCCCGCTGCCGGGTATTCCCTTGCGAGACACGCCGTAAACCCATCCCTGGGGACTCTTCCGCGAGGTCCCTCTCGCGGAAGGTCTCGCAAGGGAATACCCGGCATCGGAACCTTCGCGTCGGACCAAATCTCCCGAACAATTTCCATTAGCTTGTTCTGGGCTTAGCTCTCAAATGCTAAGCCCGAGTGCTGGGTATTCGTTTTCGGAAGCGTCGCAAACAGGGATGTTTGCGACGCAGCGTACAGGGACGTATTCACAGCGGTTCCGAAAACGAATACCCAGTGCTCGGGCGCCACAAAACCAATACCCCGAAACTGGCAATCAAACCACTGCAGTCTCACACCGCAGCCAATCCTCCTCCAACCCCATCACAACCCTATCCCCAACCTGCAACTCTCCCACTCCAGCAGGCGTGCCAGTCAAAACCACATCCCCCGGCAACAGCGTGAAATAACTACTGATATAAGCCACTAAATCCAGAATCGGCGTCAGCATATGATTGGATTTACCCCGCTGGCGGATCTCATCGTTCAGCCACAGGGTGTAGGTGAGATTGTCCCAGTCCGGCAACCAATCCAGCTTCACAAATGGCGAAAGCGGGCAGGCGCCGTCGAAGGCTTTGGCCTTCTCCCACGGTTGCCCCTGCTTCTTCAGGTCCGACTGCAGCTCACGCAAGGTCAGGTCCAGGGCCAGGCCAAGACCAGCAATCGCCGGTGGCACATCGGCGGGATTGGCGTCGGTCAGCCGCGCGCCAATCAACAGCGCCAGCTCCCCCTCGAAATGGCAACTGCCCCGGCCCCGCGGCAAATGGATCGGCTCCGCCATGGGTACCGCCGCCGTAGACGGCTTGATAAACAACAGCGGCTCCTCCGGAACCGGGTTGTTCAGCTCCTCCGCATGAGCCGCATAGTTGCGACCGACACAAAGGATCTTTCCCGGGGGAAGGTCGACTGGAGAGTTACAGGTGAAAGTGTGCTTATACATAACCAGATTCGATAACTAGGATAAAAATTGCGTATAAAGCTTTGCAAAGCCCTTATGGTATGATGCCGCCCTCGTCGGGACCCCGGCGATACCCCACTGGCTTTCGCCCTTTGTTTGCAATCATGCCGCGATGAAATCATCACCGCGCTCGGCCAAGAGACTCGATATGGCTCCTCAGATTTCTCTTCAAAAAGACAAAATCCGAATCCTGCTACTGGAAGGCGTGCACCAGTCCGCCGTGGACCTGCTGAGTTCCCGCGGCTACACCAACGTCGAGTACATCAAGACCGCCCTGCCGGAAGACCAGCTGATTGAGAAGATCGCCGATGCGCACTTTATCGGTATTCGCTCGCGTACCCAACTGACGCGCAAGGTGCTGGAAAGCGCCAACAAACTGATCGCCGTGGGCTGTTTCTGTATCGGCACCAACCAGGTTGACCTGGAAGCCGCCACCGACCTGGGCATCGCTGTATTCAACGCCCCCTATTCCAATACCCGAAGCGTAGCTGAACTGGTGATCGCCGAGGCCATCATGCTGCTGCGCGGTATTCCCGAAAAGAATATGGTCTGCCACCGGGGCGGCTGGCAGAAGTCTGCGGTGGGCTCCTTTGAGGCCCGCGGCAAGACTCTGGGTATTATCGGTTACGGTGCCATCGGCTCCCAGACCTCGGTGCTGGCGGAAGGCATCGGCATGCGCGTGATCTTCTTTGACGTGGTCACCAAACTGCCGCTGGGTAACGCCAGTCAGGTGAACAGCCTGGATGAACTGCTGGCACAGTCCGATGTGGTTTCCCTGCACGTACCCGAACTGCCCTCCACCAAGTGGATGATCGGGGCCGATCAGATCGCCAAGATGAAGAAAGGCGCAATCCTGCTCAATGCTTCCCGCGGCACCGTGGTGGAAATCGAGCCCCTGGCGGAAGCGCTGAAGAGCGGTCACCTGGCCGGCACCGCCATCGACGTGTTCCCGGTAGAGCCCCGTGGTAACGACGACGAGTTCCAGTCGCCCCTGCGCGGTCTCGACAACGCCCTGCTGACCCCACACGTAGGCGGCTCTACGGTAGAGGCCCAGGAAAACATCGGCGTGGAAGTATCTGACAAGCTGGCGCTCTACTCCGATAACGGCACCACCACCAGCTCGGTGAACTTCCCGGAAGTAGCGCTGCCCGGTCACGTGGGTGCCCATCGCCTGCTGCACATCCACAAGAACGTGCCCGGCGTGCTCGGCGCCATTAACCAGGTATTCTCCGATAACGGCATCAACATCTCCGCGCAGTTCCTGCAGACCAATGAGTCCGTCGGTTACGTGGTGATTGATGTGGACGCGGAATACTCGGACCTGGCCCTGGAAAAACTGAAGAATATTCCCGGCACTCTGCGCTGCCGCGTCCTTTTCTGATCGCCGCCACCACTTCTGACAGGCCTCGCCGAGGTCTGTTACACTTTCTGAAACCCGGACCAGCGTTGCGCGCTGTCCGGGTTTCTTTTTTCCAGTGTCTCCGACAAAGTGAATCCCCCAGTGCAACACCAGGCTGTAGAAACCCAACGTTCCGACTCCGCTGCCGCAGGATTACTGGCTGGCCTCGGCGCCTACCTCCTGTGGGGATTTGCACCGCTGTATTTCAAGCTGCTGGAGCATCTCGATGCCCCCGAGATTCTCGCCCACCGCAGCATCTGGTCATGGCTGCTGGCCATTGCACTGTTGGCGGTGCTGGGAAAGCTGCGCAGTGTGCGCGCGGTGTTCTGCTCGCGCAGGACGCTGCTGGCACTATTACTTTCCACCGCACTGATCAGCACCAACTGGCTGATATTTATCTGGTCGGTGACCAATAATCACCTGCTGGATGCGAGCCTTGGCTACTACATCAATCCACTGATCAGCGTGCTGCTGGGTGTACTGGTGCTGGGCGAAAAGCTACGGCCACTGCAGTGGCTGGCGGTATTGCTGGCGGCGGTGGGCATCGGCTATGAGCTGTGGCAGTTCGGGCGGCTGCCCCTGGTGGCTCTGGGGGTTGCGATCACCTTCGGGTTCTACGGTCTGGTGCGCAAGCAGACGCCGGTGGACAGCCTGACGGGCCTCACGGTGGAAACCCTGTTGATGCTGCCCCTGGCGGTGGGCTTCCTGTTCTGGACCACCAGCCCCACCAGCAACCTGATGAATAATTCGTGGCAACTGAACGGGCTGTTACTGCTGGCCGGTCCGGTTACCCTGACACCGTTGCTGCTGTTCAATATTGCGGCGCGCCGTCTCAATCTTTCCACATTGGGCTTCCTGCAGTATCTCGGACCGACATTAATGTTCTTTTTCGCGGTGCTGCTGTACCACGAGCCGTTCGATCAGGCCAAACTGGTGACCTTCCTGTTCGTGTGGACCGCCCTTGCGTTTTACTCCGCGGACGCGCTGGTACAGCGGCAGAAGCGGCAGAAAATGCGCAGGGCCGCGTTGTAAGACGTTTGGCAGGGCAGGACAGACAGCAAAGCTACTGGGATAGCCACTCGTCGAGGGCAGCGAGAATACGCTGACGGTAGGGCTGGGTTTCATTGATCATCTGGTGGCGCGCGCCGCGCACAATCACCCGTTTGCTGTTGGGGAAACGATCGCCAATCACCCCCATATTGTAGCGCCAGTCCACCGTCTTATCGTCGGTGCCCTGAACCACCAGTATGGATTTTGGATTGCGGCTGGATTTCGGAAACAACTTCAACCAGTCCACCATAGCCCCCAACCAGCGAATCGACATCACCGGCGACTGCAGTGGATCGCGGTGGGCCTGGCGGCGAGCAAACTCTGCATCGTGCGTGTTGATGTTGAAGCCGCGGCTGGGGTGCGGCAACAGGAAGCGCCCAAGGTAAAACATCCACTTGCGCAGATGCCAGTTGGCCGGCCGCACCAGGGGCGCGAGCAGCATGACCCTGTCAAACGGTTGCCAATGGCTGAACTGAAGATACGCCAGCAGAGTGGCCCCGCCAGTGCTCTGCCCCATGGCATGCCAGGGCTCCGGCATTTTTTCTCTGGCCCGGCTCAGCAACGCTTCCAGAACTTCCCGATACTGCATGAAGGTATCAATGGCTACGGGCTCGCCACTGGACAGGCCGTGTCCAGGAAAATCCACCGCCACTACGTTGTAGCCGCGCTCCAGACCAAAGCGGATGGCAGAACCGTAAATGCCGGTGTGATCAAAATACCCGTGACAGATAAACAGCGTGCCCTTGGGGTTGGCTACCCGCCAGTACTGGGCAACCAGTTCAAAACCGGCAGAGTTGAAGGTGCCGATTCCGGTCCCGGTGGCTTCGGCAAAATTCAGGCGATAGAAGTTGCGGTAGGAGATTACCGACTCCGGCAGGGGCTGAGCGCAGCAGAAATCCAGTGCCGGCAGCTGGCTGCGCAGCGCCGAATAGTCCGGCCGGTGTATGACCGGGCTGGTATCTACGGCATTGAAATCTTTGAGCAGATCCATGACTCAATGGTACTGCATTTCCCCCCCTGCGCCATCCCCAGTCTGCGACAGACTCCCTTGAGGCGGCGAACAGAATTTGGGAGCATCCGGTAACACGAGCCGACAGCCTGCTGCCATGACAAAGACACGCCTGACATCCACATTTGCACTGACCCTCTTTCTCGCTGCCTGCGGTGGCGGTGGTTCCGACAGCGGCGGCGCCCCCGGGGGCACAACCGGCAGTTCCTCCAGCAGTTCCTCCAGCAGCTCTTCCGGCAGCTCTTCCGGCAGCTCCTCTGGCAGTTCATCGGCAAGCTCTTCCAGCGGTGGCGACGCCGGCCCCTTCGTCCTCGCCGGTCGTATTCAGGCGCGGCCTTTTTCCGGCAGCGACGGGGACAGCAACGATGAATTTGCCCACGCACAGGCGAACAACCGCGCAGCCGAAGCACAACCACTGGCGGTACCGGCGCTGTTGGGCGGGTTTGTCGCCAGCTCGGCTACCGGTGCGTCTACCGGCCGTTTTCGCGACCAGGCAGACCCCGATGACTGGTTTGCCATCTCCGCACAAGCTGGTACACAGGTGCTACTGCAAATCCATCGACACCAGAAGTTGCTGCCGCTGCAGAACGACCTGGATCTGTTCCTGTATAGCCAGGAAGACCCCGCCGAGCCTATTGCCTCCAGTACTGATATCGACGAATTCGAATCCCTCACCGTGCCACACAGCGGGGATTTCCTGTTGCGGGTAAATGCCGCGCGCGGATACAGCCAGTACACCCTGCGCCTGGACCGGCAGGGGCTGTCTCACAGCCACAGTAGCCCCTCCGTGGCCAACCCGATGGTGGCCGGTGAACTGCTGGTTCAGCGGGGCGGAGACACCCCACAAGGCTGGCAGCGTGAGACACTGCCCGCAGAGATACTGGACGATGCACTGGCCGTAGCGGGCGCACTTCACACCGGACTCAACGGTACGATTCTGCAGCGTCTGCAACTGCTGTACGCGCGCAAATCCCTGCTCGCACAAAGCGATACACTGCGCGTCGAGCCCAATTTCCTGTATCAACGCAGCGCCACTCCCAACGACCCCCTGTACCTGCGCCAGTGGCACTACCGCAGTATTGAGCTGCCCGCCGCCTGGAGCCTGAGCGAAAGCAATAGCGATATCGTGATCGCGGTGCTTGATACCGGTATTTTCAGCGCTCACCCGGATCTCGCCGACAAGATACGGGAGGGTTACGACCTGATCAGCGACCCGCAGCGGGCACGGGACGGAGACGGGCCGGACCCCGATCCGGAGGACCCGGGAGACCTCGCCCAAAACCCGGCAAGTTCCTGGCACGGCACCCATGTCGCCGGCACCGCCGCGGCTGACACCGACAATGCGGAGGGCGTGAGCGGCAGTGGCTGGAACACCTCGATCATGCCGTTGCGGGTGCTCGGCGTCGGTGGTGGTACCAGCTACGACGCCGCCCAGGCGGTGCTGTATGCCGCGGGGCTCGCCAACGGATCTGGAGCCCTGCCCACCCGCAGTGCCGATATCATCAACATGAGTTTTGGCGGCAGCGGTTATTCACAGATTCTGCAGGATGCCATTGACGCCGCGCGCAGCGTTGGTCTCATCGCCGTGGCGGCGGCGGGGAATGACGGGACCGAGGCGCCTTCCTATCCGGCGGCGCTGCGCGGGGTGCTTGCGGTCAGCGCCACCGACGCCACGGACGAGCTTGCCTATTACAGTAATTTTGGTGACTGGGTGGATATCGCGGCCCCCGGCGGGGACCTCCGCATCAATGCCGAGGACGGGATCCTCAGCACCTATGTCGATGAAGCCGTGACCAACACCGCCAGCTACCGCCATTTGCAGGGCACCTCCATGGCGGCGCCCCATGTAGCCGGCGCCCTCGCACTGATGAAATCCCTCAACCCGGCCCTTGCCCCGGATGATGTGGACGCACTGCTGGCAGAAGGCAGGCTCACCCGGGATATCGGCGAATCCGGCAGAGACGTGCAATTTGGTCATGGCCTGATTGATGCGGAGTCCGCGGTGCTCTCCGCCAATCAGACTCCGGAACAGCGCGTATACGCGGAGCCCGGCCACCTGGATTTTGCGGGCAGCTACCGCAGGCTCACGGTGGAGATATCGGATACCAGCGGAGGCGATAATGTCATTGTGGATACACCCTCCGCGGACCAGCCCTGGATCGTCCAGGTCACCCCGGAAAACGTCGATGCACAGGGTTTCGGCCAATACTCGGTGTGGGTAGATCGCAGCGCACTGCCCCATGGCAGACATACCGGGGCGGTGGTATTCCCACTCGGCGAATCCCGCCAGTTTTCCCTGCCGGTAGGGCTCGAGCATGTTGCCGCCGCGGCGGATTCGGTAAGTGCCGGCCGCCAGTACCTGCAACTGTATCGTGCGGATGGGTCCGGCACTTTCTCACTGCTGGAGCAGGTCCCCCTGGAGGGCGATACCGGTGCCTACCTCTTCCGCTTTACGGAAGTACCCGCGGGACAATACCGACTTATCAGTGGCTCCGATCACAACGGCAATGGCATTCTGTGTGAAGCCGGCGAGTCCTGTGGCTATTACCCGGATGCGGAGACCACCATCTCACTGGGCGAGGATCGCAGTGATCTGAACTTTTTCTCGGACTACCTGAACCCTGCAGCGGAGCCGCAGCCCATCGCCCGCTAGAATGAATGAAAGCACCCATAAAAAAAGCGGGCACAATGCCCGCTTTTTTATCGCTGGAATTCGATCTCAATTGATCTTCGGAACCAGCTCACCGCTTTCGTAACGCTGGAACATGGTTTCCAGGCTGACCGGCTTGATCTTGCTGCCATTGCCCGCTGCGTTGAATGCTTCATAGCGGGCGATGCAGATTTCCTTCATGGCCTGGGTGGTGACCTTGAGGAACTTGCGCGGATCGAATTCGGACGGGTTCTGCGCCAGGAAGCGACGCACGGCGCCGGTACTGGCGAGGCGCAGATCGGTGTCGATATTCACCTTGCGCACACCGTGCTTGATGCCTTCGCAGATCTGCTCTACCGGCACGCCGTAGGTTTCCGGAATCTCACCGCCAAACTCGTTGATCACCTTCAGCCACTCCTGCGGCACAGAGGAAGAACCGTGCATGACCAGGTGGGTGTCGGGAATACGTGCATGAATTTCCTTGATGCGATCGATCGCCAGGATATCGCCGGTGGGTGGGCGGGTGAACTTGTAGGCACCGTGGCTGGTACCGCAGGCAATGGCCAGCGCATCCACCTGGGTTTTCTTGACGAAGTCTGCGGCTTCTTCCGGATCGGTCAGCAGCTGGTCGTGGGACAGTTTACCCTCGGCACCAACGCCGTCTTCTTCACCGGCCATGCCGGTTTCCAGAGAACCCAGACAACCCAGCTCACCTTCTACGGACACGCCACAGGCGTGGGCCATTTCCACCGCCCGTTTGGTGACTTCTACGTTGTACTCGTAAGACGCCGGCGTCTTGCCGTCCTCCATGAGCGAGCCATCCATCATCACCGAGCTAAAGCCCAGTTGAATGGAGCGCTGGCATACCGCTGGGCTGGTGCCGTGGTCCTGATGCATGACTACCGGAATATGTGGAAACTCTTCCACCGCGGCCAGAATCAGATGGCGCAGGAAGGGAGCGCCTGCGTATTTACGCGCGCCGGCGGAGGCCTGCACGATCACCGGAGAATCGGTCTCGTCGGCCGCCTCCATGATTGCGCGCATCTGCTCCAGGTTGTTGACGTTGAACGCAGGGATGCCGTATCCAAATTCGGCAGCGTGGTCCAACATTTGACGCAAGCTGATTAAAGCCATGAAAAAACCCTTTCTCGTCGAAATTTAGCTGGTATTGGGTGTGCGGGTTCCTCTTACGAAGCCCACTTTGTCGTGCGATTCCTGAAGCGAAGCTTCGGTCGCATCTCTTTTTAATTCTGAATACGGCTACGCCCCGCAACGGCCGCAACCTTAAAACTGAACCGGGCGGCCGTGACTGGCCGCCCACATTACTCTGGTGCCGTGGTGCGATAGGCCACGGCGTGGCTGTTCACTCCGCTGAACGGCTCCTTATTCCGCAGACCGGCTCTCCAACATGGCCACCGCCGGCAGTACCTTGCCTTCCACGTATTCGAGGAAAGCACCACCCCCTGTAGAAATATAGGAAACCTGCTCGGCGATGCCGTATTTGTCGACCGCCGCCAGGGTGTCACCACCACCGGCAATGGAGAAAGCGTCGCTCTCGGCAATGGCCTTGGCCAGACGCTCGGTACCACCGCCAAACTGATCAAACTCAAATACGCCCACCGGGCCGTTCCAGATAATGGTCTTGGCGTTTTTGAGAATACCCGCCAGTGCCGCGGACGAGTCCGGGCCGATATCAAAAATCATATCGTCTGCGCTCACCGCCTCGGCCGGTTTGGTTTCCGCCGCCGCGGTCTCACTGAACTCCTTGCCGGTCACCACATCGGTAGGCACCGGAATATCGCACTTCTGCATCAGACTCTTGGCGGTATCAATCAGGTCGTGTTCGCACAGCGACTTGCCAACGGGCTTGCCACTGGCAGCGAGGAAGGTATTGGCGATACCGCCACCGACGATGAGCTGGTCCACCTTGTCCGACAGGCTCTCGAGCACGGTAAGCTTGGTGGATACCTTGGAACCACCGACAATGGCCACCATCGGACGCGCCGGGTTGGCGAGGGCTTTTTCCAATGCATCCAGCTCCGCGGCCAACAGCCGACCGGCACAGGCCACTGGAGCAAACTTGGCCACTCCGTGGGTGGAGGCCTGCGCACGGTGCGCGGTACCGAAGGCATCCATGACGAAGATGTCGCACAAGGCCGCGTATTGCTTGGCCAGCGCCTCGTCGTCTTTTTTCTCGCCCTGGTTGAAGCGCACATTCTCCAGCAAAGCGACCTCGCCATCCGCCAGCTCAATGCCACCCTGCCAGTCTTTCACGACCGGCACCTCTTTACCCAGCAGTTTCCCCAGGTGTGTGGCCACCGGCGCGAGCGAGAACTCGTCGGCATACTCGCCTTCGGTAGGACGACCCAGGTGGGACATCAGCAGGACCTTGGCCCCGGCATCTACAGCGGCCTTGATGGTGGGCAGTGCCGCGCGAATGCGTGCGTCGGAGGTCACTACGCCGTCCTTCACCGGCACATTCAGGTCTTCGCGGATCAGAACGCGCTTGCCCGCCAGATCCTGGTCCTTCATCAATTTAACCGCCATAGCCAATCCTCTTTTGCTGGTTGCTGAATACTTACTCACCGCTTCACCCATTGTTCTAGCGGGGAAAGCGGGCGCGGATTATACGCTTTTGCGCCGCCGGCGGTCACCGCCCCGGGTCGCTCTGCTGCAGCTATCCCGGCCCGGCTCGGTCTGGCGCGAGTATATCAATCCGTTTTGTAAATGAATTACCGCACACTGTGGATAACGCGGTGACACCGCTGTCATTTTTACAAGAACGCAAAAAAGTGCCGCGCGCCATCCGGGTAGCCGGGTCTGATCACATTCAGAGCACTGCAGCTTCCCGGCTATAGTTGAAATACCCCATAGCCGCTATACCCCGGTCAGAGCATGGAGAGACAGATGCAGGCGCAAGTGGAAGAGTTTCACGGCCAGTGCCCCTATTGTGGTGAGGGCATACTGATGCTGATCGATACTTCAGCGGGCAGCCGACACTATATCGAGGACTGCTCCGTGTGTTGCCGTCCCATCCAGGTACTGGTCAGTATCGATCTGACCGGTGAATGGCAGGTACAGCTGAAGCACGAAAACGATGTGTAGATGTCTAGGGAACCTCTGGCCGGGTCCGGCACAGCCCGCTGGCGGACCTGCAGCAGGCTTGATCCAGATCAATTTCGCAACCCGCCCCCACGCATAACATCCCGGCCCGCGCGATCTGCCGCGCTTGCGCAAACACCATCGAGGACTGAGGCGCCGAACAACCAGGGGGCCGGGGGATGTATGGAAAACACCGATAGCGACATCGTATTTCAGAGTTACGGGCGCTGCTGCAATAATGAACAGTTTTTTGTCGATTTTTACGACCGCTTTATGGGCAGCTCTGCTGAGATCCGTGCGCTCTTTGTCGACACCGATATGGCCGCCCAGCGCCACCTGCTGCGCAACGGTATCATGCAGCTGGTGCTCCACGCCCGAGGAATGCCGGATACCAAATTGCGCGCCCTGGGGTGCAGCCACTCACGCACCGGATTCAATATTCGACCGGAGTGGTACCTGCTGTGGCTGGATGCACTGATTGCCACACTGTGGCAGTACGACCCCCATTTCACCGAAGACACCGCGGGAGCCTGGCGCCGGGCCATCGCTCCCGGAATTGAGATCATCCGCAGCGCCTACTAAACAGAAAGTAATCAGAAAGCAAAAAGGCCTGCCGCGAAAACGGCAAGCCTTTTTGATTTGCGGTCTGTCTGATCAGATACAACGCACTGAACAACCAGCCCGAGTGTACAGATTACTGCAGATCATTGATGCAGCGATTGTACTCGTTGATGTATACCGAACTGCCACGATTGGGCACTGCGTTGGATTTATCCGCCGCAACGTTACGACAACCTTCGATCTGGTCCGCAGTCACACCCGGGCCAGGCTGGGTTACTACAGACTGGTGCGTAGTGGTCTGACGATCCATTGCATGGGGCGGATTGGTTTCATAAAAGTAGCCACCTTGCTCGTTAAAACGATAGAAGGTGTCACCGCTTTTATAATAGGTATTCCCCATGATCTGCACTTCCTGTGCACCGGACGGCAGCTGAGTCATTGTGCTGTCGGCCTGGGCAAAACCAGCGATTGAACAAAACAGAACTACAGGTAACAGGTAACGCATGATGATCTCCTCATCTCCAATGTGCCCGGTAGTCTACTCACGGCTTTTGCGCATCCCAATGAAATTAAAAAAATAAAATAATTGAAATGACTCGAAAAACCAGAGAAGTCAAAAATTAATTCTGATCCTGTGAGTCCTCTTTCTGTTCGGCTCTCAGCTCCGCCAGCCGCTCACTGGTTTCCTCTGAATCCGCCACTTCTGGAGCAAGATTTTCTACACTCTGCCGCTTCGGCTGCAATGCTCTTTTCACGGCTTCCTGTTCGTCGCTATAGTCCGGTGCCAATACCAGCTTTGGTCCATTGCTGTTGAAACCGATCAGAACCCAGATAAAGAACAGCAGACACAGCAGCCGAATCACCACCGAGCGATCGAGCAGCCAGTGCAACCCCTCCCCCCGCTGGCGCAAAAAACGGGCGCGCAGAAAAATATTCAGTGCGAGCAGGGTACAGGCCGCGATCACGATCCAGCTGGCGAGACCGCCGAGGGCACTCATCAGCCAGTTGGCGATCTGTGAATTAAATTCCATGGAAGAACCCCCCCGGCTCAGCGCTTGCGCGCAACCTGCTTCATCTGCTCGGAGAACACGGCCTGCTGCAGGCCGATGGTACCCAGAGCCTCTACCGGTACGAACACCTTGTTGTTGGACTCCGCCATGGTTTCCAGCACTTCCAGAGTGCGGTAAGAAAGGTATTTATCGGTCACCGATTTGGCCAGCAGATCGTTGACTTCTTTCTGACCCATGGCCTTCTCACGGGCGATGGCGCGGTTCATTTTCTCCCGCTCCAGGTCCCTCTCCATCTGGATTTTCTGGATCTCGAACTGGGCCTTCTCCTGCTCGATCAACTCGCGCCGTTCCGCCGCGCGCTCCTTGGCCTCGGTAATCACCTTGGGAAACTGCACATCGGCAATACCCAGACGCTTGATCTTGATCGGTGTCCCATCCAGGGAAGTGGCCACCGCAGTAAACAATTCCTGACTCAGCATCTCCCGGCTGGAAGCGATTTCATTGATGGAGTATTTGGCGATTACCCGACGCACCACATCACGGATCACCGGTTGCGCATAGGTGTTGTAGACCTGATTGACCGAAATATTGCCGTTGTGGGGCGGCATCCGGTCAAAAATATTGTCGATGTATTTTTCGTTCACTGCGCCAGTCATACGGATATCAAAACTCATATTGAGTTGATCTCTGGGCATGAACAGCTTGAACTTTTCCAGGTGGCCAAAATCGGCAATAGCCAGGGTGACCAGTTTGTCACAGTAGTAGAGGCACATATCCAGGCGGAACTTAGACGGCGGTACGGTTTCCGGCTTGTAACCGTTTTTGGTAAGAATTTTCCCTACGTGGGCCGGTGGCACTTCCACGCGATCAGCACAGGCAGAAAGCCCGAGAACCAGACCCACCAGGGGCAACAGCATGAGTGACCGTGTCAGTTTGGGCAGCTTTGGCATTCCGTTTTATTTCCTCTCATTCCCGAAGAGCTAATGTTTGACGGAATACCATAAAGAGCTATCGGGCCCGGGGCAAGCAGAGGAAAAAGCGGCACAACTGTGCTCTAATTGGCGGTCTTCACGCAACCGATGGATTTATCAAGTGCAATCCGAATTTCTCACCGCCACGCTGTTCAACCTGGGATTGAACCTGCTCTATACGCTACTTGCCCTGTTAATCGGTATGGTGGCCCTGCTGATTATCGACAAGAAACTGCTCAAGCACGTAGATATCGAAGGCGAGCTGAAAAACGGCAATATCGCCGTGGCCATTTTCGCATCGACAATTCTGATTTTTGTCGCATTGATCATATCCTTCGGCCTGAAAGGCTAACCCGGCCGATACTCAGGAAAAGACCTGGATAAGTCCGCCATGCGACAACTACTGGCTTTTGCTCTGCTCGGCATCGTATTGATGCTGCCGGAACTACAGCAACGATGGCATTCACCACCGGCCAATCAGGCGCTGAGTGAGCACCGACTCGCGGCTCTGCATCGCGAAGTGGACAGCGCGCGCATCCAGGACAACCAGCGCGGCACCGTGCTGATTCACGGCAGCGGCGCACCACTCACTGAGGCCATGGTACAGCAGGCAGTCGCCAAACGGTCGGAGCAGGAAAGCAGTTATATTTCCGTGTGGAACTGGCAGGGCCTGGAGTCGGTCACCGCGTCCGCCCGCGGCCTCGACAAGCTGCATCACTTTGCCAACAGCTATCTGGTGGGCTTCCAACCTTTTGAAACCAAATCCCTGTGGGTGCCCCTGTACACGCTGGCAATCCGCAAGGAATACCAGTACGACCATTTACAGTACGCCGGGCTAGCCGACATCTGGCAGACGTCCCGCCAGGCCTATTACCAGAAGCGCGGCGACTGCGAGGACCACGCCATTCTGCTCGCCGACTGGCTGATCAATCTCGGTGTCGACGCACGCGTCGCCCTGGGTACCCACGAAGGTCAGGGCCACGCATGGGTGGTGGCGATCGTGAATGACACCGAATACCTGCTGGAAGCCACCAGCAAACGCCGCCAGTCCAGCTGGCAGGCGATGCCTCTGGCCGCACTGGTGGAGGGTTACGAGGTGGAATTTCAGTTCAACCGGGATTACTTCTGGGCCAAGACCACTTCCGCTCCCACACGTCGGTATCGGGGCAGCCACTGGATCCGTAAATCCCAGTTCATTCGCGGCTAAGCGCCTGCCCGAAACCTGCTCCCCGCGGCTCCCGAATACGCGGCCCCACTGCTCCGGTTTCATACTTTTCACCCATGGCCGCCGCTTTCGGTCCCCTGCTAGGCTTTTATCGATACGCAGTGGAAGCTTCGACGCCCGGCTGTAACCGGCCCGGGACCGCACCGCTGTTGCACAATCACCTCGGCTGCGGATTCAGCCGGTCACAGCAGGAAGCTGAAGTGAACATTCCCCGTTACCGCGCGGTATCGCGCAGCCTGTCCCTGTTTTGTCTCTGCCTGTTGTGCGGTTTCGCCGCGGCACAGCCCACCAGCCCGCCCCCGGGCAGCAACCCCGACGCTGACACACCGGTACTGCCCCAACGGCTCATCCTGCGCTTCAGCGATGCGTCCACCCGGCTGGAGCGACAACACAGGCTGAAAGCCCTGTCGCACATCAGCGGCACCGAACTGCGCCTGACCCGGGAACTTGCCGCGGGCGAGTTTCAGCTGGTTACCCTGCGCCACGCGATACCGGCAGCCACCTTGCAGAACCTGCTATCGGTACTGCGCCGCCAGCCGGGAGTGGCCACGGTAGAAGTGGATCAGCTGATGCAACATACCGCCGTGCCCGGTGACAGCCGCTGCAGCGAGCAATGGCATTATTTTGAAGCCACCGCTGGCATCAACCTGGAAGCGGCGTGGGACACCCACGATGGCAGCGGGGTGGTAGTCGCCGTCATTGATACCGGAATTACCGATCATTCAGATCTCAACGACAATATCATCCCCGGCTACGACTTTATTGACGACACCACCGTGGCCAACGATGGCGATGGCCGCGACGCCGACCCCAGTGATCCGGGGGACTGGCTGCGCGCGTGGGAATGCGGCTTTTTCAATCCCTCGCAGCCGCGTAACAGCAGCTGGCATGGTACCCACGTTGCAGGAACGATCGCTGCGGTCACCAACAACGATCGCGGCGTTGCCGGTGTCGCCCACGGCGCGAGGGTGCTGGTCGCGCGGGTACTGGGGAAATGTGGTGGTTACACCTCGGATATCATCGACGCGATTGTGTGGACAAGTGGCGGCAATGTCGCCGGTGTCCCGGTCAACGCCAATCCGGCACAGGTGATAAACCTGAGCCTGGGCGGGCAGGGTAGCTGTAGCGCAGCCATGCAGAGCGCAATCAATACCGCTCGGGACAATGGCGCCACGGTGGTGATATCCGCCGGCAACAGCAACAGTAACGCGGCGGATTTCTCCCCCGCCAACTGTGCGGGTGTGGTCACGGTGGCCGCAACAGATCGTGAGGGCAATCGCGCCTCTTATTCCAATTACGGTGCGACGGTGGAAATCAGTGCTCCCGGCGGGGAAACCAATGTCAGCGGCAATGGTGTTCTTTCCACCCTCAATAGCGGCACTCAGGGGCCAGCCGGCGAGAGCTACCAGTTCTACCAGGGCACCAGTATGGCCGCTCCGCATGTGGCGGGTGTAGCGGCACTCTTGTATCAGGCCAACCCGACAATCACTCCGGATCAAGTGATCAATGCGCTACAGAGCACTGCCCGCGCAATACCCGGCAGCTGTAGTGGTGGCTGTGGTGCCGGTATCGTGGATGCCCGCGCGGCACTGAATGCGGTAAGCGATGGCAACCAGGCCCCGATTGCCGCGTTTACTTGTACCAGCGACGAACTGGCTATCGACTGCCTGGATCAAAGCAGCGATGCCGATGGCAATATCACCGCCTGGGACTGGGTCTTTGGCGACGGCAATAGCAGTACGGCCCAGAGCCCCAGCCATATGTACGCCACGGCGGGTACTTATACGGTGTCTCTCACGGTCACCGACGACCAGGGCACCCGTGCAAGCAGTAACCAGAGCGTTACCGTGACCAGCCCCGATGACCCCGAACCCAATCAGCCGCCGGTTGCGGATTTCACATTCTCTGTGGCGCGCTCGACCGCAAGCTTCTCCGATGCCAGTAGCGACAGCGACGGCAACATCCAAAGCTGGCACTGGGACTTCGGCGATGGCAGCAGCTCCACGGCACAGAATCCCAGCCACGAATACACCACGGACGGTACTTATAGTGTCACTCTGACAGTGACCGACGACGATGGTGAGAGCCACTCGGTCACCAAAGAGGTGAATGCCACCTGCCGCTTCCGCTGGGGTGGACGCTGTTACTTCTGACCTGTGCGCGGCACAGCACTCACCACAAACCAAAGAGCCGCGAATTGTTCGCGGCTCTTTGGTATCCGTATTCTGTACCTAGATCGGTGATCCCGGCGGCATGGGCTTCAGGTCTCCCTTGTCGACTTTGAGGTCGCCACGCATAAATGCGTCGATGCGATTGGCCTCGTAAAAATAATGGGCGTTATACCCGTGGGGGTCGTCGCCAAACAGCTTCATTTCACCAATAGCGTGCTGGAATTTGGCCAGTTCAAAGCTGGCGCGCGCGCGAGCGGACTCCGGCGCAGTCTTGTCGCCCGCCAGTAACATCAGATGCTGGATATACACGTGATTGACCCGCTGATGAATCGCCGCCTGAAGTCCCTCGTACCGTTCATTCGCCAGTGACTGCTCGGTTAGTTGCGCCAACAGGGAGTCCAGCCCAGGGCCAGCGCCACGGCGCGCCCGCTGTTGCTGCAGCCGCGCGGCACGCTCCGGGTGCAGCAGGATTGCGTAGGTATGCCCGGCGGCCGCTTCTGCCATGGCAATCGCGTCAAAAGCGATGCCGGTATAGGCGGGAAAACTTTCATTGCTACGGCTGTAGCCGAACGCTTTGGGTGGCAGTAGCTTCAGTACCTTCTCCGGCAGAGTGAGGAACTCCGGCTGCAAGGTTTGCACAAGCGCATCAATGGCCTGTTGCTGTCGGTCAGCGTCCACCATGCGGTAGCTTTCTGCACCGGTATCGTTATACAGGTAATCGTAGTCGAGGCCACCAATCAGCTTTCCGACCGCTTCCGCCTGATAGCGGTGACCGTAATAAACCGGTACCAGTGTTTCATCCAGGGACGAACGGGCAGCGCTGGGCGCATTCGCCGCGGGACCGAAATTTTCCAGCGCATGCTGACGCAGCCGGGTCATGCGGGCGAACTCTTTCAACGGCTCTTCGCCGTTATCCCAGAGGTGGGAACCCCCGTGGGCATCGTTGATAGAGCGGGAGTCGCGGTCGGTAATAAAGCGCAACTTCTGCTTCTTCGCCTCACCCAGCACACTCTCCAGATATTCCGACTCATCGCCCTCGGCGATACCGTATCCGTAGCGGATCGCCAGCTTATCCCAGGCGCCGATCCCCCGGTCGTAGGCTTGCGCCATATTCAGGTGCTTGCCATTCAGGGTGACCAAGGGCGCCGGATAATCCATGACCGAGGCGCGATCCTGAGCACTGGCAATAAAATTGTGTGCAAGGCCAATCGTATGTCCCACCTCATGGGCGGAGAGCTGACGAATACGCGCCAGTGCCATTTCCTTCAGCTTCGCGGTGTCGGCACCGTCTGCACCATAGGGCTGAAGCAGGCCCTGGGCAATCAGAAAGTCCTGTCGCACCCGCAGGGAGCCCAACGTCACATTCCCCTTGAGAATTTCACCGGTACGCGGATCGTATATGGAATAGCCGTAGGACCAGCCACGGGTAGAGCGGTGCACCCAGTTGATCACGTTATACCGGACGTCCAGAGGGTCGGCTCCTTCGGGCAATAGTTTTACCTGAAAGGCATTTTCAAAACCGGCGGCCTCGAACGCTTCATTCCACCAGCTGGCGCCCTCCATCAGGGCACCGCGGATGGGCTCAGGTACACCGGGGTCAATGTAATACACAATAGGCTGCACTGGCGTATTGCTGCCAGGACGCTTTTCCAGTCGGTGCCGGAAGATCAGTCGCTGATCCATGGGCTGGTCGATGGCGGTGGCGTAATCGCGATAGATCAACGGAAAGTACCCGGAGTTGGCATGAAAGCGGCGAGGCTTGTACCCCTCTTCCGGCAGCGCAACCAGGGATAGATGCTGACGCAGGGTGACGAGTTCCGGTGTCGGCACGACTTCTTGCAGATACTTCCCGGGGTCACTGCCCTTAAAGGTCAACTGCGCTTCGAATTCACTGTTTTTCGGGAAACTTTTGGTGCGCGCCAGATAAATCGCCGAGCGGCTTTGATCCAGACTGTAGTTGCCTTGCCCGGTCTGTTTGAGTCGAGCGGCGATACCGTGCTGATCACTGAGAATAAATGGCGTGAAATCCAGCAGAACACTTTCGCCCTCCTCAGCGATGACTTCGAAACCCCAGATGACCGAAGAGGCAAATGCCTCGGTAACGGCCCGGCGTTCGGCGGGGTTTTCAGACTGGGCCCGGAACTTGAGATTGACCTGATGCAACAGCACTTTGTTGCCCACCCGCTCAAACCGCACTACCCGACTGTCACCCACCTGATTGCGATCCAGACCCACCGGGTTAGATCCCAGCCCCTGGGCCAGGCCGGACAACAGAAGCAGATCCCGGTCAAAGGTATCCACCTCCAGCAGCAAGCGGCCGTTCTGTTCGTCCCAGTAATAATCCAGCAATCCCTGCTGTTTCTCCATACCTGTGGTAACCGCAGAAATGGTCTCCGCCTGCGCAAGGGTATTGAACAGGAATAAAAATACGATAAGCAGCCGGTGCAGCATGGGTCCCCCTGAGTGCGTTTCATTATGTTTATGTTCGTTCATTGGGCACGAAGACTACCATTCGCGCCGAAGCAGTCCACCGTCAGGCTGTCCCGTTTTCGTCGCCGATACCAGACAATTCGTCTGATCTCACCAACCACTCAGTTCGTCGCCCTCCACCAAGCGCCTCCGATCACCCGCAGCCCTTGGCACGGTTAATGCTTTTTAGATCCTGTTCAACGAAGAACAAACCGGGGGAGCCGATGAGCATTGAAGAAGTATCCTTATTTATTCTGCTGCTGTGTGCCGCAGGTCTGATTGCGGGTATTACCGCGGGGCTGTTTGGCAACGGAGGAGGCTTCGTAGTGGTGCCCGCGCTGCTTGCGGTATTCCCGTTTCTGCACAGTGCCAGTGATGAAATGATGCGGGTAGCGGTGGGCACCTCCCTCGCTTCCATCGTCATCTCCTCGGCGCGCTCGGTGCAGGCGCATCACAAACGGGGGGCCGTCGACTTCAAGGTGCTGCGGGACTGGTCCATCTGGATTGTGCTTGGAGTCGGTGGCGGGCTGTATATCGCCTCCTTCACCGATAGCAAAAGCCTGGTATATGTCTTTGCCGCCGGTGTACTGCTGTACTCCATCTACTTTCTTTTCCCCAACCTGTTCGACGGTCTCAAAGGCAAACTGGAAATGCCGCGCGGTATCGCCCGCGCGGGATTGGCCAGTTTTCTCGGTGGTTTTTCATCACTGTTGGGAATCGGCGGCGGCACCATCACGGTAATGACCATGGTGCTGTGTAATCGTCCCGCCCACCAGGCGGTTGCTACCGCTTCCGGTATCGGCTTCCTGATCGGACTACCCGGGGCTATCGGGTTTCTCATTATGGGGCTGGGTGCGCAGAACCTGCCCATGGGGTCTATCGGTTACATCAATATTCCCGCGCTGATCGCCATTTCTATCTTCTCTGTGATCTCGGCCCCTATCGGTGCGCGCTGGGCCCATAGCCTGAATGAATTGCACCTCAAACGCCTGTTTGGGATCTACCTGATTGCCGTATCCATGGCGATGTTTACCAAAGCGTGAGCGAAGTGCGGGCAACCCGCCAAAGTCTCTTGCAACGATTTCTATTCACAACACCGACCGACCGGGAGGAACAATAATGCAAAAATCACTCAGCAGGAGGTTATTTCTACAGGGGACAACCGCTACGGTTTCCGCTGCGTTTGCCGCTGCAAGCACCAGCAGCCTGGCAGGAACCAAACCAGAAATTAACCGGCCAACCCCGCTATACGGGCCGCCCCCCGGCGTTGCCAAACTCAATGCCAATGAAAACCCCTACGGGCCAAGTCCGGCCGCATTAAAGGCCATGATGGAAGCGAGCCAGAAGGGTGCCTACTATGTCTACGACAGCGTAATGCGCCTGAAGACCATGATCGCAGAACGCCATGGGCTGACGCCGGAATACGTCACGCTCGGATCCGGCTCCAGTGCCGGCCTCGCGGCAGCCGCCGTAACCGCAGCACAGACCGGAAATATCCTCGGCCCCGACCTGTTTTGGGACACCACTTCACGGGTAGTGGAGCTTCAGAATATTGGTGAGATTAAACGCCTGCCAAAGCTGGAATCTCTCGCCATCGATCTCGACGCAATGTACAGCGCGATTGACGATAGTATTTCCATGGTTCAGGTGACGAACCCGAATAATCCGACCGGGATGCTGATCGACCCGCTCGCCATGCGCAATTTCTGCATCAAAGCCTCGAAAAAGTGCACCGTCCTCGCTGACGAGGCGTATAACGAGCTGACCGATGACAGCGACGCCAATACGGTTATTCCGCTGATCAAGGACGGTCACGATATTATCGTTGCCCGCACATTCTCCAAGATCTATGGCCTGGCAGGGATGCGCGTGGGCTACCTGATCGCCCAGCCGGAGAAGATCGAGCAGATGGAAAAGTACGGCCTCGGCTGGTATGGACTCAACCAGGCCGGGTTGGCTGCTGCCATCGCCTGCTACGAGGACCACCAGTTTATGGATTACTGCCGCGCAAAGATCAAGGAAGCACGGGAAATGGTCGCCGCCGCGGTAAAAGAGAACGGCCTCACGGCTCTGCCTTCGGTCACAAACTTTATGTTCGTCAATCTCGGTGCGCTGAACGCGGAATCCTTCCGCGCAGAAATGGCCAAGGAAAACGTTCTGATTCGTGGCATTTACCGCGACTACACAAACTGGTCCCGTGTCAGCATGGGCCGCCTGGAAGATGTTCAGAAATACACTTCTGCGCTACCCAAGGTGCTCCACCGAATCAGCTAATTGACCGTCACCCGCAACATTCGCTCCACTGGCCAGCTTAGCTGGCCTTTTTTATACCCGTTCCATACATAAACGGAATGCAAAAAAATCCCCGCAGAGCGGGGATCAAATCGATCTTGTAGAAGACAATATAAGATCAGAAGTTGTGATTCAGGCTCATGTAGTAGAAGCTACCCTGCCAGTCGACCACGGTTCCCGCCATGTAGATAGCCCCACAGCATTCGTCGCCCAACAGGTCCTTTTCCGGGTAAGTATCAAATATATTTCGCCCGCCAACACTCATATTGGTGGCATCCGTAATATGGTAACGCCCTTCCACATCGACCTGCACGACCGGGTCGTATTTCTGCACCTCACCGGCGTTGAAGTTTTCGTAACTGCCATACCAGTTGGCACGGGCCATCAGTGACACCGGACCAACATCCTGCATTGCGGTGAGCGCACCGCGTAGCTCTGGCTGGAAGTGTTCAAAGTCAAACTCATCTTCTTCATTGAGATATGCGCTCGGGTCCGACGCAAACTCCGACTTGTTGTAGTTAAACGATGCGGTCAGGTTCGTCACACTGGAATCGGACCACGCCAGTGGGTAGGTGGCAACCACGTCAACCCCTTGCGTGCGTGTATCAAACGCATTGGTAAAGTAAAAAACGCCGCCGATAGATTCTGCTCCCACAACGCCGGCATCCACAAGCGCCAGATAGTTGGCATAGGCTGCAGGATCATCTTGCGATGCCGCTACCGGCAGGGTAGAAATTGCATAGGTACGGTCATCCACATCGATACGGTAGAAGTCCACGGTCATCGACAAATTGTCGAAATCCGCGGTAAAACCCAGGGTGAAGTTGGTCGAAGTTTCCGGTTTCAGCGCCTCCGCGCCCAGTGCCTGTGCAACCGAACTGCTGGCAGGGAACAGACCGGTGGCAACCGGGAAGCCTTCCGGAAGGCGGGTGGATACATTGGTGGTGCCCTGTTGCCCCGGGGTCGGTGCCCGGAAGCCGGTACCAAGGGAAGAGCGCAGGCCGATGTTTTCAGTGAGGTCGTACTGCATCGCCAACTTGCCCACCAGCTCTGAATCAAAGTCGGAATAGTCTTCAAAGCGCAATGCGGCCTGCGCAAACAGGCGGTCCGTAATATCCGTACTCAAATCCCCATATACCGCATAGGAATCCCGTGCATAACTGCCGGAATATTCTGGCGAATAGCCGGGGAAACCGTTGGAGCCCACGCCGACGACCGTATACACCGGATCATTGTCATCGGCGCAGTTCAGTGACGAACCAGCGTCGATCACGGACTGTCCCGCCGCGGTGGGCATACCACCGTCACAGAAGTCCCAGGGGTCTTGGGTCGCGTAAGGACCAGCAGCATAAGAGGCTTCATCGCCACCGCTCAGCTCATAGGATTCATCCATATAGCTGACACCAAACGCTGCCACCACTGGGGCACTCATGCCCCAATCCAGTTCCTTGGAAAAATCCGCCTGCAATTGAATTTCTTCATTGGCCAGGGTACCCGGCTTGAACGCGGTGGGGCTGTCAGGCCCAAGCGATGGATTGATGGTATTGCTCAGGGTGTATTCAATGTCGCTGTAGCCGTAGCGCGCACTAAAGTCGTACAGAACACCGTTCAGCATCTCACCTTTCAGCCCACTCACCAACGAGTAGTCAGTCACATCGCCAGCAAAGCGCGGAGTAAAACCACCGGGAAATTTTTCCAGCGGAGTGTAAATGGACCCGTCGGCTTCCCGCAGATCCTCAATGGTGCCATTGCCAGGATAACGGTAGTAGAATCCGCCATCCGCAGAGCTCTCAGAGTAGTTACCAAAGGCATAGACTTCTTTACCTCCGCCCAGATCGTAGCCGGCGTTGAAAAAGACCCGTGCACCTTCCGAATTCGGCTGACCCCAGGGTTGCACCACATCGCCCTCTAGCGAGGCATTCTCGGCTGCCTCGATAAATTCCGGAGTCTGCTCCGTGACACAGAACCAGCTTTCGCAATACTGCTCGGAACGGGAAGTAAAATCCGATTGAGAAACCTCGCCAGACAAACTGAAAAACCCATCGCTGCCGATCGGCAGACCTACATTGGCAGTGGCCGTACTCTGGAACCCATCTCCTTCCGAATATTCACCAGCGCGTACGCTCAGTGAACCACCGTCCGAATTGTCCTTGAGAATAAAATTGATCACGCCGGCAATCGCGTCGGAGCCGTACTGTGCGGCGGCACCATCA
Source organism: Microbulbifer elongatus (assembly GCF_021165935.1). Classification (NCBI taxonomy): domain Bacteria; kingdom Pseudomonadati; phylum Pseudomonadota; class Gammaproteobacteria; order Cellvibrionales; family Microbulbiferaceae; genus Microbulbifer; species Microbulbifer elongatus. The sequence continues at coordinate 1,179,919 of NZ_CP088953.1, read as the reverse complement.
CGCAACACCTCTACGGACTTCAGTGCGGAGCTGGGGATAGTCGCGATATCAGGGCCCTGAGTGCCCGAGCCGCCAATCTGCACCAGCGCGGCGCGGTGACGTCGCTTGGAGTTCACCAGTACCAGTGTCTTATCCGTAGGCATGCCCCGCAACTGCGCAGGACGAATAAAGGTACCACCATCACTGATCGGCTGGCGATTGACGGTATAAGAAGGAACCAGGGTTTTCATCACATCGTTGGTATCGGTATAGGACACGGACTCCAGCGCCTCACTACCGAATACGTCCACCGGCACCGGCGAGTCTGAAACCGACCTGGGCTTACCCCGGACGCCAGTCACGGCCACCTCTTCGATCTCTTCCGCGAAAACTGGAGCACTCGGCGCCGTAACCCCACTGGCGATGATTGCTACCACGGCACAACTCAGTACTTTCTTCTGCATAAGTGACTGCTTCATTAGCGACCCCTTGGTTTGAAAAAATGCCATAACAATTATTATTTTTCGGACAAAAGAGCCCCTGGCCACGCACACATCGGGTGCTGGCAACGAAACCTCATAACAATCCGGTTTTTTTGAAAGGCTCTTAACTGGTGCTCGTCAGCCACTCTGGTAGTAGCCGCAGAAACTTTGAGACTGGCTTTGGCCAGTGGGCCAGGGGCAGTTTTTTGCCCCGGGAGAATTTCCCTGTGTTAATCAATCTTGAGCAATATGCGTGCCAGATTTTTTCCCGCGCCCGCATCCACTCTGTGGACCTGGTGCGTCTCAGGGATACTTTGCCTTCATCCGCAATGCGCCGAACCTGCCCAGAGCACAGCGGCGGCTCGTCGAAGCGCGGACATCCGAAGGTCTCTGGAGGAGGCAAGGTACCTGCGTGACATCGTTGCCCGGGAAATGGAGAAACCGGAAGAGGTGCCTGCTTTCCGGAGTCCATGGCAGGAGGGGAATTTCAGCACAAAATCGGAAACTGAACTGGAACCCCGGATTGAAGACCTAGCCACTCGCTTTGCCGGCAGGATCACCCGGGACGCGATGAAGGCCGCGTTTACTGGCGGCGCCAGCATTGAGGCCCGCGCCGAACGGGCGGTAGAGAAAAATACCACCGAGTGTTTGGCCGCCGGAACCGAGCTTCGCGCGGCCACTTTTTCTTTCTGAAATGCAATAGGTACCAAAAGGGAAACTGTACGATCGTACAACACATTTTTCATATTTCACAAAATTACAGCCGTACCGGCATTCAATAAAAGCAGCACCCTCGCTAGAATAGCCAGCCCGAAATTTGATGCCGCAATGGAATGGGTATGCAACAAGAAGTCGCTCGGCCGTTTAGTGAATATGTATTTTTGAGCAAAGAGACAATTGGGAAAGACGGTCGTCGGGTATTTATTGACCCGAATCTTCTGGCGCCCTATCTCGAGTTTGTGCAGGAGGACGACCTGCACGGGCAGCAGACCTTGCGGAAAATGATCGGGCTTAAAAACTCTGCTGCGGGGATTACCAGCCAATCCAATCAGAGCAATGCGCATCAGCATCGCTTGGATTGTGGTTCTGTGATGGTGACCTATTCGGTTCTTCAGTCAGGGGCGCCAAATAGTCATGGGGACGGAGTTTATATCAGTGGCCTTCAACAGTCACTTGGCGAAGGGTGTGGCAAGCCTTCCGGCTTGTACTCATCACGCTTTGTTCATGGAGCTTGGAGACATGATCCCGCAGACGCTCACCAAATCACTACCCATATCGCTGCTGTTGCAGCAAACTACGATACGAAAAAGCACTCCTTCAACCTCAAGTTTACCGGGGATTCAGTCGGGGATTATTTCGCGCAAACAATAAACGGCCGCGAGCTCAATAACGAATTTTCACTTTACTATTGCCCCACCTCGATTATTGACAAGCTTGGCATATGGAAAAGTCCAGAACAAAAGGTGAGCCCAGAGGGAGCTGGCTCAACCCATCTTGCCAAAGTCTTAATCGAAACTCAGAATCAATACTGGGCTGACACGGATCAACAGCACCACTGGTATATTTTTGGACACGGTGCGAAGCTGCTCAAAAGCGCTCTTGAGGTAGTAAAAGCCCGAGGGCAGGCAAGCCTTTCCCACCATCAATTCAGTTTTGTCGAGCCCCGCTCAAACATTGGGTCCCTGCTGTCCGATATTGACCGACTTGGCGCCACTTATAAGAAAACACTCACCATGAAAAGCCTCGGCGCAAGATATCACCAGGCAGTTGACGCAGACGCGGTGACCAAGGAGCTCCAGGCAAACGATAAAAGCTGGACATCCCTGTCAGAAAAGATCGCACCAGCGGCATCGACACTTAAGAACGCCGAGAATTTGAAAGCGCGTATCGCGAACCACCAAGGCGACATAGCAGAATTCAGCCGTGCAAACTTTGTTGCGCTGGTCGAAAAAGTAAGCGGTAACCTTGGCTGGGAGTAACGCATGTCGAACCTGATATCTCAGCATCAAGTACTGGACTACTGCGCTTTTGAAGATAGCTCTATCAGTTGCTTTAACCTTTCCGGTATACAGCTGATATTTTCCGGTGAGATATCGACGCCCGCACCTTACGGACCTGAATATATCGCGCACAAGTGCGATATCTATGACCACTCGGTCTATGAACCCTTCGTCTTTGTCAATACAGCCCGCCCCTATAAAGGCAATAGACCGGCCTTCAGCTATCTCCCTATAAGCGAAGTCTACTGGCGACATTTCGTGCCCTACGGCGAACAATTGGCCGCTATAGGATCCTGCAGCGTTACCATCAAGGCAATTTGGCCGGCACCCGATCGATACTCTGCGAAAGTTGATCTGAAACAACGAAGCTGGCTTGAGCGAGTGTGCTTCGACATTCACACTATAGATGATTTATCAGGCACCAGTTTCATTTACCCTGAACGGATTGAAGACCTGATTCACTACCGTTTCGGCGGGCGTGATTGGGTATGTGTAAATCACGGAAACTATAAGCTAGACCGAGAGTACTGCTTTTACACCGCTCTAACACCCGATCATCTATTAATGCTCGATTTCCACCCCGATGGCTACTTTGCCCCAGGAACTGCCCCCCCGCAGGAAGATCTCGAAAAAATCTTTGTCAGCTTCTGGGATTTTTTAGACAAGCTGTCCATTATTGAAGACGGCACGCAATCGGACCGGGCTCCCGGCATCGAGCTTAAGGGAGAGGCGCTGGAGCGACAGCGCCTCCGGGAGAGTAGCCAGCCCCCCGAATCCGAAGACGGCGAACCCTCTCTCTGGTAGCCCCAAATCGGCTAACCAAATACAGACAGGGCCGCTTTCGCGGCCCTGTCTGGACTCAGCTCTTCTTGGCGATACCCAGCTCACCCAGAGTGCGTGCCATGTCCTGAGCGCTGGTGGCAGGCTTGATGTCCTTGTCGATCTTTGCCACATTCCCATCCATGTCGATATAGATGGTGATCCGCTTGGCCATATTCAGCACTGGCATCTTTACCCCGTAGGCCTCAGCCACTTCCCCGGTCGGGTCGCTCAATAGCGGAAAATCTGCCTTCTGCTCCTCGGCAAACTTGGCGTTATCCGCTACCTCATCGGTACTGGCCATAAAGTAGGCGACATCGTACTCGCGAATCAGATGGCCATTTTCAGCCAGCGATTTGCACTCGATGGTGCAACCTTTGGTAAAGGCTTTCGGGTACCAGGCAATCACCACCGCCTGTTTGCCTTTGAAATCGGATAACGCGTAGGTTTTTCCATCCGATGCTTGCAGGGAAAATTCCGGCGCAGGGCTTCCCACTTCCAACGCCAAAGCTGGAACAGCGATTGCCAGCATACCCAACCAGAGAAACAGTTTTCTCACCTTCATCTCCTCAAACGATGTTGATTCCTCAGGGCACAATGGCCCCAAAAAAATGACCTGATATTCAGTTGCAGTTTCAGGCTTTTTGCCTCTGGCTTCAACGGAAAACGCCCCATAAAATGCTGCAATTTTGCGCACTCCGCACCAGGGACAAGGGCACCGGGCAGTCACAGGCTTGCTGCGCAGGGACAATACACAATAATCGATCATCACAAGTCCCTGAAATGCCCGAGTTTACTTTCCGCCGATATGCCAGTCTGCGCCTTGCTGCAGTCATTTCCGTTGTCCTGACGCTTGCCGCCTGTGGCGGAGGCGGAAGTGGCGACAGCGAAGATGCGACGCTTCAGGCTCCACCCCCTTCTTACGCCCCCGAGAGCCAATCGGATTCCTCGGGCGGTGTCAGCTCGGGTGGCGACGCAACACCGGGTACAAGCCCCTCAGCCTACGCGGTCGAGCCGGGTGACTACGCGCAGCTGACCTCGTGCCTGCCCTTTGCCGGCAGTAGCGAGGCGCCCTTCAAGGTGCTGTTTGCGAACCTGGATTCCGCCCCCTTCTTCGAAGAAATTGTGCAGGATGCGGTGAACAACCAGTTTCGCGCACTTGCGCCATTTTCCGAGTACACGAGCCAGTTCGCCTTCTATGACATCGACCTACAGGGTTTCGCCGCTCTGGGTTGCGCGCACAAAGACAGTGGCGGTTTCAGCTGCGCGGAGGAGCAGATCCATCAGGCCATTCTGGAGCAGTGTGCCAGTGACGATGTACACGGTGTGCTCAAGGTGGTTATCGGCGAAAGCGATTACGGCGCGTCCGGTGGTGAAATCATCTATGTTGCCAGTGACAGGGACTGGCAAAATGTCGAGACCACCCTGCACCACCTGCGCAATATTGTGATCCACGAACTCGGTCATAACTTCGGGCTGGCCGATCTTTACGACAGCCCCATCAACGCCGACGGCACCAGCGTAGCGGGCTGGCCCAGCGAGTTATCCAGAGAATGGGCCAACCTAGACGCACCTGGCTGCAGCAAGTGGTGCAACAGCTTCAAACCGGCCTCCGAATACGTCCAGTCAGCCAACGCTACCTGTCCCACCCTCACCGATAGAGCGAGCTGTACCAGCTACAACCGTGCCGCGGACGGCACCTGCGAAACCGATGAAAACGGAAATTACAGCTGTTGCGGCTGGTCAGAAGATACCGTAGACGACTATTTCGGATCCCAGTGCACTCCGGTCTGGGGATCGGAGAATATTGGCCAGGACTGTCTGCAGGGCACCGGCTGCTATTACGGCGGCGCTCACGGTAATAATTCCTGGCGCCCGGTGAAAACCTGGGAAGACAGCATTATGTACGGCGCGGGACACTCCGAGGAATTTGATGCGGTTTCTGAGCAGGCCTTGCGCGAAGCGATTCGCTGCTGCGGCACCTCGGATGACAGCACAAGCTCCTGCAGCGTGTTTAGAAGTGAGTACCAGACATTTCTTCAGGAGCATCAGCCCTACAAGGTTCGCGTGGGCTCCTGCGGCACCAAATAGGCGGGGCTATGAGCAGGGGGTCATGCGTTCTCCGCAAGAAATCGGGTAAACCTGGCCGTCACGTCCTGTGCAGTGAGGTCCTCCCCCTTTGCTCTCAACACCTCAATTACGGTTTCCGCAGTACACAGGCAGCCATCCCTCTGATTGCGTCGCAGGTTGAATCGCGAAGCGTGCCGAATGTTCAGATCGACTCGCGGAAGTGGGTGCAGGTACGGACTGCGGTTATACATCTTACGAGCTTCCTGCCAGGTCCCATCGAGCAGAATAAAATTGTGGACCTCTACAACCGACGCGACTTCCGATACTTCTGACCGGGTTTCGCTCACAGGATAGAGAAGCGCCACCTCCTCTCGATTTATGAGCCTAAGTAGTTCCGGGGACGGTTCCGATCGCTTCCAGACAATGCGCTCTATAGACAGGTCATCCCGCGCCCGAAGAGCCAGCTGCCCGGTATTCGTTCGTCGCGATAACTCCCTCTCGTGGGTAAGCAGTACGATTCTCACCATTACTCACGCACTTGGTTCATTCGTCTGGGCTGAAAACAAAAGCACGGCTAGGCCGTGCTTTTGTTTTCGCCGTATTTAGGCATACCGGGCGCATCCTGCCCTTACTCAGGTGCCGACTCCCACTCGACAGCGAGTGTCACCGGCACGCGCCAAGCTTCACCATCGTTCGATGTCCACACATAATCCTGGTCCAAACCAGAGTACAGCCAAAGCTTGCTGGCGTGAGCTGTGAGGGAGTGAGTCTGATTCATTCGAGTGATCACATCCTCAGCCAGCAGCGTCCAGGTAATTCCGTCCTCTGATTTGTATACCGTATTGTGCCCAGCAGAAAAGGAATGTCCGCCCACCATCAGGAGCCTGCCGTTATGCCCCACCACACTCCCAAGAACGCGTGCTGGATAACCGCCATCATCAGACTCTTTTTTCCAGGTTCGTCCATCTGGCGAGGACCACACATCATTCATCAAGTCATCCGAACCATCGGGCCCCATGCCACCAGAGACGAACAACTTCTCGTTCCAGATATATACCGCCATATCTTCGCGGGAGCCGAAGGGAGATTCGGTCAACTCCAGATCCCAATTCAGGCCATCAGTCGATGAATATATTTTCGAATCTCCTGAAAATGCGCTATCGCCAATAACCCAAATTTTTCCATCAAATACAGCAACTTTGCCCTCGCCCATAAATGGGGCCCTATCAACCAGGCGTGTCCAGTTAACACCATCGTTCGACTTCCACACGTCACGCTTGAACGATAAAGCACCGCCTGTACCAATACCCTCTTCACCGCCGATCAGGTACAGCGCATTTTCGTATTCCACAACTTCATGAAAGGCACGCCCGGGAAACGCTGCGCTTTCGGTTTCCAGTTGCCAGTTAACGCCATCAATGGAAGACCAGATATCGTTGTACCAATATGTATCATTCCCGGATTCACCGGCACTATTATCCTGCCCGGCGATTACAAACAGCTTCCCTTTAAAGCTGATCATGGCATGCCCCATCCGACGCACAAACGGCGGGCGCTTAACGTCGACTGCCACTGGAGCACTGTGCAATCCAGCCCGCTCGAAAGATACGTAGGCCCGGAGCCCGACAGCAATATAGTCATCGGTAACGGGGAATTCATCACTGCTGGAGACCACGCTCATTGAGCCATGGCTGCACGACGCGTAATTATCTACATCACAATCTTGGTTGGTAAATCGATAAATATTCGTCGGAGCAAACACCCCGTTCAGAGATAACGTCGAATCGGTTTTTCCCAGTTCAACCGACAACTCGTCAGGTGGCCCGGTGACTGTCAGTCTATATTCCGCGTGCGCGGCAGCGAACTGTCCGGATGCTGCCTTTGTCACACCGATAACTGTCGTACCTTCTGCCACTAGCGTCGCAATGCCAGTTTCCATATCGACGCTGGCAACCGAATCATCACTGGAAGAATATACGAGCTGGCCGTCACCGGAGCCCCCGCTCAATAGATTGCTTGCTGTATCCGCAACACTTAGATCAACCAACAACGCTTCTGACTCGAAGACTAATGGCTCTTGCGCCTGCCCTTCGACAACACGAATGGAGTAGGAAGCTTCCGCTGGCTGATACTCGGCATCCCCCGCCTTGGTAGCCCTGACAGTAGCATTCCCTATCGCAACCAGCTGGACCGCGCCAGAACTGGCATCAACGGTAACAACAGTGGTGTTACTTGAGGAGTAAGAAATATCACCGGTGCCGGACCCGCCGGAAATCGGGTTCTCGCCGACATCACTGTGTAGATAGTATTCTATTTCCGAATTTTCAAAGCTTAGAGAATCCTGAACCTTCTTTTCCTGAACGGCTGGATTATCAGTATCCCCGGAACTGCCTCCACCGCCACCGCAAGCCACCAGGAACACCGAAAGCAGCCAGGCTGTCGGCATCTTCAATTTTACGATCGCCTTTTTCACATCATCCCCCACGCAATATTATTGTTATGAACAAAATAACAGGCGCTCTGTTATATAACGTAGGTTTTAATGAGTACAGAGATTATCAGCGAAATGCCACCAGCTGGTAAGACCAATAAACCCTTTCGACGGAGGAAACTCCGCGGTCTTTAGTTTGACTGCTGCCGGGCAATATCCAGCATTCGATTGGCAAACCCCCATTCGTTATCGAACCAGATCAATACCTTGACCAGCTTATGGCCGGCCACACGCGTCTGACTGGCGTCGACGATGCCGGAGCGGGGATCGTGATTGTAGTCACAGGAAGCGAGGGGCTCTTCGCTGTAACCGAGCACACCGCAGAAGCGGGTTTCCGCCGCCGTTTTGAGTACGGAATTGACTTCGGCCTGGGTGACGGATTTTTTCAGCTGCACCGAGAGGTCGATGGCGGAGACGTTGATGGTGGGGACGCGCATGGCCTGGGCTTCGAATTTGCCGGCCATGTCGGGGAGTATGCGCTCGATGCCGCGGGCGAGGCCGGTATCGACGGGGATAATTGACGAGATGGCGGAGCGGGTTTTGCGCAGGTCAGTGTGGTGGTAGGCGTCGTTTACCGGTTGGTCATTCATCGCGGAGTGGATGGTGGTGATGACGCCAGCTTCGATGCCGAGGGCGCTTTCCAGGGCGGCGATGACGGGGATGCTGCAGTTGGTGGTACACGATGCGGCAGAGATGATGGTTTCGTTGCCGGTCAGGACGGTGTCGTTGACGCCGTAGACGATGGTGGCATCTACATCGCTTTGCGCGGGCTGAGAGAAGATGACTTTTTTGGCCCCGGCTTTCAGGTGCAGTTCGGCCCTTTGCCGTTCGGTGAAGCTGCCGGTGCATTCAAGGACGATGTCGACCTGGGGGTTGCGCCAGTCGAGGTCTTCGAGATCTCGGTGATGGGTGACGGCGATCTGGTCGTTGTTGATGTGCAGGGTTTCGTTGTGCACTTCGACTTTGCCGTGGAAGCGGCCGTGGACGGTGTCGTATTTGGTGAGGTGCGCAATGGTGGCGCAGTCGGCCAGTTCGTTGATGGCAACGATCTGCAACTGGTCGCGCAGGTTGGATTCGTACAGGGCTCTTAATACGGAGCGACCTATACGGCCGTAACCGTTTATGGCGAGTCTTATCGGTGTGGGCATGTATACCTCGGGCTAGATCCACCACCCTCGGTTTTGCTCTGTTCCAGTGCGGTGGCGGCCGGGACCCGGAAAAGGGCCTTGTCCCGGTGCAGTGGCGGTCAAGCACTGGGTGGAGGTTTTCGGAACCGGGCTAGGCGCCCCCCTTCAACCCATCCCTGGGCGCTGCGGCGCAAACATCCTGTTTGCGACGCTTCCAAAAACCTCCACCCAGCACTTGCCCTTCAATTTACGCCACAGAGCACTTATGGCGTTTGATTAAAATTACTTCAGCAGTCCTTCAACCGCTTCCACAACTTTCTCAGCAGTGATGCCGAAGTGCTTCATCAGGTCACCCGCCGGTGCGGATTCACCGAAGGTGTCCATGCCGACGATGGCGCCGTCGAAGCCGACGAACTTGTACCAGTAGTCCTTGTGGCAGGCCTCTACGGCTACGCGGGCGCGTACGCTGGAAGGCAGTACGGATTCGCGGTAGTCGGCGGGCTGGGCGCTGAAGGCTTCGGCACAGGGCATGGAAACCACGCGCACTTTGCGGCCGGACAGTTGTTCGGCGGCGGCGGTGGCGAGTTCTACTTCGGAGCCGGTGGCGATGATGATGGCTTCGGGTTCGCCGTCGCAATCACGCAGGATGTAGCCACCCTTTTCGACGTTGGCCAGCTGCTCTTCGGTGCGCGCCTGCGGGGCGAGGCCCTGGCGGCTGAAGATGAGGGCGCTGGGGCCGTCGCTGCGGGAGATGGCCATTTTCCAGCTCACTGCAGATTCGGTGGCGTCACAGGGGCGCCAGGTCTGCAGGTTTGGTGTAGCGCGCAGGGCGGTGAGCTGCTCTACCGGCTGGTGGGTGGGGCCGTCTTCCCCGAGACCGATGGAGTCGTGGGTGTAGACGAAGATGACCTTCTGTTTCATCAGCGCGGCCATGCGCACGGCGTTGCGGGCGTATTCCATAAACATTAGGAAGGTTGCGCCGTAGGGCACGAAGCCACCGTGCAGGGCGATGCCGTTCATGATGGCGCTCATACCGAATTCGCGCACGCCGTAGTAGACGTAGTTGCCGCTGGCGTCGTCCGCAGTAACACCTTTGGAGCCGGACCAGATGGTGAGGTTGGAGCCTGCGAGGTCGGCGGAGCCGCCGAGGAATTCCGGCAGCAGCGGGCCGTAGGCATTCAGGGTGTTCTGGCTGGCTTTACGGGAGGCGATTTTGTCGGCATCGGCCTGGCACTGTTTGATGTATTCATCGGCCTTGGCGAGAAAGTCTGCCGGCAGCTCACCGTTCATGCGACGTACGAATTCGTCGGCCAGTTCCGGGTGGGCTTCTTTGTAGTCCTGGAAAATATCGTTCCACTCGTCTTCCTGCTCGGCGCCTTTGGCGCGGCCGTCCCAGGCGTGGTACAGGTCTTCAGGGATGACGAACGGCTCGTGTTTCCAGCCCAGAGTTTCGCGTACCAGCGCAATCTCTTCGTCGCCCAGTGGTGCGCCGTGACACTCTTCGCGGCCCTGCTTGTTGGGGGAACCGAAGCCGATCACGGTTTTGCAGCAGATGATGGTGGGCTTGTGGGTTTCCGCGCGGGCCTCTTCGATGGCCGCCTTGATCGCGGCGGGGTCGTGGCCGTCCACGTTCGGGATAACGTGCCAACCGTAGGATTCGAAGCGCTTGGGTGTATCGTCGGTGAACCAGCCTTCCACTTCACCGTCGATGGAGATGCCGTTGTCGTCGTAGAAGGCGATCAGTTTGCCCAGGCCCAGGGTGCCGGCCAGGGAGCAGGCTTCGTGGGAGATGCCTTCCATCAGGCAGCCGTCGCCCAGGAAGCAGTAGGTATTGTGATCAACCAGCTCGTAACCTTCACGATTGAACTGCGCAGCCATCACTTTCTCCGCCAGGGCCATACCCACGGCGTTGGTGATGCCCTGACCCAGTGGGCCGGTGGTGGTTTCTACACCTGGCGCGTAACCGTACTCCGGGTGGCCCGGGGTCTTGGAGTGCAGCTGGCGGAAGTTCTGCAGCTCGTGGATGGACAGGTCATAGCCGGACAGGTGCAGCAGGGAATACAGCAGCATGGAACCGTGGCCGTTGGACAGCACGAAGCGGTCGCGGTCCGCCCACTCGGGGTTGGCCGGATTGTGTTTCAGATAGTCGTTCCACAGCACTTCGGCGATATCTGCCATACCCATGGGCGCGCCCGGGTGGCCGCTTTTGGCTTTCTGGACCGCGTCCATGGCGAGGGCGCGGATGGCGTTAGCCTTTTCTGTGCGAGACGGAGTAGAAGACATAGGGATCTCTCGGTTTGGGATCTTCGGTTCATCAGATGCGCTGCGGGCCCGGCTCTGATGGCCAGCTTGCCGCGATTCCGTCGGCCGGAGGTTGTCGATGGCCGGCAAAACGGGGGCGTATTTTCCCGTAAACCCCCGCCGGGCGCAAAGGCCGCGGGTTCAATTCTTTGCTGATGACAGCAACATTTTCCTAACAAATCGCAATCCTGCTATCCATCGGGCCATAAGACCGGCATCAGTGACATCTGCATCAAATAATTTCGATGCACCTTTATCAAAATATTTTGATATAGCATGAAAGCGCTGCTAGACTCCGCGCCATGCTTGACTCCAGCCAACCGCCTGCGACGGGTGATGCCAACAAAGAATCACACGTCAGCGACCCGATCCCGCAACTGGCGGCGACCCTGAAGGCCGCCGGCGATCCGCTGCGGCTGGAGATACTGCGCCTGCTGAGCCAGGATTCCTACAGCGTGCTGGAGCTGTGCCGCATCTTCGAGCTGCGCCAGCCGGCCCTGTCCCACCACCTCAAGGTATTGACACAGGCGGGACTGGTGAGCAAACGCCGCGAGGGCAATAACCTGTTCTACCGCCGCACCGCGGGCAGCGTGCTGCTGCAGCAGCTGTTCAGCGGCCTGGATCAGTTGCCACTGAGTGCATCCCGCGCGGCCACTGTGGATCAGATCGCGTCCGAGCGCGCCGAGGCCTCGCGCCGTTTCTTCGCGGATTACGGCAACCGCTTCCGCGAGCAGCAGGAGTTGATCGCCAGTTATAGCGTCTACGGTCCACAGGTAGCACAGCTGCTGAAACCGGGGCGTCACGCACTGGAAGTGGGCCCCGGTGAAGGGGAGTTTCTGGAGGAACTGGCGAACCGGTTTGGTACGGTGACGGCGCTGGACCTGTCGGAGACGATGCTTAGGCGGGCGCAGGCGTTTGCCGATGAGCGGGGGCTGCAGAATATCGAGTTCGTGTGTGACGACACCCGCGCGGCGGCATCCCGTCCGGAAAGTGCGGACTGCATTGTGGTGAACATGGTGCTGCACCACACCCCGGAGCCGGCGCAGATTTTTCACGATTTACAGAAATCCCTGAAGCCCGGTGGGCAGCTGTTGATTACGGAGCTGCACGATCACGGGCAGGACTGGGCGCGGGATGCCTGTGGAGATTTGTGGCTAGGGTTTGCGCCGCAACAGCTGGTTGAGTGGGCCGCTGATGCAGGCCTGCAGAAGGGACGCAGTGAACACAGCGCACTTCGCAACGGGTTTCAGATTCAGATTCAGGAGTTTTTGAAGGTTTGAGCTTCTTAGCCTTGTGGTGGGGAGCTCTGTTTTAGCTCCGGGCGCCAGATCACCGGGTGCACCTTTTCGGAACCGAGCTAGGCGCCCCCCTGTGAACCCATCCCTGGGCGCTGCGGCGGCGACGTCCTGTCGCCGACGCTTCCAAAACCTTTCACCGGCACCTCGCCCTTCGATTCGTACTGATTTACTTCGACCCAGTTATCGAAAGCTGCTTACAAAGTACAGTGACTGCGGCGAAGCCAGAGCACCGGGTGCACCTTTTCGGAAGCGTCGCAAACAGGATGTTTGCGCCGCAGCGCCCAGGGATGGGTTCACAGGGGGGCGCCTAGCTCGGTTCCAAAACCTTTCACCGGCACCTTGCCCACCACCAAGCGAAAAACAGTGCTTCGAACAAAAAGCTACGAAGCACCAAACGAGATTGACGCCAACCGCCGGAAGCGGAAAAAGGAGAAGCTCAAAATGAGTGAATACAGCATTTTTACTTCGGAGTCGGTATCCGAAGGCCATCCGGATAAAATTGCCGACCAGATTTCCGACGCGGTTCTGGACGCGCTGCTGGCCCGTGACAAGAATGCGCGAGTTGCCTGTGAGACGCTGGTAAAAACCGGTATCGCGGTAATTGCCGGTGAGATCAGCACCTCTGCGTGGGTGGATCTGGAAGATCTGGTGCGCAAGGTGATTACCGATATCGGTTACACCTCTTCCGCGGTGGGTTATGACGGTGAAACCTGTGGAGTGATCAACGTCATCGGCAAACAGTCGGTGGATATCGCTCAGGGCGTTGACCGGGTCAAACCGGAAGACCAGGGTGCCGGTGACCAGGGCCTGATGTTTGGCTACGCCACCGATGAAACTCCGACCTTTATGCCTTCCCCGGTGTACTACGCGCACCGTCTGGTAGAGCGTCAGGCGGAAGCGCGCAAGTCCGGCCTGCTGCCGTGGCTGCGCCCGGATGCGAAAAGCCAGGTGACCTTCCGCTACGACGAAAACGGCAAGCCCTGCGCGATCGACGCTGTGGTACTGTCCACCCAGCACAACGAAGAAGTCACTCAGGAAGACCTGCGTGAAGCGGTGCTGGAACTGATCGTGCACCATGTACTGCCGGCCGACCTGCTGCATGAAAACACCAAATACCACATCAACCCAACGGGCAAATTCGTCATCGGCGGCCCCGTGGGCGACTGCGGCCTGACCGGGCGCAAAATTATCGTGGATACCTACGGCGGTTCCGCCCGTCACGGTGGCGGCGCCTTCTCTGGCAAGGACCCGTCCAAAGTAGACCGGTCTGCGGCCTACGCCGGTCGTTACGTGGCAAAAAATATCGTCGCCGCCGGCCTCGCCAACCGTTGTGAGATTCAGGTGTCTTACGCCATCGGCGTCGCCGAACCGACCTCGGTTTCCATCAATACCTTCGGCACCGGCAAGGTGAGCGACGAGCGCCTGATCGAGCTGGTGCGGGAGAACTTCGACCTGCGCCCCTACGCAATCTCCAAGGCACTGGACCTGTTGCACCCCATGTATCAGCTCACCGCCGCCTACGGTCATTTTGGTCGCGATCCGTTTGAGCACAGCTACAAATGGATTGATACCAACGGCAAAGAGCAGGTGGAAACCTTTACCGCTTTCCCGTGGGAAAAGACCGACAAGGCCGAGACCCTGCGCGCACAGGCGGGTATTTAATTCATATTTTCGTCATTCCGGCGCCGGCCGGAATCCAGCGCCACGAAACTGGATACCGGCGTGCGCCGGTATGACGGGGAAAAACTTCAAAGATTTAGGTAGTGAACCAAATGAGCACCGAATTCAAAGACTTTAAAGTCGCTGATATCTCTCTGGCCGACTGGGGCCGCATGGAAATTGAAATCGCCGAAGGCGAAATGCCCGCGCTGATCACCCTGCGGGAAAAATACCGCGCCGAGCAGCCACTGGCGGGCGCCCGCATCATGGGCTGCATCCACATGACCATCCAGACCGCGGTCCTGATCGAGACCCTGGTGGCCCTGGGCGCGGAAGTGCGCTGGTCCTCCTGCAACATTTTTTCTACCCAGGATCACGCCGCCGCGGCCATCGCCGCCTCCGGTATTCCGGTATTTGCGTGGAAAGGCGAAACCGAAGAAGAGTACGAGTGGTGTCTGGAGCGCACCATCGGCGCAGACGTACCCGGCTGGCAGCCGAACCTGATTCTGGATGACGGCGGCGACCTCACCGAACTGCTGCATCGCAAATACCCGGAGCTGCTGGATAAGTGCCACGGTATCAGCGAAGAGACCACCACCGGCGTACACCGCCTGCAGGACATGCTGAAAGTAGGCACCCTGAAGGTACCGGCGATCAACGTAAACGACTCAGTAACCAAAAGTAAAAATGACAACAAATACGGCTGTCGCCACAGTCTGAACGACGCCATCAAGCGCGGTACCGACCACCTGCTGTCCGGCAAGAAAGCGCTGGTCATCGGTTACGGCGATGTGGGTAAAGGTTCCGCCGCTTCCCTGCGTCAGGAAGGCATGATCGTAAAAGTCACCGAAGTCGACCCCATCTGCGCCATGCAGGCCTGCATGGACGGCTTCGAGCTGGTTTCCCCGTATATCAACGGCGTCAACGACGGTACCGAGTCCTGCATCAACAAGGAACTGCTGGCGAACACCGATCTGATCGTCACCACCACCGGCAACGTCAATGTGTGCGACGCGAATATGCTGAAGGCACTGAAGTCCGGTGCGGTGGTTTCCAATATCGGCCACTTCGATAACGAAATCGACACCGCATTTATGCGTGAAAACTGGGAGTGGCAGGAGGTAAAACCCCAGGTGCACAAGATCGTGCGCGATGCGGCCACCAACGACCACCTGTTGCTGTTGTCCGAAGGCCGCCTGGTCAACCTGGGTAACGCCACCGGCCACCCCAGCCGTATTATGGATGGCTCCTTCGCCAACCAGGTACTGGCGCAGATCCACCTGTTCAAAGAAAAATTTGCCGACCTGCCGGCGGACCAGAAAGTATCCGCGCTCTACGTGAAGGTGCTGCCGAAGCACCTGGACGAGGAAGTGGCCAAGTACATGGTGGAAGGCTTTGGCGGTGTGATTACCCGCATGACCGAAGACCAGGCCAAGTACATCGGTGTTTCCGTGGATGGCCCCTACAAGCCGGAAAGCTACAAGTATTAATTGACCTCTCAGGTACTGGATGCCGGCCTGCGCCGGCATGACGATGCTCCGTCATCCCGGATTTGATCCGGGATCCAGAAAGCCGAGGGAATGGAACAGAATAATGAGTGATTTACGTATCAGCTTTGAATTTTTCCCACCCAAGACCGAAGAGGGCCGGGAAAAACTGAAAAATACGCGCGAAAAACTGCAGGCATTCGACCCGGCATTTTTCTCCGTGACCTATGGCGCCGGCGGCACCACCCGCGACACCACCGCCAATATTGTGTGTGGTCTGCGCGAAAAAGGCGTATCCATTGCACCACACCTGTCTTTCGGCGGCGACAACGAAGAAATCGTGCTCGGTCTGTTGAACCGGTATAAGGACGCCGGTGTGGATCGCATCGTTGCCCTGCGCGGCGACATGCCCTCCGGTATGGGCTCGGTGGCACAACTGGTATATGCCAATGAGCTGGTGGACTTTATTCGCCGCCACACCGGCGAGCACTTCCACCTGGAAGTGGCAGCCTACCCGGAAATCCATCCGGAAGCGGAAAGTTACGACGCCGACATCCGCTTCCTCAAGGGCAAGTTCGAGGCGGGCGCCAACAGCGCTCTGACCCAGTACTTCTATAACCCGGATGCCTATTTCTACTTTCTCGATCAGTGTGAAAAAGCCGGTATCGATGCCCCCATCTATCCGGGCATCATGCCGATTACCAACTTCACCAATCTGGCGCGCTTCTCGCGCAACTGTGGGGCGGAGATTCCCCGCTGGTTGAAGTACCGTATGGAGAGCTTCAGCGATCCGGACGACGTGAAAAAGCTCGGACTGGAGATCGTGACCGATCTCTGTGAAACGCTATTGGAAGGTGGCGCGCCGGGACTGCATTTTTACACCATGAATCAGGTGGGGCCGACTGCGGACATCCTGAACGCACTGGAAATCACCAGCCAGAAATAAACTGGGCCCGGTGGCAATATCACCACCGGGTTTTCTTTACTGCTAACTTTTACTTTTGCAGCGGTTTGTTCAGTTTTTGCGGATTCCCCATCCGAACGCGTATCGGTTTGCCATCGAAATCGATCACTCGCACCACCAGTCTCCGGTTCTGCTCGCGCCCGCGCTGAGTCTCGTTATCGGCAATCGGGTCCGAGTCACCCAGGCCCGCAGCCTCCACCCGCTCTGAATGTATCCCCCGTTCCAGCAGAAACTGCTTCACCCAATTGGCCCGCCACTGCGACAGTTTTCGGTTTTTGTCCGGATCGCCGGCATTGTCGGTATGACCTTCCACGATGATTTTAAGTGCGGGAAAATCTCGCATTATCACCAGCAGTGCTTCGATATCCCCGAGGGTATCCATTTTTGGTGCAAACCCACCGGGCTCGAAGTCGACGTCGAGGACGAAACTATCTCCGTGTTCGCGGGCCTGCCCCATCAAGTAGCGCACCATATCGTCCCCGAAGGGCGCTGCCTCGCGGGCACTTTTCTCACCGAGACCGTTACTCACCAAGTCCCGCGGGTCGAGAGAGTATTTTTTGGCGGGGTCGGGACAACCACTGACGAGCAGTGCACAGAGTACAGCGCCGAGCACCGCACAAGGGCGCCGTATCGACTGGTCAGTAACGAAAAATGGCGTAGGCATAACAGGAGCCGGCTCCTCTACATTGCTGCAATCAATCTTTTCCGCCGAGGCAGACAGCGGGAGTTTAGGGTCGACGGCCCCCTTTCCCTAGTCGGGGGGACTGATCGGGAGTAAGCTGCGGGAACGCCGTGCCAAGGTCGCGGGCTTCCGGGCGGACCCATCGCACCTTACGCTAGGCAAGATACGCGAATACTCTTTAGCCATCCGACCTAGCCGTCCGACCGCCCTTACGGAGAAGGTAATGAACAAACAACTCCTGCTTTCAATTCTCGGCATTGGCGCCATCACACTTTCGCTAGTGTTTGGCGCACGCGTCACCGCGCAGCAGATTGTGACCGTAGATCCTGGTGATGCCTGGCTCAACGCCAGCGAGGGATACCAGGAGAAGGTCACCTGGCGGGTTGCCAGCAAAGGGGGCGCGGCATCACCGCGGGGAGTATTTGTGAACCTGGACAACAACCAGGAACTGGCGGTAGTGGATCAGATTCTGGAGTTCAGCGGTGACCGCGGCGAAGTCACCGAGGTGGTACAGATCTCGCCGGTGCAGGCACGCAGCTGGCACGCCAAGGGCGTACGCCGCGTGGGTTACCGGCGGGTATTTGCCGGCGCCGCCGGGAGCCTGTCGAACCATATTCTGTTCGACCTGGATGCCAGTGGACGCCTGGCCCAGGTGCAGGCCTCGCCGCCATCACAGACCGTAAGTGGCAAATCCCGCAAGTTGATGATGGCGTGGAACCTGGACAGTGACCTCGGCGAGATCAGCGCGTCTTCGGTGAGTGGGCAGTTTATGGTGGGCGACCGGGTGATTTATGAAGTATCAGAACCGCTGACCGCGGAAGCGGGCAAGCCTCTGCGGGAGACGGTGGAACTGCCTCAGGGACTGGTCAGCACACTGATCGCCCAGGGCATATATGAGGTGCGCTACACCCGCACCTTTGTGGATGACAAAGACACCCGCCGCAGCGCTTCGGTGCAGGTGCGACTCACCGAGTAGTGAACTTGCCAGAGCAAGCAAAATGACCGGTGTATCAGCTGGCCCGCTTGCGTCGGGTCAGCTGGAACCAGAAGAGACCTTCCAGCAAAAAGCCCAGCACCAGGAAGACCGCACCGCCGGTGGGAATACCAAAGACATAACAGGCGATCGCTGCGAACAGACAGACAACCGCAATCAGAATCCGTTTCATCGTACTCATGTTCGCCTCTCGGTGGGTCATCGATGGGTCAAAAAAGACCGTTAAAAATAGTCCAGTAACAACTGCATATCATTGATCACCCGCGCCCCTTCCGCCTCCAGCTGACGGGCGCGGTTGCCATTGTGGCTGTATCCGATCACTGGCATACCCGCCGCCACCGCGGCCTTTACCCCGGCAATGGAATCCTCCACCACCAGGCAGTGGGCCGGATCAATATCAAATTGCGCGGCACTGTGCAGAAACAGATCCGGCCAGGGCTTGCCGCGGCCCACGTCGTCAGCACTGTAGATACGACCATCGAAATAGTCCCACAGTCCGGTCTTGTTCAGTGTGATCTGCATCTTGGCGTGGGGGCCGGAGGAAGCGACGCAGGTCTGCAGGTCGGTGGTCTGCAACTTTTCCAGCACCTCGTGGATACCCGTCACCGCTTCCAGCTCGGTATGGAAAGCCTCGCGGATGCGGCGCTCGGTGGCATTGAAATAGGACTGCGGCAGCGGACCACCGTAGCGGGTTTCGATATCCACAATACAATCTTTGGAGGGGCGACCACTGAACTGCTCATCCAGCTCCTCCGCCGTCGCCGGCATCCCCAGCCTGGTCATTTCTTCCGCCAGCACCCGGCAGACGATGGTTTCACTGTCCACCAGTACCCCGTCGCAATCAAAAATGACCAATTGGGTATTCGACGCAAATCTATCCATTACACTTCCTATTCTTCTGCCATGTTCGAGCTAACTGCTTCAGGTCGCCGAAATCAGCAGAATACCGATCAGCACTCCCACGGCGCCGGCCACACGCACAATATTTTCATTGCCGTGCACAATGCCAAGTACGAATTCCTTGGTGCGCTCGTAACCCGATTGCAACGCATAGGCGCCGACCACAATCAGGAAGATACCCAGCACATTGAACAGGGTGCCCCAACTGCGGGTATCGGATATCAGCAGGAACACCATGCCGATAATAATCCGCGCCCAGCAACCAAAATAAAACATCTGTGGGTTCATACGCTCGCCGATATCCCGCGCGATCTGTGGCTTGAGGATCACCAGAACAGACATGGCCGTGATCGCCACGCCAATCAACCAGACTAGAGCTTTCATATCTTCACCTTTGCTTCTGGGCATTTTCCGGATTGTGGAGAGTTCGGAATTCCCTTACCGGATCAGGCCCGGCATGATGTTCCAGCGCGGGAATCACGAGGGGGGCGCTAAATATCGCCCCACTGGAACTGTAAAACAGACAGCGCTGCGACCGGCGCCGTCTCGGTCCGCAGTACCCGCGGGCCCAGACGCAGTGGGTGGAAGCCCTGCTGCAATGCCAGCGCAATCTCATCCGCGGACAGCCCACCTTCCGGCCCCACCAATAATAGCGCGGTATCCGGCCGCCCGGACTGCTGTTCCAGCTCCGACAGCGTCGCCTCGGTGCGGTGGTGGAGCACCAGCTTCAGAGTATCGTCCTGTTTTGCCTGCTCCAGAAACTGCGGATACTTCAGCGGCGGCAAAATCGCCGGCACCCGATTGCGCGCGCACTGCTCACAGGCACTGATCGCTATCTGCTGCCACTGCCCCAGCTTTTTCTGCAGGCGATCACCGGACAGCTTCACCTCACAGCGCTCCGTAAACAACGGCTGAATCCGCGCCACCCCCAGTTCTGTTGCCTTCTGGATCACCCAGTCAAAGCGATCCCCGCGAGAAATACCAATCGCCAGAGTAATCCCCAGCGGCGACTCCCGATCATCCTCAACAAAGGCACCAAGCTTGACCCGCGCCTTCTTCCCAGCCTCAAGCAACTCCGCCGCATACTCCCCACCCGAGCCATCAAACAGAACTAACGGACGCCCGGGCCCCAGGCGCAACACCTTCACCAGATGGCGCGAAGCGGCTTCGTCTAGCTGGACTTCAGATTGGCCGGACAACGGCTCGGAGGAAAAAATACGGGGAATACGCAAAGGGAGTTCCAACTCTAGGAAAACATTGCGTGAAGGGTAATACAGGAAGCGGTTAAGTTGTAGGTATGCGCCAGCTCGGTAAAGCTCTGACCCGATTTGGTGGCGGTGGAGCACCGGGTAGTAGTTTTCAAAACCGCTGTGAATACATCCCTGTACGCTGCGTCAGCGACGTCCCTGTCGCTGACGCTTTTGAAAACTACTACCCGGCACTCCACCTTCATTCAACGTCAGCTGCCTCGTAAGAAGTAAAACGCGAAGCCCCTGATCGGGACGGGGTGGTTCGATACGGAACGATTGCCGATGAGGTTGTGGAGTATCGGATTACCCCGTCCCGATCAGGGGCGCCACCGGACCAAATGGGCTGCGTCACCGGCCCCAACAGGGCCCAGCAACGCACCATCAATCAGGCTTTCTCGAAACTAACAGGTAACTCGTCGGAAGCCTTTTCGCCTTTAAACTTAACCCGTAGCACCTCAATCACCTTATACAGATTCGGCACCAGAATCAGCGTAACAAAGGTCGCACAAAGCACACCAAACGCCAGGCTCACCACCATCGGAATCAGGAACTGCGCCTGAATCGAGCGCTCGAACATAATCGGCACCAGACCGATAAACGTCGTGATCGAAGTCAGGATGATCGGACGGAAACGATCGCGTCCCGCCTGCACCACCGCATCCATCACCGCCAGCCCCTGGGCCCGCAGCTGATTGATCCGGTCCATCAACACCAGGTTATCGTTCACCACAACACCCGCCGCCGCCAGGAAGCCCAGCATCGACATAATGCTGATGTCATAGCCCATCAACAGGTGCCCCAGAATCGCGCCGAAGAAGCCGAACGGCACCGCTGTCAGAATCAGCAGCGGCTGGGAGTAGGAGCGGAACGCAATCGCCAGCAGCGCGTAGATCGCAAACAGCGACAGAATGAAGAACGCCAGAATGGCCGTGCCGAACTCCGCCTCTTCCTGCATCTCACCGGCGGTCTTCAGGCTGAAGCCCGGGAAACGCGCCTCCCACTGTTTCAGGTTCTCTTCCCGCAGCTGTTTAAGAATCTCGAACGCCGGGGCCGAACCCGGAATCAATTCCGCCGTTACCTGCACCGTGCGCTCGCGATCATTGCGGCGTATGGTGGTGTAACCCGGCACATACACCGCATCGGCCACCGCACTGAAGGGCACTTCGCCTTCCGCGGTGCGCACGCGAATGCGGTCGATCTGGTCCTCGCTGGCGCGCTCTTCCTGTGGATAACGCACCATCACCCGCACGTCTTCACGGCCGCGGGGGATGCGCTGGACTTCTTCACCGTAGAACCCCTGACGCACCTGCTTGGCTACATCGGCGAGGCCGATCCCCATATTGGTGGCGTGAGGCTTTAACTGGATTTCGATATCCTGGCGGGCGGCAACCAGGTTGTCGCGCACGTCGTAGACACCGGCAAAGTTGTTCAGCGCCTCTTTGACCGCATCCGCCGCGCGGCGCAGTTCGTCCATATCGCCGGAGGCCGTGCTCAGGTTGAGCGACATACCCGCGCCACCATCGTTGATGGTGTGGTGGATTTTCATTTCTTCCACGCTGGCTGGCAGTTCGCCCACATACTCGCGCCATTTCAGTGCCAGCTGTTCGGAGGTGACATCCCGCTGTTCGCCATCGGTGAGCTGCAGCAGTACGGTGACATTGCCGCGCCACAGGAACACCATGGTGTTTTCCACAAACGGCTTGTCACCGTTCAGTGCAAGCATTTCCGGGTCTTTGGCCAGTTGCGCACCGGCGCGCTCGAACTTCTGCAGCACCCGCTTGGCTTCCTCGAACGATTCACCCTGGGCCATGGTGGTTCTCAGTTCCAGCATGTCCGAGGGTACTTCCGGGGAGAAGGCGGAGCCGATATAACCGCCCTTGAATACCGCAAACGACAGAGCCAGCGCCACAAAAAAGATCATCACCGTGGCGCGGCTGTTGCCGAGGGATTTTTCCAGTAGCGGCATATAGTATTTGTCGCCGGCCTGCTGCATGGCGGCGGCGAACTTGCCGCGCACGGACTGCAGTTTCATACCGATTCCGGAAGTCGCCTTCTTTTCCGGTTTCAGGTTGACCAGGTGCGCTGGCAGGATCAGCAGGGACTCCACCAGGGAAAAGGCCAGGCACAGCAGTACCACCACCGGCAGCGCCAGCATCATCTGCGAGGTTACCCCGGGCAGGAACAGCATGGGGATAAAGAACACCATGGTGGAAACCACCGCAAAGATCACCGGCGCGGACACGGTCTTCACCCCGGCTTCGGCCGCTTTCAGTCCCGTTTCCCCGCGGTCATGGGCAGCATGTACCGCCTCCCCCACGATGATCGCGTCGTCCACCACAATCCCGAGAATCATCAGGAAGGCGAACAGCGAGAGCATATTCAGGGTCACCCCGGTCACTGGCAGCAGCCAGAAGGCGCCCATAAAAGCGGTGAAAATACCAATGGTCACCCACACCGCCAGCGCCGGACGCAGGAACAGCATCAGCAGCACAAACACCAGCGCGAGGCCGGTCACCGCATTCCAGAACAGCATGCTCATGCGGCTTTCATAGGCTTCCGAGAAGTCGAACCAGGTTTCAAACTCCATCCCCGGCGGCAGGGTTTCCCGGGCTTCTTTCATAAACTCGCGGATCGCTTCAGCGGTAGCCACCACGTCCAGTGGCTCACCCTGCATTACCCGCAGGTTCATCGCCGACTCGCCGTTAAAGCGGATGATCGAGCCCTCTTCCTCAAAACCGTCGTTGACGGTGGCCACGTCACCCAGCAGCAGCTGGGTACCGTCGGCACGGCTCAACAGCGGAATGCGCTCGAAATCAGACTGGGTATAGGCCTGACCGCGGGTCTGCACCTGAATATCGCCGCGGTCTGAGCGCACACGGCCCGCCGGCAGGTCGAGAGAGGAGCGGCGCACCGCAGTGGCCACGTCGTCAAAGGTCAGGTTGTAACGGCGCAGATTGACCTCGGATACCTCGATGGAGACTTCATCCGCGCGGTCCCCCCACACGTCCACCCGGCGCACACCGGGCAGCAACATCAGCTTGTCGCGCAGGTCCAGCGCGGTCTGCTTCAGCTGACGGTCGGAAACCGGACCGCCGATGGCGATCATCATCATCTGCTGTTCCCACTCCTCCAGCGCGATCACCGGGCGCTCGATGTCCGAGGGGAAGGTGCTGATGGAGTCCACCTGCACCTTGATGTCGTTCAGCAGGCGCAGCTCGTCGTAGCCCTCCTGGGCCTCGATGCGCACGGTGCTGTGGCTGCGGGCAGACCAGGAGTTGATCTCCTTGATGCCTTTCACTTCCGCAATTGCCTGCTCCACCCGCAGGGTGACCTGCTGCTCAACCTCGGCAGGGCCCGCGCCGGGATAACTGATATCGACCTTGACGATGCCCGGGTTGATCGCCGGGAATACCTCGCGGCCCACGTGGGAAATACCAAACAGGCCGCCGATGATGATCATGATCATCAACAGGTTGGCGGCCTTGCTGTTGCGGACAAACCATCCAATGATGCCTTGCATGATCAGTAGGCCCCCTGCGCCGAAACCGTGGTGCTGCCGGCTTCAGCCGCCGGTTCATCGTCCTGCTCGCTGGCGCCGTCCGCCCCGTCATCGTCCCCCTGCTCACCGAGCAGCAGCCCGGATGGCTTTTCGTTCAGAGGATTCGGAGTCAGCACCATGCCTTCGCGGGAATAGCCGAGGCTGGAAACCACCACCTTTTCTCCAGGTGCCAGATCTCCGCGCAACCAAACCTCTTCACCCACCGCCTGCAGCAGGTCCATATCGCGGAATCCCAGCTGGTTCTCCTCGTTGAGCACCAGTATATGACCACCTTCGTGGAGGGCCTGACGGGGCAGCACACTGATGTCGTCGTAGGTCTTACCGGCAATCTGCGCTTCTACGAACAGACCGTTGATCAGCGGCGCTTCGCCGGCGTAGGGGTTCTGGATCTGGGCGACCGCGTACACGAAGCGGCTATTGGGATCGATGGCGGCCTCAGTGCGCACAATCTGGCCGCGCCATTCCCGCGCCTTACCCGCGAGACTTGCGGTAACCCGCACCGCCGGGCCATTTTCAATGGCGCTCCCTAGGGGCAACTCCAGCAGGGACAACTGATGGTCGGTGAGCGGCAGGCGCACTTCCGCCACCCCGGTGCTGTGAATACGGGCCAGTCTGGTACCCGGGGTGATGTACTGGCCGATATCCACCAGGGTCTCTACCACACGGCCGGCAAACGGCGCCTTCACTGCGGTGCGCTCAAGATTGAGCTTGGCCTGGTCGCGATCGGCTTTTGCCGCGGCCAGACCGGCCTCCGCCGCGGCCAGCTGCGGTTTGCGCAGAAACAGGTTATTTGCGGTTTTGGTGCCCAGATCGCGCCACTCCCGCTTGGCCTGTTTGGCCATCCCCTGCTCCTGCGCCAGGGTCGCGGCGGCATTGGCCACCTGGGACTCGGCGCGGGTCAGGGCATGGCGGTAATCCGCGGCCTCAATCTGGATCAGGGAATCGCCCTGCTGAAAGAAGCCACCGGGGACAAACGCGTCGTTCACACTCTCGATGACACCGCCCACCCGCGCCACCACCTCAATCTCGTGACGGGCACGCACCGAGCCCTGACTGGGTACCAGTAGGGTCTGACGGCCGGGGTTGGCATACACCACGTCGGCCACCGGCGGCAACGCCGCTTCAGCAACTTTTCCTCAGGTTTGGGGGCAAGCAGGATCACGGCAGCCACGGCGGCCGCCCCCACCGCGACAACGATTCCCAAGATTTTATTTTTGCTGGTGCTTTTGTTCGAAGGATTCACAGGCAATTCCGCTGATCAAAATTTAACTAGCTGGCCATTCTACAGGGCTTGCACAACTTTGGAACTGTTCACAGAAACCAGTCGTCGCAGCAGAATGCGCTTGACCGCAAATGACCACTGTGCGCAATTTTGCGCCGGTGGTGGCAAGAGTAAAACGGCACGGTTTTCAATCTTGGTCAGTGGCGCTGCATGGCCCATAATGGCCGCCCTTTTACCCGGCCGGCACTGCCGTCGACTTTGTGTAACACCAATGACTCTGTGTAAGTGACTCTCTGTTAATGACTCTCCGAGGAAGTAGATAACAAGATGTTGGATATCAACGCCCGTATCGCCGAAGAACTGAACGTGCGCCCACAACAGGTGGCCGCCGCCGTAGGACTGCTGGACGAGGGCGCCACGGTGCCATTTATCGCCCGCTACCGGAAGGAGGTCACCGGTGAACTGGATGACACCCAGTTGCGTACCCTGGAAGACCGCTTGCGCTACCTGCGCGAGATGGAAGAGCGCCGCGCGGCGATCCTCAAGAGCATCGACGAGCAGGGCAAGCTGACCCCGGAACTGGCGAGCCAGATCAACGCCGCAGACACCAAAAACCGCCTCGAAGACCTCTACCTCCCCTACAAACCCAAGCGCCGCACCAAGGGCCAGATCGCCATCGAAGCGGGCCTCGAGCCTCTCGCCGACGCCCTCTACGCCGATCCCACCCTGAACCCGGAAGAGGAAGCGCAGAAGTACCTCAACAGCGACAACGAAGACGCCGCCCTGCACGTCAAAGACATCAAGGGCGCGCTGGACGGTGCCAAGTTCATCCTGATGGAGCGCTTCGCCGAGGACGCCGAGCTGCTGGGCAAGCTGCGGGATTTCCTGAGCCGCGACGGCCAGGTGAAATCCAAGCTGCTGGACGGCAAGGAAGAGGAAGGCGCCAAGTTCCGCGACTACTTCGAATACGCGGAAGACTGGGCCAAGGTGCCCAGCCACCGCGCTCTGGCCATCTTCCGCGGCCGTAACGAAGGTATTCTGGCGATCAACCTGGGGCTGGAAGGCGACGAAGAGCGCGCGCCAACCCAGGCCCATCCCTGTGAGGCGATGATTGCCCGCCACGTGGAAATCGAAGATCAGGGCCGCCCGGCAGACAAATGGCTGGGTGAAGTGGTGCGCTGGACCTGGCGCATCAAATTGCTCACCAGCCTGGAAACCGATCTGCTGAGCCAGCTGCGCGAGAAGGCCGAAGAAGAAGCCATCAAAGTATTTTCCCGCAACTTGAAAGACCTGCTGCTGGCTGCGCCTGCCGGCCAGAAAGCCACCATCGGCCTGGACCCGGGCCTGCGCACCGGGGTGAAAGTGGCAGTGGTAGACGCCACCGGCAAGGTGCTGGATCACACCGCCATCTACCCGAATCCGCCACAAAACAAGCTGGCAGAATCCGCTGCGGTGATCGCCACCCTGTGCAAAAAGTACGACGTGGGCCTGATCGCCATCGGCAACGGCACCGCCAGCCGCGAGACCGACAAGTTCGTGGGCGAGACCATCAAACAGTTCAAACTCACCGCGCAGAAAGTGATGGTGAACGAGGCCGGCGCTTCCGTGTACTCCGCGTCCGAGTTTGCCGCCAAGGAGTTCCCGGATCTGGACGTAACCATCCGCGGCGCCATCTCCATTGCCCGCCGTTTACAGGACCCGCTCGCGGAACTGGTGAAGATCGAACCCAAATCCATCGGTGTGGGCCAGTACCAGCATGACGTATCCCAGTCGCAACTGGCACGCTCCCTGGACGCGGTGGTGGAAGACTGTGTAAACGGCGTCGGCGCCGAGCTGAACTCCGCCTCCGCACCGCTGCTGACCCGGGTTTCCGGCCTCTCCGCCTCCATCGCTGCCAATATCGTCAGCTACCGCGATCAGAACGGTGCTTTCAAAAGCCGCAAACAATTGAAAGAAGTACCGCGCCTTGGCCCCAAGGCATTCGAACAGGCTGCCGGCTTCCTGCGTATCAACAACGCGGAAGACCCCTTGGACAAATCCGGTGTGCATCCGGAAGCCTATGTGGTGGTGAAACGTATCGCCGAGAAAAACGGCCGCGAGATCAACAGCCTGATCGGTGACTCCGGTTTTCTGCGCAGGTTGAATCCCGCCGACTACACCGATGAAAAATTCGGTATTCCCACAGTAAAAGACATCATCAGCGAGCTGGAAAAACCCGGCCGCGACCCGCGCCCGGAATTCCGCACCGCCAAGTTCGAAGACGGCGTCGAGGAGATCAAGGACCTGCGCCCGGGCATGGTTCTGGAAGGCACTGTCACCAACGTCACCAACTTTGGTGCCTTTGTGGATATCGGCGTGCACCAGGACGGCCTGGTGCACATCTCTGCGCTGAGCGAGAAGTTCGTCAAGGATCCCCACGAAGTGGTCAAGGCGAACGACATCGTCAAAGTGAAAGTGATGGAAGTAGACGTCGCACGCAAGCGTATCGGCCTGTCCATGCGCATGAGTGACGAGCCCGGTGAGCAGGGCAGCGGCGGTGTGAAGCGCGGCGATCACCGCGAAAGCCGCCAGGCCCAGAGGTATCAAAAACAGGGCCACAACAACCGCAGCCGCCAGCAACAGGGTGGCGGCAACGGTGGCCGCGGCAGTATGGGCGACCTGCTGGCGGCGGCGATGAAGGGTAAAAAGTAAAAACTTTCTATTCCCGGGAAAAGTAAAGGGGCGGCCAGTGGCCGCCCCTTTTTTTATCCATTTTTTCTACCCTAGCCGCGCTCCTGCTGCAGCCTAGACTGCCACCACTCTACGGGTCCAGGGTTGCCCCAGTGCCTCGGGCTCGTTGAACAGGAAGTCAGAAATGGCCTGCATAATTCGGGTGTTATCCCCGGTGTGGAAGTTCACATTGCGCAACTGATCGAGATACAGGTTGAATGTGGGGCGTACCACACCCCCCTGTGGTGGCCGGAAAACCAGCTGGTGCCAGGAGTATTCCGGTGTATAGCCAAAAAAGTACAGGCCGAGTAACTCCCTGGTGAACACCCGCGGGTTGCCGCCATCGAAAAACATTTTTTTGCTGGCATTGAAAAAGGACTTCCAGGCGTTTTTCAGCGCTGGTGTTTCGCCAAAGCGCGAGGCATTCACCGCGAACCGGGTTACCTTGTCGCCATTGATTCGCTCCCAGCGCAACTGCTCCGTGGACGTGAGTGCGAGTGCAAACTGTTGCCGACCGCAGGCGGCGCCAATAATCAGGGCGTCATTCAGGATTGGGGTCCAGCCTTTCTCGCTCAGAATACTGCCACTGCGCACAACCGCCGCCGGATTTCTGTCGGCTGTGGGACTGGGGTTGGTCGTACGCCCGATGCGCCGCATGACCTCTGCGTAGACATGTTCCTTGGTGACCCTGTCCTGTATTCCATTGGCCCCGGTGATGCCAAAATTGCGGATATAGGCATCATCAAGCCGAATTTGCGTACCGCCGAGCAGAGTGAGCTTCAACATGTTGGTGGCGGTCGCGCGATACAGGTTGTACGCACAGTGGATGTAGTGCGCCATGGTGTTTTCGTCGTTCCAACTACCGGTGCGCCAGTTCCCCACCCAGGCATTATCCGCCCGGTACTGCTCTCTCAACCCCATTAACTGACGGGTAAATTCCGTTGCCGTAAGCATTGTGACTGTGACTCCCTGTAGCGATTCCCGAGTGGTTCATTGGCCACAAGGCTACAGGAGTGACGTTGTAGTCAGCATTTGAAAAAGCGTGGTAATCGGACAGAAGTTGCTGAGGATCCCTTGATATCAGTGCCGCGCGATAAACTCGCGCACTGCCCGCAGGAAGTCGCGAGAAGCGGCTTCACTCCCCAGCAGCAGGTGGCCGTTGCTATCCAGCCCGACAAACTCCGCATTGGGTATCGAGGCGGCCAGATTTCGCCCCACCTCCACGGGGATTCGCTGATCACCCAGCGAATGGAGAACCAGAGTGGGCACCCGCACTTGCGCCAGCCGTGCACGCACGTCGATATCACTGAATACCGACAGGAAGCGCACCGCATTTTCCGGCGAAGTAGTACGTCGCTGAAACTCATTGAACCAGGCAAGCTCCTGGCTATTGGCAGAGGGCAGGAACGTCGAGGAGAAAATCTGCCGGTAGGCCGGGTTATCCTGGCCCCAGCCCGTAGCGGTCAGTGTCATCACTGCTTCGCGCTCACGGGTCAGAGCGTCGCTGGCACCAATCCGCCAGCCCGCGGCGTAGCCGCCAAACAGAATCAGGTGCCGCACCCGCTCCGGGTAGCGCACCGCGTACTCAATAGAGACTGCCGCGCCCTGGGAAATACCCAGCAGGGAAAACCGCTGCTCCCCACAGGCATCGACCACCGTTTCCAGATCCGCGACAAACGAGTCGAAGGAAATTTCGTCGACATTCCAGTCGGACAACCCATTGCCACGCTCGTCGTAGCGGATAAAACGGTGATCGGCTGCGAGATCGCGAAACAGCGGACTCCATACCGGCGCCTCCCAATCGTGCTCGAGGTGGGTGAGCCAGTTGGCGGCCTTGATAATCGTCGGCCCCTCACCCACCGAGGCGTAGGCGATGCGGACGCCGTCGCTGGCGCGGCAGAAGTGAATTTTCTGGCGCGCCAGCAGCTGGCGGCCAGTGAGGCCGGCGGCCTCGGGCGTGGGACCCGTTGCGGCTTGCACCCGGTCTGCAACCGACCAGGAAATGGCTGCGCGCCGGAACCGGTGGGCAAGCTCTTCGCTGGTGCGGGCCAGTTCGGCGGTGAGCCCCAATCGGTCCAGCAGAGTCACCAGCGCAGTGGCCGCATCGGGGCACAGTGGTGCCAGCTCCTGCCAGCGCCGGGTCCACACCAGTTGCTCATCCAGCGCGTGATCCGGGTGCTGTGCCAGTCGCGCGCAGGCGCGTGTCAAGCACCGCTCCTGCTCGCGGCGCTCGCCGTTCAGCCAGCGCTGGTAAATATCCTGCTCGGGTAGCTCCAGCCCTTCGAGAAAGGGCGCATTGAGACAACTGGCGATTTCACCGAGCCGGGACACACTCAGGGAGGGTCGGCGCAGCTCTTTCGCTAGCAAGTGGGTATCGATGTCGATGTCACTGGCGTCCAGCGCGACCCGTTCACGGTCGGCGCGCAGCCGCTCAACACCCGGGCTGTTCACCACTGGTCGCAGCTTGCTGAGAGACCAGCGCAATGAGCCCCTCGGGTCATTGGGCGATTCCCAGAACGCCTCGCACAAACTGTCGCGGCGATGCGGGCGCGCGGTTATCGCAAGATAGGCCAACAGGGCGCGAGTGCGTTTGGACGCGGGTAGTTTGACTTCAACACCATCCCTAGAGGGTGCGAGGCCACCCAGGGTATTGATCGTAACCGCCACCGGTTAACTCCTTTCTATTCGCTCGGCGCACCTTTTGTGTGTTGCGGCTGCTGCCACTGTGACGTGCAGTCCGCTGAAAATCCCTGTGCAAGTCGTCGAATAATACCCGGTCACACTATTTCAGAGCATAAAATTTATCCGGGATTGGGACCTTTGCCCTGTAGAAACGGAATTTTTTGTTTCCCGGCGGTATTCCGCTACGTATCAACCCCTGCTGCGGTTAATTGGTGGACGACTGAAATTCCGAACCTGCATCGCAGAAAAAATGCATCGGCCGCGCCAGCGTGGGGTGCTCAAAACCGAGTTCCTGTGCGTGCAGTAACAGCCTCGGTGCCGCATTTTCGGCATCGGGGTGGGCGTAGAATGGATCACCCAGTATGGGGTGCCCGATCGCCTGCATATGCACCCGCAACTGGTGCGAGCGCCCGGTTATCGGCAGCAGGCGCAGCAGGGTGGCGCCTCCATCGCTTTCGAGTTTCTGCCAGCGGGTTCGGGACGCTTTGCCGGACCCGAAGCACACCTTCTGCCGCGGCCGGTTCGGCCAGTCACAGATCAACGGCAGATCCACCTCGCCCTCATCCTGCTCGGGCTCACCCCATACCCGCGCCAGGTAACTTTTTTCTACCTGCCGATTCTGGAACAGACCGCTCAGCTGTCGGTGCACCTCCGCCCCCCGCGCCATCACCACCAGCCCGGAGGTATCCATATCCAGTCGGTGCACGATCAGCGCACCCGGGTACTCCTGCTGTGCGCGGCTGGCCAGGCTGTCTTTGTGGGTGGGGTCACGCCCGGGCACAGTGAGCAGGCCACTGGGTTTGTCCAGTACCAGCAGCTGGGCGTCACTGTAGACGACATCAAGAAAAGGGTCGGCAGGGGGGGTATAGGGACGCAAGGGTTGACCTCGGCACAACAGCAAATAGCCGCAAGCTTACGCAATTCTTCCCTCCCAGCACACACTACACCTTGTCATCACTCCCCATGGGATATACGATTTATATATATTTCATATATAAATACCACTATCCCTGTCCACCACTATAGGGAGGAACACTCGGTGGGAATCGTCAAAATTTCCGACGCACTGCACGATGAGATCCGTCACGCAAGTACCGTCATGTCGCGGTCAATCAACGCACAGGCCGAGTTCTGGGTGCGCATCGGCATGCTTGCAGAGCTCAACCCGGACCTGAATTACACCCAGCTGTGCAAGATACTGTTGCGCAATCCAGCACCCAACCTGGAAACTCTGGTGCGCGAGGAGTCCGGTACTCATGAATAGGGTGCAGGTGAAATCGCCCCAGCAACAGGCACTGATGCGTGCGTCGGGGCGGCTGCTCAGCCAGGTCTTCGCCATGCTGGATGAATTTGTCGCAGCCGGGGTCACTACCATGGAGATCGACCGTCAGGTGGACGACTATATCGTCAAGACACTCAATGCCCGCCCCGCCAGCAAAGGTCAGTACGACTACCCCTATACACTCAACTGTTCGATCAATGAAGTGGTGTGCCACGGCGTGCCCAGCGCATCGCGCAAGCTGAAAAACGGCGACATCGTCAATCTGGATATCACCCTGGAGAAAAATGGTTTTGTCGCCGACTCCAGTAAAATGTACCTGATCGGAGAGGTTGCCCCAGCCGCACACAAGCTGGTGAAGGCCACTTATGCGGCCATGTGGAAAGGGATTGCCCAAGTGCGCCCCGGAGCCAGACTGGGCGATATTGGTCACGCAATCCAGAAGTACGCCGAGCACTGTGGATACAGCGTTGTACGGGAATACTGCGGCCACGGCATAGGCCGGGAAATGCACGAGGCCCCGCAGGTACTGCACTTTGGCCGCCCGCATACCGGAGAGGTGCTGCAGGAGGGCATGACCTTTACCATCGAACCGATGATCAACCAGGGCACCCACAAAACCAAAACGCTAAAAGACGGGTGGACGGTAGTGACGCGGGACAAAAAGTTGTCCGCTCAGTGGGAGCATACGGTGTTGGTGACCGCGGATGGCTATGAAGTCCTGACACTGCGTGTCGAAGAGGCCGACTTACACAGAAAACCCGAGAGTAGACTGTGAAAGAAATCCGTTTCTCAAAAGACCAGAAAGAACGTATGGTCAGCAAGATCAAATCCTATTTCCACGATGAACTGGATCAGGATATCGGAGGCTTTGAAGCAGAGTTTTTAATCGACTTTTTTGCCCGAGAGCTGGGGCCCTATTTCTACAACCGCGGTATTTTTGATGCCCAGCAGATCTTTAATGAGAAAGCCGAGGAAGTGGGATACGTGATTCAGGAGCTTGAGCAACCGGAGAGCTACTGATGCACGCGCGCGATCGACGTGCCGAAACATGCAGTTCTCGGAACTATGGGAAGCTGCCCGCTCAGACCAGCATGCCGCGCAACATGCGCAACAACACCTGGCGACTGCTGGCGCCGTCGATACCGACACTGGTGACCGCGGAAAACTCCAGGCATTGCACCATCCACATAAACATCTGTGCATCCAGCTCCGGCGCGTCGGTTCCCAGCGGCTCGATAAATTCGCGGGCGATACCCGAGAGCCAGTCATTGTATCCGTGAATTTTTTCCGCCAGGGCAGCGGACGGATGCTGCTCGTACAGATATTGGCATTCGATGCGCAGTTGCCGCAGACGGGCGGTGGGCCCGGTATCAATCAGCTGTGCGAAGACCTCGGCGACCCCTTCGATATATTGCGTTCGATCCTTTAAGGCTCCGTTGCTATCAACAGAGCGGGACAACAGCTCATGCTGCGCCCGCCGCAGATCCTCGTTCACCGGCTGCATCGACTTGCAGTACTCGTCGAACGCCGCAACCAGAATATTGTCGATGGTACCGAAGTAATAGGTCGTCATCGCCAACTGCACACCGGCTTCACTGGCAATGGAACGGTGCGACAGAGCAGCAAGCCCCTTGCGGGCAATCAGGTCCAGAGTGGCATTCAGGATCTTCGCCTTGGCGATCTCACGCTTTTCCGCCTTCTTGTTGGTTGCCGCTGGCTTGCGGGGGGAAGCAGCGGAAAAATTCTCGCCAGCTCCGCTACTGGAAACCATATCGAATCCTCGAAAGGGACTAATTTCGGGTGCACCCGATGTACGAAACACGCACCCTATACAATGGTCAATTATCGGTCAATCGTACAAGGAACGCACAAAGTTCGAGCAATTTGTCATTCAGCACAACAACTACCCGTACTATTGCACCATTTTCGCGCCATATTAATCATTATTCCGCAATATTTCCCAAACATCAGATCATAAATTCCGCTCCAACTGCCCCAGAGCCGGCTGCGCACGTATAGGCGCCTCAAGGTCGCGATCCAGGTCTTCATCGCTCAGAAACAGATTCCGCAACTGGTAGAGACATTCACCACCGCTATTGCTACCACACACTTGAGCCAGAGTGACCCATGCACCGGGTCAGAGTCAGGCATGTACTACGACAACCTTTCATCACACTACCCCAGGTGACCGCGACCATCGCATGACCGTAAACCGATCATATAAGTTGCAGGCGCTAAGCCCCGAGACCAGCAGCGCGTGTCGCCACACCGGATATCGACAGCAATGACAGGTGTATTCTGCCGCTGGGCCTTGCGGGTATTACGAGGCGATATCACTTGATAAAGCGAGTGCTCGCGCGCCCCGGTACCCCCCCACAGACAACCGACTGCACGCATTGCTCCGCGAGGGTAAAATGGCACACATACTCCCTCTGTAAGCTATGTGTTTGGGCAAAGCACTCGCTCAATCGCAGTGTCAATATCTTACTCTCAAGACACAGCTCGGATGCTTCCGCCACCTCAAAGCCAAAGAAATCCTGCACTGCGGGGTAAAGCGCCTTGAACAGGCTCTCTTTCGCGGAAAAGATCAGGGTGAGAGCCACGTGCTCGGACATACCCTCAGCCTGGAACAGATCCCGTTCCCGACCGGTAGAGATAGTACTCGCCACCTCACGACAAGTTTTGGCGGACATCCACAATTCCACGTCGATACCAAGAAAATCCATTTCTGCACTGGGGGCTACCGCGCACACTGCCATGCCGGCCACATGGGAGATAGAACCGACCACACCACTGGGCCAGAGTGGGTTGCGCTGTGCGCCAATACCGATCTGGACACACTGATTGTGCACCGATGGCAGATATTGCAACGCCAGCGCTCCCGCATAGCGGCCGGCGAGAAACTCAGCCTGCCGTTTAGGCACCGAGCGTCTGATCGACGGAGGCATCGCGATACCCAATACGTCGTAGCAGCATGGATGATACCTGTCTACCTCAAAAGTACAGCTGACCATGCGCACGCCGGTACGCGGATCCACCTGAGATTCAACCTGGCCAATAAAACCCCGGTCATCCCGAGGCAAATTCTTTCCGGTTGCCTGCCGCATCAGAGTCTTCTCCAGAACTGCTTACCTCCTGCGCTTCTTTACCGAACGACCGCAGCGTGCCAAACATCGCACAGAGCAGCAGTGCCAGGCCGAAGCTCACCGCGCCCAAGGCAAAAATACTCAGGGACGTCGACAAAAATTTCCCCAGGGCCCCCGCGCCCACGCTGCCCAGCGAGTCTCCACTGGCATCCTGCGCCATCCAGATGGCATTCACCCGCCCCAGATACTGGTCCGGCGTCGCCTCCTGCACCAGACCGTACTGCAGCAGCCCGGTAATCGACACCAGATAGCCAAATGCCGCCAGCAGCACCAGAGCCACGGGCAAGTTGGCATTCAGCCCCAACACCGCCAGTACCGCAAAGGCGCCAAGCGCCGTGAGCGCCATGACCACGCCGGGCCGCCGCACATGGTTCGCCCAGCCACTCACCAACGCCCCCAGCGTCGCCCCCACTGGCACCGCCGCATAAAACAGCCCCAGCTCAAACGCGCCACCGGCAAATATCGTCTCCACCCAGGCCGGAAACAACACCCGCACCCCGGTGATCAGGGTCACCAGCGTACCCAGCAATAC
Source organism: Microbulbifer elongatus (assembly GCF_021165935.1). Lineage (NCBI taxonomy): Bacteria > Pseudomonadati > Pseudomonadota > Gammaproteobacteria > Cellvibrionales > Microbulbiferaceae > Microbulbifer > Microbulbifer elongatus. Next base: position 1,144,284 of record NZ_CP088953.1, on the reverse strand, counting down.
TACTGCCAGCACCACCGGACTGCGCCAGATAAACACAAACCCATCCGCCAGCGCCCGCAGTGGATTGTGCGACGCCATCGGCGGCGGCTGCATACGCGGCAGACCGAGCAGCGGAATCAGCGTCAACCCGGTTCCCAGCGCCGCCAGTAGATAGTTCCAGCCCACATGACTCGCCGCAATGATCGCCCCGCCAAGCGCCGGCGAAATCACCGTGGCCAGACGCATCGACACCATACTCACCGCCCGCGCCTGCACCAGATGCTCGCGCCCCACGATAAACGGCATCGCTGCCAACAGCGCCGTCACCCCCAGCGCGCCAAAGAAACCATCCCATGCCGCCAGTGCATACAGCACCCACAGCTGAGGTTCTGGCAACCACGCATTGAGCGCAAGCCCGAGAAAACCGATGCCACAGGTCGAGCGCGCAAACAGAATCAGTTTTTTCCGATCGTACTGATCTGCCAATACGCCTCCCCACAACAAGCCCACAAACAGTCCGATACCCTCAATGGCCATCACCAGGCCTACATGAAAACTGTCTTTGGTCAACTCGTAGGTCTGCAGCGGAATTGCCACCGACAACATGCCCAGGCCCAACAGGGAAATGGTGCGGGCGATAAAAACATTTCTGAAATGCCGGTTGGTTTTCAGGATGGAAAAATCGACGAAGATACTTTTCTTAGACATAGCAATTGAGAATATTTTCTAAATTTTGGTGGATGCGCTTTGCGTATCCACCCTACGAAGTTACGAGGCCTGTTGTGAAAGCAAAATCCCGGGTGTAGGTTTTTGGGAGCGTCGCAAACAGGATGTTTGCGCCGCAGCGCCCAGGGATGGGTTTACAGCGGTCCCGAAAACCTACACCCGGGACTTTGCTGCCACCCGACCAGCAAAAGAACTTACGCGGTCTCAGACAGATCCAGGCTCTCAGGACTGGCAACCTCAGACTCCTTTATCAACCGATCCAGCAAAGGCCCCAAAGTCTCCAGCGACTCTGGCGAGAGAATGTCATCGTGCGCCCGCTCAGCAAGGCGGTGCACATCCAGCGCGCCAACCAAAGGTCGCCAATCTTCCTCAGGATTGATGTACTCGGGCAGCGACTGCTCCGCTACGAATAATGTCACCCGCCCGTCATAAACCGGCGTACGCGCTTGTGACAACAACCGCACCGCATCCTGATAATTGGCAAAAATCTGCTGCAGAATTGCCTCCCGCTCTGCCCGCAACGACTCGTCTTCCGACCCATCGCCACCGGCAAACGCCTCCTGCAACAACTGCGTCTGCTCCCGCTCCGCGCCCACGGCCGCCTCGGCACCTTCAGGATCAGACCAGTCGTGCACCTCCGCCGGGTAAGTATCGAGAAGGCCGAGAAACGCCACCTCCTCACCCAGCGCCCGCAACGCCGCCGCCACCCCGTATGCCACAGAACCGCCCAGCGAATAGCCCAGCAGGTAATAAGGCCCCGTCGGCTGCACCCGCCGTACAATCTCCAGCTGCCGCGCAATCAGCGCCTCCATATCCGCGCTGGTGGCGATCAGCCCTCCGGGGCGCGGCGACTGCAAACCCATCACCGGGCGCTCGCTGTCGATATAGCGGGTCAGTACCGAGTACTGCCAGGCAAAGCCGGAGCCGGGGTAAAAACAGATCAGCGGTTTCCCTGAGCCCGCGCGTAACGGCAACACCGCATCGAAACCCTCAGACCCAAAGTCACTCAACATTTCCGACAGTTTCAGGTTCGCCGCCAACTGTTCCACCGTAGGCGCAGTGATGATCTGACCCACACTGACCGGACGCTGCAGCTCGCGACGAATTTCTGCCGCGAGGCGCATGGCCAGCAGCGAGTGCCCGCCAAGCGCAAAGAAATCGTCATCGGCGAATACCTGTTCCCGCTGCAGTAGTCGGGCAAAAATTTCCGCGATACGGGACTCCACACCCCGGGCGGGCATTCGCCCGTCTCGCTGTTGATCTGCCACAGCTTCCGGCAGGGGTAGCGCACGGCGATCCAGCTTGCCGTTGGCGCTGAGGGGAAACGCATCCATAAATACGTAAGCCACCGGTACCATATGCGCTGGCAGACTGGCGGCAAGATGCGCAGTGATCACCGCAATTTCCGGCGGTTTGGAATCCTGGGAGGCGATCAGGTAGGCCACCAGTTGGCGGCTGTCCATGACCGGGTTTTCTTCCGTCCCCAAACTGATCGCGCTGACCACCGCATTGGCAATTTCCGGCATCGCCAACAATTGCGTTTCTATCTCTCCCAGCTCCACCCGCAGCCCGCGAATTTTTATCTGGTCATCGGCGCGACCCAGATATTCAATATCGCCGCCGGGCAACCAGCGCACCAGATCACCGGTGCGATACATGCGCGCGCCCGGTGTGCTGCTATAGGGGTCAGCGACGAAACGTCCGGCACTGAGCCCGGCGCGACCGAGATAGCCCAACGCCAGTTGCACACCACACAGATACAACTCGCCGGTCGCTCCCACCGGTACCGGGCGCAGACGGTGATCCAGTACCCGCAGCTGGGTATTCCACACCGGCCGACCTATGGGCACGCCCGCACCGGCACCGCTGAAATCCCCAGTGAGCGCAGAAAAGTAACTCACATCCACCGCCGCCTCGGTGGGGCCGTATAGGTTGTGCAATTGGGCACCAAAACGCGCAGCAAAGGCGTCCGCATGGGCGCGGGTCAGTGCTTCGCCGCTGGCAAACACCAGGCGCAGGCTGGGGCAACTTTTTTCGGCACTTGAAGAAAAATGTTCCGTAAACAGCGCGAGCATCGAAGGCACAAAGTGCAGGCAGCTCACACCGAAATGATCGATGGTTTGCGCCAGCTGTTGCGGGTCCCGGTGAGCGTCCGGCTCCGCCATCACCAGGCGCGCACCCACCATCAGTGGCCAGAAGAACTCCCACACGGACACATCGAAACTGCAGGGCGTTTTCTGCAGCACCACATCCTCACTGGTCAGCACATATTGCTGTTGCATCCACAGAATACGATTGACGATCGCGCTGTGTGTGACCAGCACCCCCTTGGGGCGGCCAGTGGTGCCCGACGTATATATGAGATAGGCGGGATGCGCTGCGGTCAGTGTCGGCAATGGGAATTCGCTATGCGCCGGCGGTTCGCGCAAATGATCGAATACCAGCAGCGGTGTCGATGAAAGCGCAGCAAACCGCGCGCGCTGTTCGCCATCGGTAATCAGCAACTTCGCATCGGCATCCTGCAACATAAACTCCAGACGCTCGTCGGGATAACCGAGATCCAGCGGCAGGTATGCAGCGCCCACCTCGATCACTGCCAGCAACGCCAGGCTCAATCGCACCGAGCGCGGCAGTGCCACGGCGACAATACCGCCGGGGCGCACACCGGCGTCGACCAATTCTCTGGCCAGGGTCTGCACCTGGGTACGCACTTCGCTGTAACTCAGCGCATCCCGTGCATCCACAAGGGCCGGCGCATCGGGGGAGTGTCTGGCCTGAGCGTGCAGTAAATCCCGCAGGGTGCGGGCGGGCAGAGGTAACTCGGTGTCATTGACCCCATCAATCAGCAGTTGCTCCGATGCGGATAACAGCGGGGTTTGCTGCAACGGCCGCTCGGGCTGCTCAATTAATCCGATCAACAGGTCGCGGGCGCGCTCGGCAATCCAGGCGGCATCAGCTACCGCCCCGCGGTTTTCCACCAGCAGAGTCAGTTCCTCACCGGGAATCACCAATAGTGCCAGGGGGTAGTGGCTGTAGCCGCGGTTGTGAATATCTCCCACCACCAGCGGTTCGCCGTCGGTGCCGGTAAGCTGCTGATCCAGATAACGGCTGTCCGGCCCAGTGGAAAGGGGATAATTTTCTACCACCAGTAATGTATCGAACAGTTGGCCGCTGCCGGCAAGCTGCTGGATTTCAACCAACCCGAGCCCGTCGTTTTCCAGCACTTCGCTGTGACGCTGCTGGATCAGGCCGGTCTGCGCCCACAGGCTGGCACTGGGGTCCAGCGCCACCCGCACCGGCAGGGTATTCAGGAACAGGCCCACCTGATCTTCGATACCGGCAATGGGCGCAGTGCGCCCGGATACCGGTGTACCAATTACAATATCCTCACGGCCGCTGAGACCGGAGAGCAGTTGCGCCCACACGCCCTGCATGACCGCATTCAGAGTGAGTCCGCGGGCACGGATTTCACGATTCAATTGTGCGGTTTGTTCCGCGGGAAGCTGCAGTGCAAATTCGGCAACCGGCGCAGCTGTATCCGCCTGTTCGAATAGCACGCAGGGCTGCACACCGTCGAGCAGCCGCTGCCAGAGTGCGCGGGCCCCGGTGTTATCCCGCGCGGCCAGCGCACCCACCACCTGTGCATAACCCACCGGCAGTGGCGGCAGTTGCGCGCGATCTTCGCGGTATGCGGAAATCAGATCCTGCAGTAGCAGCGGTGTGGACCAGCCGTCGATCACCAGATGATGGGTCACCAGTAGCAACCGGTAATCGGTATTGCCGGTGCGTACCAGCGCCGCGCCGAGCATGCCAGCGAAGCGGTCGGCGGGATACTGCTGCTCCAGCATTTCCCGCTCGATTTCCTGTAGCCGTTGCGCGCGAATAACCGGTGTCTGATTACTGAGATCCTCACTGCGCCAGGGCCATTGCAACGCCGATGAAGGCGGCAACAGAAAGCGCGGCTCATCGCAGGTTTCGCTGTCGAACAGGCCAGCCAGTTGCGGGTGGCGGGTGAGGACCGCATTTAATGCGCGCTGCAGGCGCGATGGGTCGAGGGCACCTTTTAACGTCAGGCGAGTGAATGCGTTATAGGCACTATTGTGCTCGGCACCGGGAGTGGTGTTCGAGGTTGCCTGCACATGGAACAACATCCCCTGCTGCAGTGGCAGCACCGGTGCCGCATCTTCAAAGTCACCGTGGCGGGCGCGCAGGGATTCCTCCTCCTGCGCCGGCAGCGACCAACCCGCAGCAATTTTTTCTGCTTGCAGCGGCTGCAATTGCAACGCCAGCTGCCGCGCTGTGCGGAGGGAGAAAATCTGGCTGGGCTTCAGCAGCTGGCCCGCATCCCGCAGGCGGGTACACAGCACAATTGCGGTAATCGAGTCGCCACCGAGCGAGAAGAAATCGTCTTCAGCGCCGACACCTTGAAGTGATCCCAGCAACGGGGATAACTGGAGAACCTCGGCAATGGCCTCGCACAACAGTTTTTCACCGGCGGTACGCGGCGGCTCACCTGCGCCACTGCCGATCCGAATGTTCTCCCGCGCCAGCTGCAACAGCGCGCGGCGATCGACCTTGCCGCTCATATTGCGCGGCAGGTTATCCAGTACCAGCAGCAATGCCGGTACCGCGTATTCCGGTAACTGCTTGCGCAGCTGCGCCTGCAGATCCTGCGCGCGCCCGTGACGTTCACTGGCGCCAACACCGGGAATCGCACAGCAGCCAATCAGGCGATGGGAGTGATTGACCGGCTCGGCAATCACTACGGCACTTTCTACCTGTGGCAAAAGCGACAGGGCATTTTCCACCTCCCCGAGCTCCACCCGGTGGCCGCGCACTTTGATCTGGTCGTCACTGCGACCGAGAAATTCCAGTTGCCCGCTGCTGTTCCAGCGCACCAGGTCACCGGTTCGATACATGCGCACACCGTTGTCGCTGCTACTGGCAAACGGATCGGCAATAAAGCGTCCGGCAGTGAGGCCACCTCGAGCCAGATAGCCGCGGGCAAGACCGGCACCGCTCAGGTACAGCTCGCCAACAGCACCCACTGGTAACGGCTGTAGATGGGCATCCAGCACGTACACCGCGGTATTGCCTACGGGCCGCCCAACAACCGGCTGTGCACTTTCTGCAATCGGTGCGCGCAGTGCATCCACGGTGTACTCCGTCGGGCCATACAGGTTTTGCGCATCAAGCCACGGCTGTGCGCGCTGTTGAGTGCGCAACTGTTGCCACAGCGCCGCAGGCGCCGCTTCGCCACCAATGGCAAGCAGCAGCGGTCGGTGTTTACCCGCGGCAAACAGGCCACAGTTGAGCATCTGGGCGAGTAGCGACGGCGGCAGATCCAGCGCGTCGATACGCTGCTGCTGGATTTTCTGCACCAGCCCCTCTGCGTCCCGGCGCAACTCTTCATCAAACATATGCAGTTCCTGCCCCAGCAGCAACCAGAAAAACTGCACCCAGGAAGAGTCGAATGAAAAGGTGTGGGTGTGCGCCGCACGCAGGCTGCGCCCGGGTTCCCGCTCCGCCAGCCGCGCGACCGCCGGTAACAAATAACTCTCGCGGTGGGACTGGAACAGGTTCAGCAGCGCGCCCTGGGTATTCATCACCCCTTTGGGGCGACCGGTGCTGCCGGAGGTAAAAATCACATAAGCGATGGTGTCCTGGGTAATAGGTGCAAGCCGCTCCTCCTGGGTAAGCGGTGCGCCGGATATGGGTTCCAGCTCAGCCTGAAGTTGGTCCAGATTCAGCCGCGTAACCTTGCACAGTGGACTATCCGGGCCCGCTTCGATCTGCGAATCCGCGCTGGCCAATAACAGGGACGGGCAGGCGTCCTCGCACATGGCTTCAATGCGCTCGGCGGGGTATTCCAAATCAATGGGCAACAGGGTCGCACCGCTGTTCAGTACCGCAAAAATGGCCACCACCGATTCCACGGAGCGCGGCGCAGCCAGCGCAACGACTTTGCCCGGGCCCATAGCGCGCGAAATCAGCAACCGGGTTAATCGGGCCACCGCTTGTTGCAACTCGAGAAAGTTGAGACTGCGGGCCGTGGCGGAATTCGCGCTGGAAAAAACCAGTGCGCGCCCACGCGGCCGCTCCTCGGCCTGAAAGGTCAACCAGTCGGCAATGGTGTGACGCGCGGCGTCCAGGCCAAAACGTCGCCCCCGTGACCAACGGGCGATCTCCGCCTGCTCACCGGGCGCATGAAAATCCAATTGGGAAAGTGTCTGCGCAGGCTGCGACAGCCAGTTATCCACAGCCGCACGCAGGCGCGCACCGTGGCGCTGCAGATCCTCGGCGCTGTAACGGCGACTATCCGCGCGCAGATCCAGCTGCAACCGATTGTGTTCGCCCTTACTTCCTCCCTTACCTCCTCCTTCACCTCTGCCGTGGACCAGCACACCAATTTCCAGATCGTCCACGGGGCCGGTGGCCAGGGCATGGGTGTGCGCCACGCAACCGGCAAAATCTGCAGCCAGATCAAACGGCTTGTAATTAATGACCGGGCCGTAAAGCGACTGGCCTGCGCTGCCTTGTGAACGCTCTCGCTGAATCTGCTCCGCCGGATAACGCTGGTGTGGGCGCACCTGTGCCAGCGCTTTCTTGAAGGCGGTGGCGCAGGCGATCAGATCCATGCCGGCGTCCAGGTGCACCTTCACCGGCAATACATTGACCACCGGGGCCAGCGAACGGATCGCCACCGAACCCATGCGCCCCATAAATGGCACCCCAACGATCTGGTGGAATTGCCCACTGATCCGCGCGAGATAGGCAACCAGCAAGCCCATCAACAGATCCGGCGCCGCCAGCCGCACACCCTGCTCCTGTGCACACTGGTGCAGTCGCGCCATCGTATTTTCCGGCAGATCAACAGTGTGATGCTCACCATTGCTGACCGGTAAATTCGAAAGCGCCTGGTTATCGCTGGTGATCGGGCGCGCCCTGAGACTAGCAGGCTGCGGCGCATCGTCCAGATAGGCACTCCAGAAATCGCGGTTTTTTGCCCATTTCGCGGAGGCCTTGTATTCGGTCTGATCCTGCACCACGGCGTCAGCACCGATAAAAGGGCACTCTCCGATAGGCTGGCAGCGCACCATCGCAGTGTAAATTTCTGCGATACGGCGGGTAAGCGTGGCAAAGCTGTAGCCGTCGAGATTGATATGGTGATAGCGCTGGTACCAGAGGGTTTTTGTTGTGCCTTTATTGTCGAGCACACGATAAATACGCTGGCAGGTGAGCGCTTGGTTCCCGGTAGCATCCAGCGGCTGGCGCGTGTCGTTTCTGATTTCATCCCAGGCTTTTTGCGCACCGTGATCTTCACTGGTGAGATCAGAAAATTCCGCCTCCGGAATCGGGTTTTCAGACTGACCCTGCAGGCGCTGACGCGGCTTTTCGCTGTCAAAGATGGCCGTCACCGTATCGGCTTCGCTCAGGCCGAGGCCGATAGCATCCCGTAATATCGCAACATCAATATCACCGGGCAGTTCCAGGCAATGGGCAATCACATAGGTGGTGTGATCACTGGAAACCTTGTCCGCATACCAGATACCTTCCTGGGTGCTGGTGAGCGGTATCCACTGCTCGCTCATGCGGGCACCTCTGCATTGACTGTTTCTGCAAATGGATTGATGGAGTGCCAGTGTGCATCCACGTAGTCACTACAGGCTTCCCGCGTATCCGGGCCATGCATCCTTTCCCAGCCGGCGGGCACAGCCCTAAACTCGGGCCACAGGCTGTACTCGCCATTGGCATTTTTCAGTACCAGAAACGAATGGGCGTCACTGTCGAAGGGGTTGGTATAGTTTTCGCTGTTCATGTACTTACCTCTGAAACATTCAAAAAGTCGCGCTAAGAAATCGAGATCGGATTAAAAACCTGACTCGATGTAGAAGCGTCAAAATAGAAGGTGGAGTGCTGGGTGCTGGTTTTTGGAAGCGTCGCAAACAGGATGTTTGCGCCGCAGCGCCCAGGGACGGGTTCACAGCGGTTCCAAAAACCAGCACCCAGTGATCCACCGCCAATGCGCTCGCTCAAGCAGGGATACCTCAGGTGCCGAGTATTTCCACAATTCCATCCACCAGGGGTCCGCCGCCAACACAGCCAGTCGTGACCGCCTGGCACCTCGCGGTAACGGATTGGGAACTGCCGGGCTTTCAATACATCCCGCAGCGCACGGTTGTCTTTGAGCATATGCGGTTCGTACAAGCCCACTTCCAACAAAATCCGTGGACGCTGCATATCCGCTGATTTAGCTATCGCCGTGTTTACCCAGCCTTCGAGACTATCGAGCAATGCGGGCTGAAAGTGCGCGGTATTGGCAAGAGGCCACCAGAAAGAACCGGACTGGCTGAAAGCCTTGCCAAAACGTTCGGGCCAGTTCAACGCTGCCCATACCGACGCGAGGCCGCCAAAAGATTGGCCGGCTACCAGTGTCTGTTGCGGCTTGTTGGTGATCGGTGTGATCTGTGCGACTTGCGGCAATAGCTCTTGTTGGAGAGCCAACCAGAATTCGTTGTTACACGGGAGTTCGTTGCCGCGGTGTTCGTTATCCACGGCGTCGATCATCAGGTAGGCCGCAGGTGGTATTTCCCCGCGCTCGGTGCGCTGGTCCAGCTCGCCCAGAAAATTGTCCTGGGTGTGCCAGTAGTTGCCGTCCAGCAGCAGCACCAAGGGCAATTCCTTTTGCGGCTTTTTACTGTCCGTACGGTATAGCCAAACGTTGCGCTGGTTGTTCAGGCGTTCGCTGTGCCAGGCAATCGTTTGCAACTGGCTTTGCGGCTGCAGATCCAGCCACTGGATACCATCCGGGTAGATACCGGACAGGGGGCGCCCCCAGGCGCCGTTGTGAGGTCGAATTGGATTGAACGGGTCGGCGCTGGCGCGGCGGTCGATCAGGTCCAGCCACCAGTTGCGTCGTTTACTGCCTTCAAGCTTCTCCGGCAGTGGCAGATCCGATGGCCGCGCCGGTAAAAAGAAATAACTTCCACACCAGTCTTTTTGCAGGCGGGTCTGCCAGTACCAGACATTGGTATTCCCCCAGCGCTGCATCTCCGTGGGAGTGTCTCTTACCGGGTGCGGCGTGTGGGAGTTTACTTCGATAAATACCTTGGCAATTTCCGTATCCGCGCGCTGCCGCCAGAAGAAGGTCAGAGTCTGCTCACTCGAGGTGACATCGCTTTTCAGTGGCAGGCCGCGATGGGCCAGGGCGCGCCACCAGTCTTCACTGCCAATGGTCTCGCCATCAAATCGAAACTGCTGTGCGGGCATTGCGGTCATGCAGCCACCTCCTTCGGGTCTTCAAACTCTTCGAGTGCACTATTTTTCTGTGCGGGAACAGCGGGCGTATCCTGTTCGGTCCAGATGCTGTCACGGCTTCCATTCAAAGCGCGTTTACGGCTGTGTACCGCGGCAAACGCGAAAGCCAGCGCAAATCCAAACCCGGTAGCATCCACAGCCAGCGCGGCGCTGCTGGTGTTTATCCACAAGCCGGTTTGCGGAAAGGCCAGTGCGATAAAGGAAGTGACGGGAACCAGCAGGCAGCTCAAGGCACAGGCGGCAAGCAATCGCCAGCTGGCTCTTGCCGCGCCCCGCCACAAGGCGTAACCCACCGCCAGCAGGAAGCTCGCGTAGTACGCCCACAGGTAAATATGATTGATATTTTCAGCAATGCCGTGTGCCCATTTGCCGGCAACCATGGCGAGGCAGCCACCGATGATAGAACCGAAACAGACGCCCACGGTACCCGCCGCCATCAGACGGAGATTCAGTGGCTGTGTTGGCAGGCGCGTGTCATTTTTGCGCTGCTTTTTCCTGCGGGTTTCAATCCACAATAGATTGCCGGAATAGAACAGGAAGGCACCGCTGAGTCCGAGGAGAAAGTAAATCCAACGCACCAGATTGCCGCCAAAGCTGCCGAAATGCAGGGCGAAGAAATAGTTCACGATTGCACCCCAGCCTTCTGCCTTGCCCGGCAGCATCGAGGTCATCACCAATTCTCCGGTGTAGGGATGGAAACCCACATAACCGGTGATAGGACCATGCACCAGAGCCTCGGCGTTATAGATGGAGAGGCGCACAAAAGGCCGCGGGGATTCGAGCCCCAGGTACAGCATTTCGGTAACTTCAAAATCCGGCGCTTCCGCTTTGGCCCGGGCAATCAGTGCCGACGGCGGCAGCAAACTGTCCGTCGTATAGGCTGTGGTTGACGCTGCGCGCACGGTGTTGGATTGCGGGTATACCACGTCCCGTAACGCATCGTAGAACTGATCGTGAAACGCAAATACGATAACCGTCAGGCTGATCACGACATGAAATGGCAGGCTGGTGATGCCCACCACATTGTGAGCATCCAGCCAGAAGCGTTTTTTGTTTTTACCCCGGCGCACCGCAAAAAAATCTTTCACCAGGGTCGGCAGCAACAGGATCAGGCCGGATACCAGAGCGAGGAAATACAGCACACCGGCAATCCCGAGAATCCAGATACCAATATATTCACCATCGAAATCTCCGGGGATTCCGCCGGTGCGGTGCAGCATATCCACCAGCCGGCCAAACTTGGAAGGCGTCTGGGTGTCGGTAATCAGCTGCCCCTGCTCATCCAGGCTGGCCAGCGTTTGGGTGTCGGATAGCTTGAGTCCGCGCCCGCCGCCGGAAGCACTCCACTGCATCGGCGCCGTCAGATCTTCCCGTTGGACGGGATAGAGTTTGAACTCCCGCCGTGCGGATTCGTGTTGCTGCAGGGTCTGCGCCACCAGGCTGCCGAGCTGCGCAACCTCCACCCAGGGCAGGCGCTGGTCCGGCGGGCTGATCCAGCGGTCCAGTGGCTGCTTGAACATCGTGATGGCACCGGCGAAAAATCCGATAAACAGCAGCAGTCCAGTGGTGATCCCCACCCAGGTATGCAGGCTGCGGTAGACCTTTAAAATATCGCTGCGCACTTTCACTGCAGACCTCCACTATGTATGTATGTGGTTGCAAACAACAACCCGAATGCCACCAGATTCAGCGCCCCCATCATCAGCAGTGCGCGCCGCCCGGTGGGGATCAGAAATACAAGACTGAACGCAATCACCCACAGGGGAGCGATACTCCACATCACAAACTGGCGCTTGTCCGGTGCGTCGATGCCGCCGGGGCCATACCAGGCAAACAGGCCGGACAGGGCCAGTGCCAGGGTCAGACCGAGAACAGCACCGGCGAAACTTTTACTCCACCAGTCCGGCTGCAGCTTGCCGGGCCTGGCTGCGGGTTTGGCTTTTCGTGTGGGTATGGATTTGGCCTTTGCGTTTCGCTCAGGTTTTTCCGTGCCAGCGAGGACAGTTTCTTCAGCGCTCACGCGCACCTCCTTCCTCCCGCTGTCGAACCAGCGGCACAAACGGCAGCGTGCCCCACAACAACATCAGGCCCACCATCCAGGCAAGAATCGCGGTGTTAATCGGGTACACCCAGCAGGCGAGTGCCAGAGTGCCAGCGACCAGGAACCAGCCGAGCCACCGCCAGCTTCCAGACAGCGGCTGCATCAGCCAGCCCTGATGGCGGTGGCACAGATACAGCAACGTGGCGCCAGCGATAAGACTGGCGGTCAGTAGTATCAGCATTGGGAATTTACCTCGGCGCTGTGAGGGGGCACTGCTTCATCCGGTTGCACACTTTTACGCAACCGGCTCTCAAGAAATTGCGCCAGCCGTTGATTGACGCGCGCCACCAGCAGATGGCAGAGGGGCACCAGAAAGAGAATCAGCAGTGTCGCGGACACCACGCCACCAAGCACACTGGTGCCAATGGCGCGCTGGCCCGCGGCCCCGGGGCCGGTGGCCAGTGCCAGCGGCAATACACCGACACCAAATGCGAGAGAGGTCATCAGGATCGGCCGCAGACGCTGCTGTGCCGCGCGGCGAACCGCGTTTAACAGCGAGTCGCCCTGAGCCCGCGCCTGCTCGGCGAATTCCACAACCAGAATGGCATTTTTCGCGGTGAGACCAATGGTGGTCAGAACCCCCACCTGGAAATAAATATCGTGAGGCAACCCCAACAGGTTTGCGGCAAGCACCGCGCCGGAAAGCCCCACGGGAATAACCAGCAATACCGAGAGCGGGATCGACCAGCGCTCGTACAGCGCCGCCAGGCACAGAAAAATAAACAGGATCGATACACCGTACAGCAGCGGTGCCTGGCCGCTGGAAATCTTCTCCTGATACGACAGGCCACTCCAGGCGTAATGCGTCTCGCCGAGCCCCAGTGCTTCCTGTTCCACCTCCGCCAGTACTTCACCGGAGCTGGCACCGGGTGCGGCGGCGCCAGTGATCATCATCGCCGGCATACCGTTAAAGCGGGTGATTTCCGCAGGCCCTGCATCCCAGCGGCTGCTGGCAAAGGCGCTGAACGGGGTCATCTCGCCACTGCGGTTGCGCACATACCACTGGTGCAGATCTTCCGGCGCAGCGCGGGCATTGGCATCCGCCTGCAGAATGACTTTTTTCACGCGCCCGCGGTGCACGAAATCATTGACGTAGGCACTGCCCCAGGCGGTGCCGAGTGTGGAATTCACATCATCCAGATCCAGCCCAAGTACCGCCGCGCGGTGACGGTCGATGTCGATGCGCAGCACCGGGCTGGTCTCGGCACCGCCGCTGTCGGCAAACAACAGCGGTGCGCTGCCTTCCAGCTGTTGCACCAGGGCCCGGGCGCGACTGGCCAGGGCTTCGTGTCCCTCGGCATCGGCGTCCTGCAACCAGAACTCGAAGCCGCTGCTGTCACCGAGGCCATCAATGGGGGGGAGCACCGTGGCGAATACCCGCGCGTCGCGCAGCTGTCGCAAGGCGCCGGTTGCACGGGCGGCGATGGCTTGGGCAGTATTCTCCGCCCCTTCGCGCTGGTCCCAGTCCACCAGTGGTATAAAAGCAATACCGGCATTCTGTCCGGCACCGCCAAAGCTGAATCCGGACACGGTATAGATGCCGGCGACATTCGCTTTTTCTTCGGTAAGAAAATAATTCTCGATGCTTTCCACCAGGGCCGCGGTGCGGGTATAGGTGGCACCAGGAGGCAGGCCATAACGCACCATTACCGTTCCCTGATCGTCCTCGGGCACGAAGGAGCCGGGCAACCGCTGGTAACCCCAGAAAACCGCACCCAGTAACAGTGCATAAATCACCGCGAAGCGACCGGGGCGTGCCAGCACTTTATTCAACAGCGCAGAAAACCCGTGTTTCGAAGGCTTTTTCGCGGCGTGCACTTTTTGCGGATTGTGTTTCAGTAGACGCGCACACAGCACCGGGGTAAGGGCGATGGCCACCAGCGCGGACAGCGCCATGGCGCTTACCAGGGTGACGGAAAACTGCCGGTAAATAACGCCCACGGAGCCGGGGAAAAAGGCCATGGGTAAAAACACGGCGCCCAGCACCAGGGTGATGCCGACCAGCGCCGGGGTAATTTCATCCATGGATTCCCGCGTGGCGGTGGCGGCATCCAGGTTGCGCTCGGCCATGATGCGCGCGACGTTTTCCACCACCACAATGGCATCATCCACCAGCAGCCCAATCGCCAGCACCAGTCCGAACAGGGTCAGCGTGTTAATGGAAAAACCACACAGGGCGAGGATGCCGAAGGTGCCCAGCACCACCACCGGAATGGTAATGGCGGGAATCAGGGTGGCGCGCCAGTTGCGCAGAAAGGCAAACATCACCAGCACTACCAGCAGCACCGCTTCCCCCAGAGTTTTCACCACCTCGCCGATGGAACGCTTGACGAAGCGCGATGCATCCTCCGGGTAAAACACCTGCACTCCGGGTGGGAAACCCGTCTGCAATTGTGCAATGCGTGCGCGCACCGCATCCGCGGTAACCACCGCATTGGCACCGGGGGCAAGATTGACCGCAAGACCGGACGCGGGCTTACCGTTGAAGCGTGATGTGGTGGTGTAGTCCTCACTGCCGATTTCCACTCGCGCCACATCCGCGAGCCGCACCAGCGCGCCCTCGCGGGAGGTCTTCAATACGATGTCGTTAAATTCCTGCACCGTGCGCAAACGGGAAAGTGCGGTAACCGATACATTGAGCTGCTGGCCACTATTAGCAGGTCGCGCTCCCAGTTCCCCCACCGGCACCTCCGCATTTTGCGCTTCAATCGCGCGGGAAATATCCGCGGGCATCAGTCCGTATGCGGCCAGTTGCTCCGGCTTCAGCCAGATGCGCATGGCGTAGGGCGCGCCGAACGCCTCGATACCGCCAACACCGGGTACACGACTCACCGCATCAAGCACGTGGGTGGCGATCCAGTCGGACAGATCGGCATCGTCGCGCACACCGGTTTCATCAAAAAAAACCGCCACCATCAGGAAGCTGCCCTGCTGGGTGGACACATTCAATCCCGCCTGCTGCACCGGCCGCGGCAGTCGGAAACTGACCTGATTCACGCGGTTTTGCACCTGCATCTGCGCCACATCCGGGTCCGTGCCCTGGGCAAAGGTCAGGCGCATACGGGCTTCGCCGTTGGAACTACTACTGGCCTCAAAATACAACAGGTCGTCGATGCCTTTCAGGGCCTGTTCCAGCACCTGAGTCACACTGCCTTCCACCACCTCGGCGGATGCCCCCGGATAGATCGCGGAAACGCTCACCGTCGGCGGTGACACATCGGGATACTGGGCCACAGGCAGCTTTTTTAGCGCGAGCAACCCGCCCAGCATGACGATGACCATCAGTACCCAAGCAAGCACCGGGCGCACGAGGAAAAAATGTGCGGGGGAACGCGGAGCTTCTACACCGGTCGATGCGGATTGTTTTTCCCGGATAGGATTCACTTGCGCGACTCCACCGGGCTAGCCGCACTGGCGAGCTCTTCCCCGGTGGATTCCGGGTTCCAGGGTACCGGATTTACCGCAAGCCCCGGATAGACCTTGAAGCTTCCCTCCACCAGCAACTGCTCTCCGGCGCTGACGCCGGACTCCAGCGCCCAGTGATCGCCGCGACTGGCCAGCAGTTGCACCGGGCGCAACGCCACACTCTGGTCATCGCCCACAATCCAAACCTGCGCTTCGCCACGGCCATTGAAGTGCACCGCCTGTTGCGGTACCAGTGCGACGCCCGGTGCAATACCCGCTTGAATCTTTGCCTGCACAAACATACCGGGAAGCAGCAGGCCGTCGGGATTGGGGAATTCGGCGCGCAGGGTGACGACTCCGGTTTCCGATGACACGCTCGCGTCTTCCGCGCGCAAATTCCCGCGGTGAGTATATTCTGCCCCCGCAATCGCAACCGTGACTTCGTCGCCAGCCGATTGCAGCGCACCGCTTACCCGTTTCTGCCGGGTTTCCAGCCACTGCTGTGCCGGCTGCACTATGTCGATATAAATGGGATCCAGCTGCTGAATACTGGCGAGAGGCTGACTCTGGTCCGCAGAAACCAGCGCGCCCTCGGTGAGCCAGGTACGGCTGATATGCCCGGCAATGGGCGCGCGAATCTGAGTGCGGGACAGGTTGAGCCGCGCCTGCTGCAACGCGGCTTCGGCGGCCTGCACATCCGCCCGGCCCTGCTGGTACTCCGCCTGCGCCCGTTCGTTCTGCTGGCGACTGACACCGCGGGTTTTGACCAGGTCACCGTAGCGCTCCGCTTCACTCTGCAGGTTTTTCAGACGCGCCCGGGCACCGGCCAAATCCGCCTGGGTGCGCACCACCTGCACCTCATAGTCATCAGAATTTATCGTGTACAGCAGGTCGCCGGCACTGACCTGACTGCCCTCATTGAAATGCCGCTTTTCGATAATGCCACTCACCTGCGGGCGCACTTCAGCGATACGCAGCGGTGCTACGCGCGCGGGCAGTGTTTGCTCCAGCACCAGTGGCTGTTCGGTGATGCTGACAACCGCCACCTCTGGCGCGGGCGGCGCTGACCGCTCCCCGGCTGCCGGCTCCTGTTGCGATTTCCCGCAGGCGACCAGGGCCGCACCGCTCAGAATCAGGCAAACGAATTTTTTACGCATTGCGGTGGATTCCATTCTGTTCAGCTTTCTATGTTCGTTTCTGTTTCAGGCCGCCAGTGTTGCACCGCCGTCCACCACGATGTTTTGCATGGTGATATGACTGGCCGCATCGGAGGCGAGGAACAGCACGGTGTTGGCAATTTCATCGACGCTGGCAATTTTTTTCAGGGGAATGCCAAGCTTGTAGTCACCGGGCAGGCCTTCAATGGTGCGCTGATAGCCCGCACTGGCATCCCCCGTATGATCCGCAAGCATCCCCCGCAACATGGGTGTATCGGTGGAACCGGGACTTACCAGATTGCAACGCACGCCATACTCGGCAAGTTCCAGAGCGGTGCAGTGGCTCAGGCTTTGCAAGGCCGCTTTCGAGGCACAGTAGGCCGCCATATTTTTGCGCGGTACACGGGCGGCATTGGATGCGACATTTACGATCGCGCCGCGCCGACGTTGCTTGAAGTGCGCGGTAAGATGGCGCAACAGATAGAAGACACCACTGACATTGACATCGAGGCACTTGTGCCAGTCGTCGATAGACAGAGGATGAAAATCACTGGCATCCACGCTGCCTAGGCGCAGCGCGCCGGCGGCATTGACCAGGATGTCCGGGCCGAGATTTTCGCGCAACAGTTCGCGCACCGTTGCCCCAACCTGGTATGGATCGGCAATGTTCAACTGGCGCAACGGGAATTCGCCGTCGACGTTTTTCACTTCAACATCAAGGCCGATGACCCGCGCACCCAGCTGCTGGCAACGATGGGCCACCGCACAACCGATGCCACTACCTGCCCCCGTCACCCACACGGCTTTTTCGTGAAAGTCCCAATCCATCGTCAGTTCCCGTGTAATTCTTCAGGCTGCCTGCTTCTGCTCAATCAGCTTCCACCACCCCTGCAGTGTTGGCTCGCGGGCGAGATCTTCGAAGGTGAGTTCGATCCCCAGCTGCTGCCACTGGCCAATCAACTGCATCACCTGAACCGAGTCGAGCCCATAATCGATCAGGTTTTCATCGCGTTCCGGTTCACCGGCGTCCTCCTCAAGTAGCGGAAGGATTTGTGCGGACAACCAGTTAAAGCTAATCTTCTGCACGCTATTTTTCTCCTGTATCAGTTCCCGTGTAGAAATCACTGCACCACAGCGACCGGCAACAAAATCCAGCGCCTGCTGATGTTCCCCGCGGGAAAAATCTGCCAGGGCATCGGCCACCATAAATGGCTGGATATCCCGCATAAACGCGTCCAGTGCCGTGGTCATACAGCCGATATGGGCGTAAACACCGCCGATGATCAGCTGATCCCGTCCCCACTCCTGCATCAGGGTTTGCAGGTGCGAACGCTGAAACGCGCTGTAGCGCCACTTGACCAGCACCGTGTCATGTTTTTCCGGCGCCAGGGGGGCAACGATGGCGGCCTGGGCCGGGTCGGCCGTGGTCAGGCCCGGACCCCACATATCATTCAGCAGGGCGCGCTCCGCATCTGACTGCTCGGTAGGCTGGGCGGTGTACACCACGGGGACACCGTTCTGCCGCGCCCAGTTTCTCAGGGCGATCAAATTGGCGAGCAGAGTATCCAGCAGTGTGTTTTCCTTGCCGTAGTAGCGCAGGAAGTAATCCTGCATGTCGTGAATCAGCAATACCGCACGTGCAGGATCCGGCTGCCACGCCACGCGGTTCTGCGGCAATTCCGTGGGCATTTCGTAAGTTTGGATCGTCGGGATAGTCATGCGCTTTCCTGTCGAGTTTTCTGTAACGTTTTGGATGTCATCATGGCCCGCAGCGCGACCTTGTCGGTCTTGCCCACAGCGGTGAGCGGCAGGGAACGAAGAAACTGAAAGCGGTCCGGTAACTTAAATTCGGCGAGCCCCAACTCCCGCAGATAGCGACGCAACTGCGGCGGTTTGAGCTTGGCATTTCCGGTAACAACACAGGCGCAGCTCTTTTCTCCCAGACCCGCATCGGGGATGGCGACCAGCGCCACCTGCTGGACATCGCTGTGGGTGAGCAGCAGGTTTTCCACTTCTTCTGCGGCAATCTTTTCACCGCCGCGATTGATCTGGTCTTTCACCCGTCCCACCACCTTGAGGTAGCCAGCGGCATCCCGCTGTACCAGATCCCCGGAACAGTAAAATCCATCATGATCGAACACGCGGGCATTCTGCTCGGGCGCGCGGTAGTAGCCGCGGAAGGTGTATGGGCCCCGGGTATACAGCAGGCCGGTCTCACCTTCCGGTACCGGGCGCCCCTGCTCATCCAGTACGCGCACCTCGTCCGCATCGCTCATGGGGCATCCCTGGGTGGTGAAGATTTTTTCTGCGCTGTCGTCGAGACGGGTGTAGTTCACCAGGCCTTCCGCCATGCCGAATACCTGTTGCAATTGACAGCCAAGTTCGGCGGGAACGCGGCGGGCAAGGGATTCGGCAAAATTGGCACCGCCAACCTGCAGCAGCTTGAGGCTTTTCAGGGGCCGCTCATCACTGAGCCGGTGATGAGCTTCCAACCAGAGCGCAACAGCAGAGGGAACCAATGCGGCCATGGTGACCTTGTGGCGGGCGATCAGGTCGAAGCAGTGTCGGGGCTCCGGAGAATCCGCCAGTACAACGGTGCCACCCGCGTGAAAGACACCGAGAGCGCCCGGGGAGCTGAGTGGAAAATTGTGCGCGGCCGGCAGCGCGCAAAGGTAGCGCGTTTGCTGCGATAGCCGACAAACCTCAGCGCTACGTCGCACACTATAGTAGTAATCATTATGGGTGCGCGGGATCAGCTTCGGTGTGCCGGTGCTGCCACCGGACAACTGAAAGAAAGCGACCTGCTGGGCTATCGAAGCAGGCGAAGATGCCGCGAGGGATAAAGAGTCGCTTTGATACTCATGGGAGGCCTGGGCCGGATGTGCCAGCAGTTTTGCCAGATCTTCGGCGAATTCGGTTTCACCGAGCACCAGCAACTGAACATCGGGGCACTGGGCCTTTAACTGACGGAAAAACTCGCTGCTGGAAAAGAGTTTGTGACGACTACAACCGATTAACAGAGCGGGACGGAGCTGTTCAGCATAAGCGGTCATCTCGAGTCGCTGATGACTGTAAAGAGCGTTAACCGGTGCAACGCCGAGTTTCAGCAGCGCAAAAAACACCACATAAAATTCGGCCACATTGGGTAACTGCACGAGCGCGGTGTGTCCACGTCGCAGACCGCGCCTGGCGAGTACACAGGCTAACCGCGAGGAAAGTGTATCGAGCTCTGCATACGAGAATCTCCGCACACCACAGATTATTGCTGTTGCATCGGGAGCACCTGCACACACGAGGAGGTCCGTCAGCGGCCGATCGATCCAGAAACCGCGCGCTCGGTAGTTGTCAGCCAATACGGCTGGCCAGGGAACGAAATCAATCGCAGTTGAGTTGCCGCCATCGCTCATGCCCGCACACCTGCTTTATCTACGGAATGCTTGCGTGCCGCATGGCTGACTTTGTGGCCAGTCTGCTGGGCGCCGTCTTCGCTTTTTGCGCGGGCCGATTGTCCGACCGACTGGGCATCAATTTTCGCTTTGCAGGGCTGTTCCGGATCGACACCCAGTGCACTCAACATGGTCTGCAGTTTTGCCTGGGTTTCCCGCCACTCACTATCCGGGTCCGAGTCTTCGACAATTCCGGCACCGGCAAACAGTTGCGCGTGGGAGTCGGTAAAAATGCCACAGCGGATGGCCACCGCCCACTCGCCATTGCCCTCGGCATCACACCAACCAACGATACCGCCGAACAGACCGCGCTCAAACGGTTCCACCAGCTGAATCAGCTTATGTGCTTCGCGGCTCGGGAATCCGCACAGGGCCGGTGTCGGATGCAGTCGACAGGCCACCTGCAGTGCGGTAAGGCCTGGGTCGCGGAGGATGCCGCGGATTGGCGTGGAGAGGTGCCACATGGCGCGTGTGTGCATCAGCTGCGGCGCGCCCGGCACAGCGAGCTCCGCACACAGCGGTTGCAGCTGTGCGCGAATATCCTCGATCACCAGGCTGTGTTCGTAGGCATCCTTGCTGGACCGACTGAGCTTTTCGCTAACCTTCCTATCCTGTTCCGGATCCACCTGACGGCGGGCAGAGCCTGCCAGTGGATTGGAGAACACTTCGCTCCCCTGTCGGCGCAGCAACAGCTCGGGGCTAGCACCAATCAATTGCGAGCCATCGTCAAGAGGTAGGCGGAAGTGATAGCCCGTTGGATTTTGCATCAGCAAGTGCTGAAAAAATGCATCCCGATCCAGGGGGCCGTCCAGCTCCAGATCCAGCACACGCGACAGAACAGCCTTGCGAATGTCACTCAGCTTGAAGTTGGCAATGGCCTGGCACACTGCCTGCTTGAAGCGAGCCTCGTCCGGTACACTATTGCTGTGGAGCACATGACGAGCGCTTTTTTCAGCACCCGTTTTTTTAGCGCCTGACTGGATACTTTCGAGGCCGCAACTCTGCTCGACCTCCAGTGCACGAGAGAACATTTCGTAACTGCGCGGGATCGACAGTTGCGCCGGACGGGTCTGGTCAAATGGAATAGCGCCAATGGCGATTGGGTTGGCAATGCCCGCACTCCGCGCGCGCTGGAACGCTTCCCGCAAGCGTGTATGGAAGGCTTGTTCATTGGCAGTGGAGCGGGTACAAGACTCACTTTCCGCACGCAGCCGAGCACCGCCTGGCTTGCCGGTTTCCGACGCCGCGCGTACCGGCAGGCAAAGACGCTCGTAGATCCCATGTGCGCGTATGCCGCAGTGAGAGGACATAAACAGAAATTCAGGTGTGCGATGCATGGTGGGTCCCAGTAGTAAAAACCGGCGGTCAACCCAAATTTTGGGCGAACGCATCCACTCGTCGACTCGGGAGGCAAAAACCCGAGGCAAACGCTCGATCGGACTGCAAAGAAAAATTGCCAGAGCCATTCTACTGCGCTTCCCTGCGCAATGGCCCCGGCGCACCTCCCTGTGAAGAGGGTGGCCCGCGAACGGGCCTGGGCTTGGGTTCGCTTTCTCTAGAAGGAATAATTGGCGCTCAGGAAGTAGTTGCGACCCAACTCGCGAGAGTAAAATCCGCTATTTTCTTCCTCCAGATCGACATCGGTGACATTCTTGATACCGAAGCGCAGGTCCACCGCATCTGTAAGGTCATAGGCACCGGTGATGTCGGTGCGGGTATAGGCCGGAAGCGGATTGCCGGACCAGTCCACCTGATCGCCCAGATAGTTGGCGGAAAGGTTGCCGTTGAGGGCATCGGTGAGCTGCCAGTTGAGTGACAGGTTGGCCATGGTTTCCGGCTGATGCTCTACATCAATGGGATCGCCACCACTGCTGTACTCTGCGGTAAACATATGCGTGAGGTTGCCAGAAAGCGCAACCGCATCGCTCAGGGCTACGCGACCATCGATTTCGATTCCGCGGGTATGGGAGTCGGACAGGTTTATCCACACGCGGGAGTTGGTCGCTTCACTGAAGCTGGCCTGGATCTGGTCTTCCACATCGTTATCAAAGATAACTGCGCTCAGGCGCCAGGCTTGTTCACGCACCTCGATACCGGCCTCGATATTGGTACTGGTTTCCGGGTCCAGGTCCGGATTGCCCGGTATATAGCAGGAGCCGCCGCAGCTGATGATCTGATACTGCTCACTGGACTGATAGGCATCCGGCGCCTTGAAGGCCTCACTCACGCCGCCCTTCAACACTACAGACTCATTCAGGGCGTAGGTCACGAACACTTTCGGCGAGAAGTGATTGCCGAACAGATCATGATCGTCGACGCGACCGCCCAGGGTCAGACTCAAACGCTCGGTGATGGCAATTTCGTCCTGGGCAAACAGGGAGGTGGTGGCAACCGATTCGGAGCCGGTTTCGGTGTAGGAGATGGCATCCTTCAAAGACTGATCGCGGTACTCGATACCGGCGGTGAGCGCATTGCTGCCCAGCTCGGTGCTGCCGTACACCTTGACGTAGGTGTTTTCCTCTTTCAGGGTACGGTCCTGCGGCGCATCGTAGCGGCTGTTGAAGTCCTCAATCTCGCTGTCTTCCTGCTTCAGGAACACCACGGTTTTACCCCAGTCCCAGCTGCCGCTGTGGGTCAGGCCGTAGGTAAAGCGGTCGATATTCTGTTCGCGGTAAGACGGGCCGCCGCTGTAGATTCCATAAGGGCGGTCGTCACTGTTGTAGCTAAGATCCACATCCAGGCTCTGGCGATCGTCGAGCTTGATACGCGTGGTACTCACCAGGCTCGCAGACTCTTTTTCTTCCAGCCCGGGCACGTCGGTTTCCGCATCCCGATACCAGGCATCGCGCTGATAAATTTCCCCACTCAGCGATTGAGTGACGCGATCACCCAGCGCGCCAGACACGGATGCATTCAAACGCTGCTGGGCACCCTCTTCCCCTCCCTCAATGCCGCGGTATTCGGCATTGAGGGTGCCGTGCCAATCCTGAGACGGCGCCTTGGTAATAATATTCACCACGCCGCCGATGGCATCGGAGCCGTAGAGAGCCGCCATTGGGCCACGCACGATTTCCACTCGCTGGATACTACCCAGCGGTACAGAGTTGTAGTCAAAGTCGCCGCCACGCCACAACGCCCCGGCGGATGAGACCCGCTTGCCATCCACCAGCACCAGGGTGTAGCGCCCACCCATACCGCGGATCTGAATTTCATCGCGGCCGAGAGAGTCGGAACGGTTGTTCACACCCACGGTATCGCGCAGTAGATCCGCAAGACTGTTCACCGAGGTGCGGGTAATTTCTTCGGCGGTAATCACACTGGTGAAGGCGGGGGAAGTAGCGCTGTCTCGAGCATTCAGGGTTGCGGTCACCACCACCTCTTCAGTATCACCGGCAGCCTGGGCACTGGATTGTTGGGCGATCGCCGGAACAGCGACAAGATTGAGCGCGATCAGCGCCGAAAGTGTACTTTTCGTCAACATCTGTCAGAAACCTCTCCTGGGTTGAAACTTTGTTTCCTTGCGTTCTCCCTGGAGAGAACTTTATTTGTCGCGAATGATAGTTGTTATCATTTAGCTTAACAACTAGAAATTGCTCAGGGTATGACAGTCGGGTTGAAAGTTCCGCCAAGGGGGCGATGGCAGACGGTAGAGGGAGGGAGAGGGGTGAATACTGTGACACAACAGGCTGCGCACCTTCACTTCCGGAGCTCCCGCTTGCGGAGGGGTGAGAGAACTCCCGAAAATGAAAAGGTCGCGTGAAGGTCAGGCCCTGGCGAAGAAGACACGACCTGAAGCTGGCAGGAAAGGGGTGGGGCTGAGTGACCGCGATGAAAGGACACTCCTGATCACTTGCCGCCTATTCGGCACCTTTCAGCACTGCCTGCCGCTCCCGTTCGTACTCCCTGTAGTCTTTCTGATAGCGAGCGAGACATTCCGCATACTGTGCGTCGGGATATTTTTCACAGTTTTGCAGCCGGTTCTGCTGAATACCCTCGTAGATCTGCTGGTTGCTGCAGGCGCTCACCAGCAGCGGGGAGAAAATCAGGCATGATAGGGTAATTACGGTTTTCATAGCTCAACTCTCGGAAGTATCAGAGGTATTGGAATTCGCGGTAGCGTCTGGCAGCAGTGCCTGGAGTATCTTGTACAGCAATTCGACCCGTTCTTTATTTGGGAAATATTTGTTGGCCAGCAGCACAAACCCGAAACGCTGTTGTGGAATAAATGCCACATAGGCAGAGAAGCCGCCGGTCGATCCGGTCTTGTTGATCAATACATCCCGTTGTGGAGACAGTGGTCCCACCGCTCCCACCGGCTGATCCCGGGTGATCATGTCGCGAGAATTTCCTGCCAACAACCGCGCCTGTGACAGCGGCAGTGCGTACTGCTCCCACACCATGTCCTGCACGTAATAGTCCGTTTCAAAATATCCGGTGCGGGTTTTTGCCAGCGCTTTCTGCAAATCGTCACTGACCTTCACCAGCTCCATTTGCGCGGCCAGGAAGCGGGTCAGATCCGCCGCCGTGGAACGCACCCCGTAGGCCTCGTTTCCCAACAGTCCGATATTGACACGCACCGGCTTGTGCTGACTGTTGTGGCCCTCGGCATAGTCGTGCATTTTCTTCTCCGGCACCCGTACGTAAGTGTCGGAAAGTCCCAGGCCTCGAAAAATCTGCTCTTCCATTACCTTGGCGAACGGCTGGTTCAGACTGCGCGCAGCCACCAGCCCGAGAAGACCACTACCGGGGTTTGAGTAGGTACGCTTGGTTCCCGGAGTATACTGCGGCTGCCAGTTGCGGAAATACGCCAGCAACTGCGTGTCGTCCGCGATCTCCTCAGGCACCTGCAGGGGAAAGTACCCGGCGGTATGGGTGGCGAGATTGAGTACCGATACGCGATCCATGGCGCTGCCGCGCAGTGGCGGCAAATAGGCGCTGACCGGTTTATGGAAGTCCAGCGCACCCTTGACCTCTGCGTAGGCGGCAAGTGTCGCGGTAAACGTCTTGCTGATGGACCCCACCTCGAACAGCGTGTGCTCGGTCACTGGCACACCATCCTCCAGAGCGGTTTCCCCAAGGGTAAAAAAATGGGGTTCGCCATCAATGGTAAGCGCCAGCGCCATTCCGGGAATCCGGTACTTTTCCACCAGCGGCTGAACCGCCTCGACCACCACCGCTTCCAGCCGGTCGGAGCCCGTATCGGCGCCCGAATCTGCCTGCACCAAGGTGCCGGAAAGCAGGCCAGCCAGCGCGAGTAACCCCCTGGCGGCACGGAATAACGAAAAGGGCTGCGGCATGAGTGTTCCTTATTGTATGAGCGGTTGAAACCGTCTGGGCTTGTCAGTGTCTGACTGTGAGGCCGCCAGAAAGTGCAATTGAGACAGCACTATAGCCCGGAAATTTTCCCCGCCGGGCAACAACTGCTCGAAAGCCCCGGCTCTGGTCGGATACACTTTACCCATTCACCCGAGAAGTCGACCGCGAGTAAGCCGTACCGGACATGCGAGCATTGTTACTGAAAGCCTTCCTGATACTCCTGTTACTGGGCGCACTGGTAGTGGGAGCTTTTGTGGCTTTTCCCGGTCTGAAGTACGAGCTCTACCGGAAACTGCCCCCCAAGATCCGCTGGAATATCTCCTATGCGCTCACGGACAAATTTGTCGTGGGCATGGTGTATTTTGTGGAGCGCAATAATCAGCTGCTGCTGGTACGCCACACCTATCAGGACAAATGGGCGCTGCCGGGAGGCTGGGTGGAGCGCAATGAATCTTTCGAGGAGTCGGCGCGACGGGAGCTGCGCGAGGAGCTCGACATCCGGATCGATGACTTTGAGGTGCTGGAAGTCAACAAGGTACCGCGCTCGGGGATCATTAATATTGCCATTCGCGGACGCCTCAAAGACAAGCAGGTGACCATCCGCGACGGGGAAATCTACGGATACCGGTTCTTCGATCTTCACCGCCTGCCGGATGATGTGATCTACACCCACAAGCCCTATATCGAACGCTATCTGGAGGCCCGACGACCGCCGCGAGAAGTGCCGCCGGAACCCACCAAACGCGATCCGACAGTGCCGGAGCGCTAGGGGAAACCTCTGATCTTCTAAAAAAACGCCGCCCAGCGATGGGCGGCATTTTTCGTTCGAACCAGCGGGGGTCAGAAGTTGTAACGCACTTCCGCACCGTAGGTGCGCGGCTCGGAGACGGAGGTGTAGGGGGTACCAAACGCCGCCATGGAACGACCGCTGGGGACATCAGTACGCTGGTTGTCCAGCAGGTTGCGTCCCCACAGGGCCAGTTCGTACTGGCCGCCGCCATTCATCCACACCAGTCGACCGTTCAGGCGTTTGTCGTCCTCACCCACGCCCTCGATGGCAGTGAAACTATCCAGGAAGCCAGGCTCAAGGGCATCGCTGTTCTCAGCGTAGATATAGTTGAGGTGCAGGTTCAGTTCGCCTACAGGAATCACCGGTGCCCAGTCCATGGTCGCCGTGTAGGCGGTATCCACGGAAGCTTTGATACGCTCGGACTGCAGCTCACCAACGGCGTCGTAATAATCCTCCCACTGGGAGTCCTCATCACGGACCGTGGTCACCAGGCCAAAGCGCAGCGCTTCGGTTGCCAGCCAATCCACGGTCACTTCCACCCCGTTAAACTGCTGGTCCCCATTGATCACCTGAGGCAGAGCATTGGCGGACTGCGGCGGCTTGCTCTCGACACTGCGCTGGCGGTTGTCGACGGTCATATCGAAGTAGCTGAGCTGCACCTGCAGGCCGTCCAGCAGATTGCCTTTTACCCCCAGTTCGATATTTTCCACCTCCTCCGGCGCGATGGGATTCTCCGCGGTAAGAAGGTTGAGCGAGTCGAAGCCGCCGGATTTGTAGCCGGTGGAATACGACAGAAATGCCATGGCGTCGTCACTGAACTGGTACTGGCCAACGAGACGTCCGGTGGTGGCACTCCGGTCGTCAGAGGCTCGGCGTACCCCCGCACCCACGTTGTTGGCATCGTCGGTCGAGAAAATGACTTCGCTCACCCCGTCGCGTAGCGCGCGGAAACTGGTTCCCGGTGTTTCCCAGGTGAAGGTTTTTTCGTCGGTGCTGTACCGCAGGCCGGCGAGCACACTGAATTGATCGGTGAGTGCGTAGTCCAGATCCACGTATACGCCGTAGTTGGTGAAGTCACCGGTATTTTCCACCGCCTCGGTCCAGTAGAGACCGCCAAACTGCTCCGGGCCAAACAGCATACCGGTGCCCAGGTCGGCAGCGATGGCATCGTAATAGACATCCGCCTGCGGCGCGCCACCCATGCCAATCAGGCTGGTAAAGGTCGCCCAGTCTGTCTCATCCCACAGGTGTTCCACGGAATCCAGAGCGGCCAGCGCATAGGCCGCGGCAGCGTCACCGGCTGCCCCGTCGCCGGGCATACCACCCGCTTGCAGAGCAGCACCGTAAGCGATCTGGTCGCGCAGCTGCTGGGTGTTCACGATGTCACCGGTCACCAGACGGGTAACGGACGCCGCAGAAGCGGTCACATTGGTGCGCTGATAAATATCCTCTTTGGAATAGTTGGCGCCCATCACCGCATTCAGACGGTCACCGACAAAGTTCACCTGCAGCTCGTGGTAGGCGATATCGGAATCGAAAATATTATTGGTGTCCAGGTAGCGGGTGATATCCGCGGTGCCATCTTCTTCCTCGCGGTTTGTGGTTTCCCACTGGCGATAGCTGGACACCCATTTCAGACTCCAGTTGTCGTCGAAGGTGTGGTTCAACTTGGCGTTGACCGCAGACATGGAACGGGTCTCGCCACCGTCCACCAGATCGTTTTCAACCTTGTAGTCAAAAGGGTTCTGGCTGTAGGCAAATTCGCTCACACCAATCGCCTGACGCGCGGCATTGTCCACTTCATCCCAGTCGTAGGACAGTTGCGCCGAGGTGCTGTCACTGATCTGCCACAGGGCGGCAACGCGGCCGGTGACGATATCCTCAGAACCGGCATCTTCAGCACCGGGGTACACATTCTCGACAAAGCCATCGCGCTGAAAGCTCATCAGATTGGCGCGCACGAACAGCGCGTCGGTTACCGGTGCATTTACCATGCCTTCAAGGTGCGCGAGGCCGTAATTGCCGGTGCGAGCGGAAACGAACGCTTCAAAATCCGCCTGCGGCTGGTTGGGCACCAGATTAACGGAACCGGCGGCAGCGTTACGGCCAAACAGAGTTCCCTGGGGGCCCTTCAAAACCTCCACGCGCTGCATGTCAGCAAAGGACATGGAAGTCGCTGGCGATGGCACATAGGCCCCGTCGTAAAACACGGCCACAGAGGGATCGCCACCGGCACTGATATTGGAGCTGCGCACTCCCCGGATACTGAGAGCGGACTGGGTGATCCCGGAGCCCACCTCAAACCCGGGAACGAAATCCGCCATGTCGCTGAGTTTCAGCGCATTGGTGTTGTCCATATCGGAGGCAGAAAAAGTGTCCACGGTAACCGGCACTTCCAGCGCATTCTGCTCGCGCTTCTGTGCGGTCACGATGATCTCTTCAATTTCCACGCCGTGGCTTAACGCGGGCACAACCGAGCCAGCGGCAATGGCGATGGCCAGGGCAACGGGTCGCCGCCCTGTAAACTGGTGCTTAGTCATAAGGTTCCCCAAATTTATTGTTACTTGGTTGCAGGACAAACGGATATTCACCGCCCCAAAATTGGCACCCCCGTACCAATTGCAGGGCAGCGTTTCTATCCGACTGTCTCTCGGGAAACTACCACAATGACTAGCGCGTCACCATTTCAAACAGAAGCAAAAACTTTTTTTGCCGCAAAAATTAGATTTATCACCCACTCGCGAGTTGAAAAATGCGACAAACTATCAATCACAGCCTACGAACAACCATGAGATGCAGCCCCGCCCATCGGCTCAGTACTTTCAGAACCTCCGGCTACTAGCCCTTGATGCCATTGGCAATCTGAAACACCAATCGTGCCGCCGTACGCGCCGCGTGATCCTCAATATCGAAATAGGGATTGAACTCGGCCATATCCGCCAGGCACACCTTTTTTGATTCCAGCACGGTATCGAGCAGCGGCTCGAACAGTTCGAACGCCACGCCGCGTCCCGCAGGGGCCGATACCGCTGGCATTACCGCCGCCGGGAGTACATCCAGGTCGATGGTGAGATAGACAAAATCCACCCGGTCGATAAAGTCGGCAATCTGTTTCTGTACCAGCTCGATGCGCCAGGGCACGATTTCCCGGTCGGAAATCACCTGTGCTCCCAACTCTTCTGCGCGGTGGTACAGGGCGGGGGTATTGGCTGTGGCCGCGGCCCCCACACACAGGTAATTGAAGGGTCGCCCATTCAGGTCGCACTGCTCGGCAATCTGGTAAAACGGCGTTCCGGAGGAGCCCTGAGGGGCGGGCAGACGGATATCCAGGTGGGCATCAAAGTTGATGATGCCGAGGGTTTTGTCCCGGTGCTGTTCGCGCATCCAGCGGGCGACGCCCTGATAACTGCCGTAGGCGATCTCATGACCACCGCCGAGTACCATGGGGAAATGTCCGGCACTCATCAGCTCGGTGATCCGGGCGCCGAGCATGGCCTGGCCGGATTCCAGGTCGTCTTTTTCCACCCGCACATTGCCCGCGTCGTACAGTGGAGCGCCAAACGTTTTTGGCAGGTTCGCCAGCGCCAGGCGCAGAATGCGCGGCCCCTTGGCGGCACCAATACGACCTTTGTTGCGGCGCACGCCTTCGTCGGAAGCGAAACCGAGAATCGCGAACCCCGGTGGGCTGTCCAGGTGCAGCGGCACTATATCCTGGTGCCAGCGCTTGCCGGCCTTGCCATCTTCACTGTCGACCCGCCCGCTCCACAGGCGCATATCAGCCAGCTGTAACATGATGCCCCCCAACAAAAATCTCTGCCGGTTTCAGCGCGCCCACTTCGTAGGCAAGCTGGTCCGGGGTTTCCATAGGCCACAGGGCCATATCCGCGCGCAGACCCGCGCGCAGCACGCCGCGGGAACAACAGATACCCAGTGCCCGTGCGGCGGACCGGGTCACCCCAGCGAGCGCTTCCGCCGGGGTGAGACCAAACAGGTTACAACT
Source organism: Microbulbifer elongatus (assembly GCF_021165935.1). Taxonomy (NCBI): domain Bacteria; kingdom Pseudomonadati; phylum Pseudomonadota; class Gammaproteobacteria; order Cellvibrionales; family Microbulbiferaceae; genus Microbulbifer; species Microbulbifer elongatus. The sequence continues at coordinate 1,114,046 of NZ_CP088953.1, read as the reverse complement.
CATATTCATCATCAGTCTCAGAGAGGCGATGGGACAGCTGCCGGGGTTGAGATCGGTAGAAATTGCCATGGGCACACCGGCAGCACGCAGGGATTCGATGGGCGGCACACGGGTTTCTTTCAGTGTGTAGAAGGCACCGGGCAACAACACCGCGGCGGTGCCGCTTTCGGCCATGGCGGCGACATCTTCGGCGGTGATGTATTCGATATGCTCTACCGAGAGAGCGCCGGCGCGCGCGGCCATTCTGGTGGCGCCGGTGGCGGCGAGCTGCTCTGCGTGGACTTTTACCGGTAGATCGAGTGCCTGTGCTGCCTTGATGACCTTCTCGCACTGTTCGACGGAGAAGGCGATGGTTTCGCAGAACATATCCACGGCATCCGCCAATTGCTCTTTGGCCACGGCGGGCAGGATTTCGTTGCACACCAGGTCGATATAGTCATCGGCGCGGCCGTCGTATTCCGGCGGCAGGGCGTGGGCGGCGAGGCAGGTGGTGAGGATGTTCACCGGGTAGTGCTGGGCGAGGCGGCGGGCGACCCGCAACTGCTTGAGCTCGGTGTCGAGATCGAGACCGTAGCCGGATTTGATTTCGATGGTTGTGACGCCCTCATTCATCAAGGCTTTCAGGCGCGGTTCGGCCTTGCGGTAAAGATCGTCGGCGCTGGCGGCGCGGGTAGCGCGCACGGTGGAGAGGATACCGCCGCCGGCGCGGGCCACTTCTTCATAGCTTTCCCCACCCAGGCGACGGGCAAATTCGCCGGCGCGGTGGCCGCCATATACCAGGTGGGTGTGGCAGTCGATCAGCCCGGGGGTCAGCCACTGCCCTTCCCCATCGATCACCTGATCGGCGGTGCAGTCGGGCAGCTCCCGGCGCGGCCCGATCCAGACAATCTTGTTGCCCGTCACCGCCACCGCGGCATCCTCCACCGCGCCATAGGCGCCGGGCAGGGACGGATCCATGGTGGCCGCGTGGACATTGGTAATCAGCAGATCACAGCGTTCGGTCATAGTCGCTCACTGAATTGGCGTTATTTGTAACGATAGCCCTGTTGGGGGAGTTTGGCGCGGATTCTCACCTGGGCTCGAATTTCGTTTCGTGGCGGCCGGGCACCTTGGCCTCCTGCGGTGGCGGTCAGGCACTGGGGGCGGGGTTTCAGGCGAACAACCACCCACCTATTGACAGCCTCCCACATCAAATCCATAGTTGCCCCACCAACAAACTTGTATATACAAGAATGTACAACCAGGCGGACACTCTACCCGAGCAGGCAAAGACCACACAAGTATGAGCAGTCAGTTATCCACAGACACCGGAAGCCAGCCCCGCTACGCCGCCATCAAGGCGCATATCCGCGCCCAGATCGAATCCGGTGAATGGCCCGCGCACTTCCGTGTGCCCTCGGAAAACCAGCTGGCCCAGGACTTCAACGTCAGCCGTATGACCGCCCGCCGCGCGCTCAGCGAGCTCACCGACGAAGGGGTGCTGATCCGCTCCCAGGGCCTCGGCACCTTCGTCGCCGAACCGGTGCCCGCCGGCTCCCTGCTGGAAGTGCGCAATATCGCCGACGAAGTGGCCGCCCGCGGTCACAGTTATAGCAACCGCATCCTCAAGCTGGAGCAGACCGAAGCCAACACCGAAGTCGCGGTCGCTCTCGGCCTCACCGAGGGCAGTGCTGTCTACCACTCCATCATCGTCCACCTGGACAACGACCTACCGATCCAGTTCGAAGAACGCTATACCAACCCCACACTGGTGCCGGAATACCTGCAGCAGGACTTCCACGCGGCTACACCCAATGAATACCTGACCCGCGTGGCGCCGCTGACAGAGGTGGATACCACGGTAGAAGCAATTGGTGCCGATGAGGCGATTGGCAGAGCGTTGGAAATCGAACCGGGAACGGCGTGTCTGCAGATCTGGCGGCGTACGAAAAGTAGTGCGGGCACGGTGAGTTTTGCGCGGCTGGTGCATCCGGGAAATCGATACCGATTGGGAGCACAACTCAGATTTTAGTAGCTCGTCATGCCGGTACCGGAGCGAGTCCGGCATGACAAAAGTATCCGGCATCCAGATTCGCTGCCAGCTCGGAGGCACTGGATCCCGGATCAAGTCCGGGATGACGAGACTCGAAGGAAAGAAGCACGAATTGAAGGCGGGGTGCCGGGCAAGGGTTTTCAGGAGCGTCGCAAACAGGGACGTTTGCGACGCAGCGTACATGGATGTACTCGCAGCGGTCCTGAAAACCCTTGCCCGGTGCCCCGCCGCCACAGAATTAAATTTAAAACTCCGGACCAAAAGTCCACCGAATTCCGATTCAAAACTACCCACAGAATTTGGAAATAGACGAGGCAACCATGACCGACAAACGTCACGATCCCAGCCGCAAAATTGCCGCACCCACCGGCACCAAGCTGAATGCAAAAAGCTGGCTCACCGAAGCCCCCCTGCGCATGCTGATGAACAACCTGCATCCGGACGTGGCCGAACGGCCGGAAGACCTGGTCGTGTACGGCGGCATCGGCCGCGCCGCGCGGGACTGGGAGTGCTACGACAAAATCGTTGAAGTACTCAAACGCCTGGAAGACGACGAAACCCTGCTGGTGCAATCCGGCAAACCCGTCGGCGTTTTCAAAACCCACGCCGACGCCCCCCGTGTACTTATCGCCAACTCCAACCTCGTCCCCCACTGGGCCAACTGGGAACACTTTAACGAGCTGGATAAAAAAGGCCTGGCAATGTACGGCCAGATGACCGCCGGCTCCTGGATCTACATCGGCTCCCAGGGCATCGTCCAGGGAACCTATGAAACCTTTGCCGCAGTCGCCCGCAAACATTTCGACGGTCAAGCGAAAGGCAAATGGGTACTCACCGGCGGCCTCGGTGGCATGGGCGGTGCTCAGCCCCTGGCCGCCACCATGGCCGGCTTCTGCATGATCGCCGTCGAGTGCGATGAAACCCGCATCGACTTCCGCCTGCGCACCGGCTACCTGGACAAAAAAGCCACCAGCCTCGACGAAGCCCTGGCAATGATCAACGACGCCATGGAAAAAGACGAAGCGATTTCCGTCGGCCTACTGGGCAACGCTGCGGATATTTTCCCGGAAATTGTCGAGCGCAATATCCTGCCGGACTGCGTTACCGACCAGACTTCCGCCCACGACCCGCTGAACGGCTATCTGCCCCGGAGCTGGACAATGGACCAGGCAGCAGAGATGCGTAAACGCGACGAAGCGCTGGTGGTCAAGGAAGCGAAAAAATCCATGGCCGTGCAGGTACAGGCCATGCTTACCCTGCAAGAGCGCGGCGCCGCCACCCTGGATTACGGCAACAACATCCGCCAGATGGCATTTGAAGAAGGGGTGGAAAACGCCTTCGATTTCCCCGGCTTCGTGCCTGCCTACATCCGCCCGCTTTTCTGCGAAGGCGTCGGCCCCTTCCGCTGGGCGGCGCTGTCCGGGAATCCGGAAGACATTTACAAAACCGACGCCAAGGTAAAAGAGCTGATCCCGGACAATCCGCAACTGCACAACTGGCTGGATATGGCCCGCGAGCGTATCCAGTTCCAGGGACTGCCCGCACGTATCTGCTGGGTCGGCCTGAAAGACCGCGCGCGCCTGGCGCTGGCATTTAACGAAATGGTCGCCAACGGCGAGCTGGAGGCCCCGGTAGTCATCGGTCGCGACCACCTCGACTCCGGCTCCGTCGCGAGCCCCAACCGCGAAACCGAATCCATGATGGACGGCAGTGATGCCGTCTCCGACTGGCCGCTGCTGAACGCGCTGCTGAATACTGCCTCAGGCGCCACCTGGGTAAGCCTGCACCACGGCGGCGGCGTGGGTATGGGCTTCAGCCAGCACAGTGGTGTAGTCATCGTGTGTGACGGCACCGATGCGGCGAAAAAACGCATCGAGCGCGTGCTGTGGAACGACCCGGCCACCGGCGTTATGCGCCATGCGGATGCGGGTTATGACATTGCGAAAAACTGCGCGAAAGAGCAGGGTCTGGACCTGCCGATGCTGAAGGACTGATCAAATTTTTAAGTCGTCATGCCGGTACCGGATCTAGTCCGGCATGACAAAAGCATCCGGCATCCAGCATCGGAGCTCCAGAAAACTCCGCTGCCAATTCGCTGGATACCGGCCTTCGCCGGTATGACGGGATAAACCTATTCATTGGTGAAAATCATATGTACCAACTGGAAATCACCCCCGGGCAGCTGAGCCTGGAACAACTGCGCCGCGTCGCCCGCGAGCCGGTAAAACTGACCCTGAACAAAGACGCCCATGGGGCCATCGAAGCCTCCGCGAAAACCGTCGCCGACGTACTGGATCAGGGTCGCACCGTCTACGGCATCAATACCGGGTTCGGCCTCTTGGCCAATACCCGTATCGAAAAGCAAGATCTGGAAACCCTGCAGCGCGCCATCGTGCTGTCTCACGCTGCCGGCACCGGCGACTTTATGAGTGAAGACACCGTGCGCCTGTTGATGGTGCTGAAGATCAACTCTCTGGCCCGCGGCTTTTCCGGAATCCGCCTGGAAGTCATCCAGGCGCTGATCAAGCTGGTCAACGCCGGCGTCTACCCGGCCATTCCGGAAAAAGGCTCCGTGGGCGCCTCCGGCGATCTGGCACCGCTGGCGCATATGAGCGTGGTGCTGCTGGGTGAAGGCGAGTGCTATATCAACGGCGAGCGCAAGGCCGCATCGGAAGGTCTGCGTTTTGCAGAAATGCGCCCACTGGTGCTGGCACCAAAAGAAGGCCTGGCACTGCTGAACGGCACCCAGGCGTCCACCGCCTTTGCCCTGCAGGGACTCTTTTCCGCGGAAGACCTGTTCGCCGGCGCTGTGGTCACCGGTGCGCTGACCCTGGAAGCTGCCAAGGGTTCACGCCGGCCCTTCGACGATCGCATCCATATGGCCCGCGGCCAGCAGGCACAGCGCGATGTGGCCGCGAGCTATCGCGACCTGCTGGGGGACAACAGTGAAATTGGCGCGTCTCATGAGGATTGCGAGAAAGTGCAGGACCCTTACAGCCTTCGCTGTCAGCCCCAGGTAATGGGCGCCTGCCTGCAGCAGATTCGCTTTGCGTCTGAGGTCTTACTGGCGGAAGCCAACGGTGTTTCCGATAACCCGCTCGTGTTTACTGATGGTGAAAACCCGGAAAACTCCGACATTATTTCCGGTGGTAATTTCCACGCGGAACCGGTGGCGATGGTGGCAGACAATCTGGCGTTGGCGATCGCGGAAATCGGCTCCCTGTCCGAGCGCCGCATGGCGCTGCTGATCGACTCGAACCTGTCCGGCCTGCCGCCGTTTCTGGTGGACAACGGCGGGGTGAACTCCGGCTTTATGATCGCACAGGTCACTTCCGCGGCACTGGCGAGTGAGAACAAGACCTTCGCCCATCCGGCGAGCGTGGACTCACTGCCGACCTCCGCCAACCAGGAAGACCATGTGTCCATGGCCACCTTCGCCGGCCGCCGTCTGCGGGATATGGCGGACAACACCTGCGGTATCCTTGCAGTGGAGCTGCTGGCGGCCTGTCAGGGCCTCGACTTCCGCGCGCCGCTGAAGACTACCGAAAAGCTGGAAAGCGCCAAGACCGCCCTGCGCGAGCGCGTGCCCTTCTACGACAAGGACCGCTACTTCGCACCGGATATCGAGGAGGCCAAGCAGTTGCTGGCGAGTGCCTACTATCGCGATTATCTGGCCACTGAAATGCTGCCCAGCAACCAGTAATCGGGTTTTTTCTCCAGGCCGACCTTCTGGCGGAGATGCCTCCGCCAGAATTCAGTCAATGCCCTTTCACGACTTCCACAGGGCCGTGGTCGTCACAGTGATCTCCGTGCACATGGTGCAGACGACCATCTACCAGGTAATCGAAATGATCCCCATGGGGCACCATTTCATGCCCGCAGTTAGGGCCATGGGTGTGATCGGGATCGCAAGCGGGGTTCATCGGCTTGCACGCATCTGGGTTGGTGGCATTCACCTCCAATACATGCTCACTGTTGCTGCCCCCATCCGGGTGGTGCAGGTGACCGTCCTGCAGATAATCGACATGATCGCCGTGTTTGATCGCAGTGTGCCCGCAGTTGGCATTGTGCTTGTGGGACTGGCTGCCAGACTTTTTCACCTTTGACCTCCTTTTGCACCGGGGTAATCAAAAGATATGGCACACAAATGCGAATCGCGCCACCTGACGGCGATCTGTGGCGCGCAGCTCTTCTAATTTACCCCTCGGCTGTTGCGACCTCCCTGGAAGCTCCTTTTCCATACTTCGCCGCGAGCTTCCCGTTCATCTTGCCGGTTGCCGCCCATGCAAGCAGTGCCACCCAGGCAATCCAGGACAGTCCCGCCGGGATATTCGCGAGAAAGATCTTCCCCAGATGCCCACGATTGAAAAAGATCGCGAGAAGGCTGGGTAAAAACCAGATTGCGAAAAAGAAGATGACGAATCCAACAGTCTGGAGCGGATCCATCTGCGCAAGAAGCTCGAGAAAACCGGAAAATTTTTGTTCAAGGTTCGACAACATGATTAATATCTCTTTAATGATTGAAGTTCGTTATTCGCTGATCGATCGATACCTTTTGTAGTACTGCTAGCACCGGTTTACTTACAATTTATTTTCAGTCGCTGCGATATTTTCCTGCTGCCATTCCGCAATCTGCTGCTCACTGCTTTTTATGCGACGCGAGTACCAGAGACTCCAGGCGCCCATGGCCAGCGCAAACACGGCAATCCAGTTGAGGGCAAAGTGTCCATCACCCACAAAAATGGGCTCCAGCCAACCAAAGCCCGACAACCACTGCCAAACCGCGAATATCCCCAGCTCGGCAATAAAAAACAGCCAGGCAAAGCGCAACATACGGCGCTTGCGTACAAGGCGCAGTCGCGCCAAATCCAGATAGCCGCGCACCGATTCTTCCAGTGGCTCCCATATACCGCGGCGATTGGAAACAGAGAAGGCCATTGCCCACGCCAAAAGCAACACTACCAGCAGCGCCCGCCAGGGAGCGTCGCCGACTTCACTATTGAGCATCAGGTAAACCCCACCAACCCCAATCACGATCGACGCAATCCATTCGAGCCAGGCATACAAACGCATGCGCCGCTCCTGCCGGCGGACCTGCACGCGAATGGCCTCGGGCACGGGTACCGCAACCGGGGCCTGCTGCCAAAGATTGGCCAGTTCCTGTAAGCCATCGTCGGCGCCTTGATCAATTGCCGGCTTACCACTCTCTTGCTCACTCATGGATTGATTCACACCGTTTCACTCAATTTTGTATTCAGGCGATCGCGAGCGCGGTTGAGCCGCACCGCCACATTAGATTCACTGATCCCCAGCACCTCAGAGATGTCGCTGTAGCTCAAACCTTCAAAGCGCAGTGTGAGCACCTGTCTCATCCCCAGTGGCAGCTGAGACACCGCGTGCATCAGTCGCTCCGCATCGCGGCTCCGCTCCAATTGCGCCTCGGGCCCCGGGCGCTCATCGGCGACCGTTTCCAGCACGTCACTATCCTCACCGTCGCGGCGACGGGCCAATTGGGTGACGCTGCGGTTGTGGGCGATGCGATAGACGAAGGTGCGCAGACTCGAATCCCCCCGGAACCCGGGTAGCGCCCGCCAGATGGCCAGCCAGATCTCCTGCACCAGGTCTTCTCGCTCGGCCTGATTGCGCACGTAACTGCCCGCGAGGCGGGCAATGCCGCCGCCGCAATCCTCGATCAGTTGCTGGAATAGTTGTTCGCGCGCGTCCAATTTGTGGTTCTTCTTTCCATATCTTTGGGGCCGCCTGAGGCGGGTAGTGCCAGTTACTGTACCCAGAGGCGCCAAAACCTTACATAAAATTTCCGCCGCTTCCGCCGGCGGGGACCCCGCACGAATGAAACCAATGAGAGAGCTTCAGTCACAATTTGGCCCAGATTGACATTTACGTTAACGTAAACGTCAACTAGACTTCGGGCAGATCTGAGGAATCACCCGATATGAGCACTACTACCGCCAATAGCTACAGCATCTCCGAGCTGGCCCAGGAGTTCGGGATTACCACCCGCACCATCCGTTTCTATGAAGACAAGGGGCTGATCAGCCCGGAGCGGCGCGGCCAGACGCGGGTGTACACGCCAGAGGATCGGGTGCGGCTGAAGCTGATTCTGCGCGGCAAGCGCCTGGGCTTCTCGCTGGATGAGAGCCGGGAAATCATCGACATGTACGACCCGACCCACGGCAATGTGGAGCAGCTCAATCGCCTCCTCGACCGCATCGACGCCAAGCGCCAGCAGCTGCGCGAGCAGCAGCGGGATATCGAGAAGATGCTCGCGCAGCTGGACGAGGCGGCAGCCCGCACCCAGGCGGCGCTGAAAGAACACAACAACTGACACTTACTCAAACAATACTCTGACTGATTCACTGCGGAGCAGCCCATGAACACCCCTTACCCAACCCTGAATTTCGACCTCGGTGAAGACATCGATATGCTGCGGGATATGGTCTACAAGTTCTGTCAGGCAGAACTGGCCCCGCGCGCGGCGCAGATCGATGAAGACAATCTGTTCCCCGCCGATATGTGGAAGAAATTCGGTGAACTGGGCCTGCTGGGTATGACGGTGGAAGAGGAATACGGCGGTTCCAATATGGGCTATCTGGCCCATGCGGTGGCGATGGAGGAGATTTCCCGCGCGTCCGCGTCCGTCGGCCTGTCCTACGGCGCCCACTCCAACCTGTGTGTAAACCAGATTCGCAAGAACGGTACGCCGGAGCAGAAGGCGAAGTATCTGCCAAAGCTGTGTTCCGGTGAGCATATCGGTGCGCTGGCGATGAGTGAGCCAAACTCGGGCTCCGATGTGGTGAGCCTGCAGTTGAAGGCGGAGAAGAAGGGTGACCGTTTTGTTCTGAACGGCAACAAGATGTGGATCACCAATGGTCCGGATGCGGACACTTATGTGATCTATGCGCGTACGGAGCCGGGTATCAGTTCCGGGGGTATTACGGCGTTTATTGTGGAGCGCGGTTTCAAAGGTTTCTCGCAGGCGCAGAAGCTGGACAAGCTGGGGATGCGCGGTTCGAACACTTGTGAGCTGGTGTTTGAGGACTGTGAGGTGCCGGAGGAAAATATTCTGGGTCAGCTGAACGGCGGTGTGCGTGTGCTGATGAGCGGTCTGGATTACGAGCGTACGATTCTGTCGGGTGGCCCGGTGGGGATTATGCAGGCATGTATGGATATCGTGGTTCCGTACATTCACGAGCGCAAGCAGTTTGGCAAGGCGATCGGTGAGTTCCAGCTGATGCAGGGCAAGGTTGCGGATATGTATGCGGATCTGAATGCGAGCCGTGCGTATCTGTATTCGGTAGCCAAGGCTTGTGACCGCGGTGAGGATTCGCGCAAGGATTCTGCGGCGGTAATCCTGTTTACTGCGGAGCGTGCGACGCAGATGGCGCTGCAGGCCATTCAGACCCTGGGTGGCAATGGCTACATCAATGAGTACGCGACCGGCCGTCTGCTGCGTGATGCCAAGCTGTATGAGATTGGCGCGGGAACTTCCGAGATCCGCCGCATGCTGATTGGGCGCGAGTTGTTTAACGAGACTCGCTAAGTTCTTTTTATATTTCAGTGGCGGTGCTACCGCTCGTAGGGGTTCGCTGAACACGCCGTGAACCCATCCATGGGGGCTCTTCCGCGACATCCCTGTCGCAGAAGGTCCAGCGAACCCCTACTAGCGGTAGCACCTTCGCATCGAGATTCTGACTACGAATTGGCCTCGTATTTTTTATGAATCAGATTCAGACCAAGATTAATTCCCGCGATCCGGCGTTTGCAGAAAACCGTGAGCAGATGCAGAGCATCGTGGATGACCTGCGGGAAAAGCTGGAAACCATTGCCAAAGGCGGTAGTGAGCGGGCGCGGGAGAAGCATGTATCGCGCGGTAAATTACTGCCCCGCGAGCGTATCGACGCACTGCTGGATCCGGGCAGCCCGTTTCTGGAGTTTTCGCAGCTGGCCGCTTACGACGTTTATGGTGAAGACGTGCCGGCGGCGGGAATTCTGACCGGTATCGGTACTGTTGCCGGTCAGCCCTGTGTGATCGTCGCCAACGATGCGACGGTGAAAGGTGGCACCTATTATCCGCTGACCGTGAAGAAGCACCTGCGTGCGCAGGCGATTGCAGAGCAGAATAACCTTCCCTGTATTTACCTGGTGGATTCCGGTGGTGCCAACCTGCCGCGCCAGGACGATGTGTTCCCGGATCGCGAGCATTTCGGGCGTATCTTCTTTAATCAGGCGAACCTGTCTGCGAAGAATATTCCGCAGATTGCGGTGGTGATGGGTAGCTGTACCGCGGGCGGTGCTTATGTGCCGGCGATGGCGGATGAGTCCATTATGGTGAAGGAGCAGGCGACGATTTTCCTCGCCGGGCCACCGCTGGTAAAAGCAGCGACCGGGGAAGAAGTTTCTGCGGAGGAGCTGGGTGGTGCGGAGGTGCACTGTAAGACTTCCGGGGTATCCGACCACTTTGCCAATAACGATACCCATGCGCTGGAAATTGCGCGCAATTCCGTAGCGCGTCTGAACCGGGTGAAAAATCCGGGGCTGGATGTACAGAAGCCGATCGAGCCGATTTATCCACCGGAAGAAATCTACGGCATTGTGCCGAAAGATTCCCGTCAGCCGTTTGATGTGCGCGAGATTATCGCGCGGGTTGTGGACGGTTCGGAGTTTGATGAATTCAAGGCGATGTACGGTACTACTCTGGTGACCGGCTTTGCGCGGATTCACGGTTACCCGGTGGGCATTGTGGCCAACAACGGCATCCTGTTTGCCGAGAGCGCCCAGAAAGGTGCGCACTTTATTGAGTTGTGTGCCCAGCGCAATATTCCGCTGGTATTCCTGCAGAACATCACCGGTTTTATGGTGGGCAAGCAGTACGAAGCCGGCGGCATTGCCAAGCACGGCGCCAAGATGGTGACCGCGGTGGCTACCGCGAAGGTACCCAAGATCACGATTCTGATTGGCGGTTCTTTCGGTGCCGGCAACTACGGCATGTGCGGCCGCGCCTACGATCCCAACTTCCTGTTTATGTGGCCCAACGCGCGCATTTCGGTGATGGGCGGCGAACAGGCGGCAGGTGTATTGGCGCAGGTAAAGAAAGATCAGATGGCAGCGAAAGGCGAGAACTGGAGCGAGGAAGACATCGCCAAGTTCAAGCAGCCGATTATTGACGACTACGAGCACCAGGGACACCCCTATTACGCCTCCGCGCGACTGTGGGATGACGGTGTCATTGATCCAAAAGATACCCGCCAGGTATTGGGCTTGTGCCTCGCCGCAGCGACGTACAAGGAGCCTGAGGAGACGAAGTTCGGGGTCTTCAGAATGTAATTGCCGCAACGGAGTAGATCACTCCAAGCGAAGGTTCTGGTAGCGTGGCTACTTTGCGGGACCTTCACCGGCATGGATGCCGGTGCAGAGCGTACAGGGATGTATTCACAGCGTGTCCCGCAAAGTAGCCACGCTAGCAGGACCGCCACAGGACCTGCTCCGAAGCCCAGAACCAAGGAACTATTTTGAGCGAGAACACCATGACCGAAAAAATGCTGTGCGAAATCGACAACGAAGGCGTTGCCACGGTTACCCTCAACCGCCCGGAAATCCACAACGCCGTTGACGACGACCTGATTCGCCAGCTGGGCGAAACCTTCGACAACCTCGCCCGCAGTGGCGGAGTGCGTGCACTGATTCTCGCCTCCAACGGCAAAAACTTCTCCGCCGGCGCCGACCTGAACTGGATGAAGCGTATGGCGGATTACACTGAAGAACAAAACCGCACCGACGCCGCCACCCTCGCTGCCATGCTGCACAAACTCGACAACTTCCCCGCTCCCACCATCGCCCGCGTGCAGGGCGCTGCGTTTGGCGGCGCCGTTGGTCTGGTCAGCTGCTGCGACATCGCCGTCGCCGCCGAGCGCGCCAGCTTCTGCCTGAGCGAAGTCAAAATCGGCCTGCTACCGGCAACCATCAGCCCCTACGTCATCAACGCCATCGGCACCCGCCAGGCGCGTCGCTACTTTGTGACTGCCGAGCGCTTCTCCGCAGAACGCGCGAAAGAAATCGGCTTGGTTTCCGAAGTCGTGCAGGAAGCCGAACTGGACCTGACGGTACAGAAACTGGTGAACAGCATTACCGACAACGGCCCCAACGCTGTGACCATGGCCAAACAACTGGCCATGTCCATGTCCAACCGAGTCGTCAATGACGAGCTGCAGGGGCAGACCAGTGCGTTGATTGCTGCCGTCCGTGTGTCGCCGGAAGGACAGGAAGGGTTGAGTGCGTTTCTGGAGAAGCGTGCGCCCAGTTGGATGAATTCGAGCGAGGATTAAGCCTCGCAGTCTGGATCCCGGATCAAGTCCGGGATGACGATGCTCAAAGTGACACTGCAATTTCGTCATTCCGGTACCGGATCGAGTCCGGCATGACAAAAGCATCCGGAATCCAGAACTAACGAAGTACAAAAGCCCAAATCGAAGGCCGGGCGCCGGGTGTGGGTTTTCAGGATCGTCGGCAACAGGGACGTTGCCGACGAAGCGTACAGGGATGTATTCGCAGGGGGGCGCCTAGCCCGGTCCTGAAAACCCACACCCGGTGACCGGCCGCCACCGTAATAGATCAGAGCACCCTAGAAACCAGGGAAAAACAGAGCCAGCCATGATTCGCAAACTGCTGATCGCCAATCGCGGCGAAATTGCCTGTCGTATTATCCGCACCGCGCGTCGCCTCGGCGTCGCCACCGTCGCGGTTTATTCCGACGCAGATGCCAACGCCCTGCACGTCCAGCAGGCCGACGAAGCCGTACACCTCGGCCCCGCACCGGCCAAAGAATCCTACCTGGACATCGACAAAGTCCTCGCCGCCGCCAAACGCACCGGCGCCGACGCCATTCATCCGGGCTACGGCTTCCTCTCCGAGAATGCCCACTTCTGCCGCGCCTGCGAAGAAGCCGGCATCGTCTTTGTCGGCCCACCCGCCGCCGCCATCGACGCCATGGGCTCCAAATCCGCCGCCAAACGGATCATGGAAGAAGCCAATGTACCCCTGGTCCCAGGCTACCACGGCCAGAACCAGGACCCCGGCATTCTCGAAGGCCACGCCAATCGCATCGGCTACCCCGTACTGCTCAAGGCCGCCGCCGGCGGCGGCGGTAAAGGCATGCGCCGGGTCGACAACCCCGACGAATTCCATGCAGCACTGGATGCCGCCAAGCGCGAAGCCCAGAACGCCTTCAATGACGACATCATGCTGATCGAACGCTACGTGGTGAACCCACGCCACGTGGAAATTCAGGTGTTCTGCGACAAACAGGGCAAAGGTGTCTACCTGTTCGAGCGCGACTGCTCCGTCCAGCGACGCCACCAGAAAGTGGTGGAAGAAGCCCCAGCGCCCGGCCTCTCCCCCGAAACCCGCAAACAGATGGGAGAGGCTGCCCTGCGCGCCGCCCATGCCATCGGTTACGTGGGCGCCGGCACCGTCGAGTTCCTGCTGGATGCCGGCGGCGCCTTTTACTTTATGGAAATGAACACCCGCCTGCAGGTAGAGCACCCGGTCACGGAAATGATTACCGGACAGGACCTGGTCGCCTGGCAGCTGTCGGTGGCCGCTGGTGACTCCCTGCCACTGGCCCAGGAAGAACTCAGTATTATCGGGCACGCTTTTGAAGTGCGTATCTACGCGGAAGATCCGGACAACGACTTCCTGCCGGCTACCGGTAAGTTACTGCGGCACCAACCGCCCGCGGAAGACAAATCCGTGCGCGTGGACACCGGCGTGCAGACCGGCGACGAAATCAGCGTGCACTACGACCCGATGATTTCCAAACTGATCGTGCACGGTCGCAACCGCCGCGAGGCCCTGGCGAAAATGGACCGCGCCCTGCAGCAATATCAGATTGCCGGACTGCGCCACAATATCGAATTTCTGCGCCGGGTCATCAATCACACCGCCTTCGTCAATGGCCGGGTGAATACGCACTTTATCGAAGATCACGAGCAGGAAATCCTGCAGCAGGAACAGCAACTGCGTTCCCAGCAGTGTGCCGCCATCGCCGCCTTTCTGTTTCACAGTGAAGCCCGCGCACTGCATCGCTCAGCCCCCAAAGCGGATCCCTTTTCGCCCTGGCACAGCGGCAACAACTGGCGCAACGGGCTCACCCTGTGGCGCAGCAAAAAAGTCGAAGTACACGGGCGCGAGATCGAAATCCGCTTCTCCGGAAGCGAAGATGCACTGCACTGGCAATGCAGTGCAGCGGTGGACAACCAGAGCGGAATGATTGCCGCCCTGCACGGACAGAATGTCGCGGTGCTCGACGGGCGCCGGGTGAATTATTCCAGCGTGGCCCACGACGACGAGGGCACGGTGTTTGTCAGTGGCGAACAGGTGGACTTCAAAATCCTGCCACCGGACACCGGCGAAAGCGCCGATACCGCCCACGGGCTGGAAGCCCCCATGAACGGCACTATCGTCACCCTTCTGGCCGAGCCCGGTGCAAGCGTCAGCAAGGATCAGCCCCTGCTGGTCATGGAAGCGATGAAGATGGAGCACACACTGCGCGCGCCGGCGGACGGCACCGTCAATCAATTCTTCTGCGCCGCTGGAGAACTGGTGGACGGCGGCAGCCTGCTGATCGACTTCAGCGCTGCAACCACCGAAGACTGATGGGAGTTAAATCAATGGCACTTCCAGACCGTGTAAAAATCGTCGAAGTTGGCCCTCGGGATGGCCTGCAGAATGAGAAGCAACCCATCTCAGTGGGGACCCGGGTACAGCTGATCGACCTGCTCAGCGACAGCGGCCTCAGCGTGATCGAAGCGGGCAGCTTCGTCAGCCCCAAATGGGTACCGCAGATGGCCTCCAGCGAAGAGGTGCTCGCCAGTATCCGCCGCGCGCCCGGTATCACCTACAGCGCCCTCACCCCCAATATGGTGGGCTACGAGCGGGCGCGGGACGCCAGAGCGGACGAGGTGGCGGTGTTTGGTGCGGCGTCGGAGAGTTTCACCCGCAAGAACATCAACTGTTCCATCGAAGAAAGCCTCGAACGCTTCCGCCCCCTGGCGGAGCAGGCACGCATCGACGGCATCCCGGTGCGGGGGTATGTGTCCTGTGTGCTCGGCTGTCCCTGTGAGGGAGAGATCAATGCCGAGAAGGTAGCAGAGGTGAGTAGAGCGCTACTGGATATGGGCTGCTACGAAATCAGCCTCGGTGACACCATTGGTGTCGGCACGCCGGAGAAGGCACGTTACATGATCGAAACCGTGGCGCGGCAGGTACCAATGGCGAAGCTGGCGGTACACTTTCACGATACCTACGGCCAGGCTCTGGCAAATATCTACGCGGCCCTGCAGGCCGGTGTGACCGTGGTGGATTCCGCGGTGGCCGGGCTCGGCGGCTGCCCTTACGCCCGCGGCGCCTCCGGCAATGTGGCCAGCGAAGATGTGCTCTACATGCTGGACGGACTGGGCATTCACACCGGCGTAGACCTCGCCCGTCTGGCCAAGGCTGGCAACTTTATCTCCCGGGCACTGGGCCGCGACAGCGGCTCTAAAGTCGCCCGCGCCATTGCCGGCGAGCCCGGCGTCATCGAGGGCGACTGAGCCGCAGCGGTATTGCGCACAAGGTCACCAGATTCATCGCGATCTGATACTATCGGGCCCCTCGTTTGCGACGCCCGATTTTTGACCACATGAAAGCCTTACGTTTACTCCTGATCACCACCACCGCCGTGCTGTTGCTGGCTGCGCTCATCGCACCGGGCCTGATTGGCCCCAAGGTCGAGGAGGCTCTGCAACAGCAACTCACCCAGCAGCCGAATATTGACCTGAACGGTTACCAGCGCGGCTGGTTCGGCGCTGAGGCGCTGACCCTGCTAAAAGGGAAAGACGGCGCCACTGAAACCTTCAGTGAAATCCAGCACGGCCCGGTTTTGTTTACCCGCAGCGGCCCTAGAGTGGGCGCCCTGTACGCGGAAACCCGTCTTACCGGGAAACAGCTGGAGCCGGTTCTGCGCCACCAGCTGGAGGCCTACTACGGCGCCATTGGTGCCAGCGTGGAGGACAGCCCCGTGGTACTGGAAACGCTGGTTGCCGCCAACAATCGGGTGATCAATACCCTGCATCTGGAGCCCATCGACCGCAGCGTTGCGGATCAGCAAATTCAGTTCAAAGGCGGCCAGGTGCGCTTTGTGACGGACTACCAGGGCAAGCAGCAGGACAGCCGCTTTGCGCTGGGCGAGTTTGTGCGCATGGACGGCCACCGCGAAGCACTGTACCTGCAGTCCGCTCAGGGTGACTTTGCCCTCGCGCCCTCCGGCGCCGGAACCCTGCACGCCACCCTGCCGCTGGTGCGCACCAATAACGACAACGGCCCGCTGGAATTGCGGGACGTGGAACTGGCATATACCAGCGAGCTGATCGCGCCGCGCACCCTCAAGGTTCAGACCGAGGTGAAGCTGCCGGAGATCCAGTCATCCACCCCCGCGCGCAGCCTGACCCAACAGCTCAATCTGCCCTCCATCAGTTACGACGACCTGCACCACTTTTTGTATAACCTGATGTTGACACCGTCTCACCAGCGCAGCTGGCCAGTGGTGTTCCAGCGCCCGCTGCAGGCGCAGCAACAACTGGACATTCAGACCGCTAACGGCCCGATGCAACTGCAACTGGATGTGGACTGGAAGGGTATGCCGCGCACACGCACGGTGCCGGTGAGCGACAAACTGTTCTGGCTGGACAACCTGAATGGCAGCGCGAATATTTCTGCTGCAGAACAGGCACTGATGCAATCACCGCTGATCATGCAGGCCAGTGCCCTGAAGCAATACGGATTCATGCTGGAACAGGATGGCCAGCTGACCATGCAACTGCAGCTGGAGCGGGGCAACCTGGAGGTCAATGGCCAGTTACTGCCTGCGGATCTGTTTGTGCTGGCATTGATGGGTGGCATCTGAACCCCCGGCGGCTGGGCCCGCGACAGGCAAAAAAAGAGCGGCCGATTGGCCGCTCAACGGTTTCTCTCACCGTTTATCGGTACAGCGTACTTCAGTATTCCATCACGTGTAGGCCGGGCGATTTTCCGACAGGGCCAGCCAACCACGAATCACGCGGTAGCACACCCACACCCAACTGATGCCCCACACCAGAAAGCCCACCAGAATCCATACGGTTGCCCAACCGATAACAAACCATAGCAGGCTGTACCAGAAGGTGCGGATCTGCCAGCGAAAATGGGATTCGGCCACGGTTCCGCGCACATCCCCCATTTTCACGTAATTGATAATCACGCCAACAAAAAATGGCACCGCGGTAAAAATACTGATGGCCTGAATCAGGTACACCAGTGTCGCGATATCGCGCCCAGCGCGCTCGCGTTCAGTCTGCTGTTCGGCGGGGTACTGCTCGGACATGGTTCGGCTTCCAATCGAATATTCAGCGCTTAAGTGTAAGCGCTAACCGCAGCGCCGATAAGCACACTGTCGCGCGAGCTGTCGTGGCTTTCCCGTTGTTTATCGCACATTCGCCAACTTCCGCATCAGTACAGCGCCCACTCGGTGTGCACATTCTTCTCTCGCCAGGCTTTCAGCTGCTGGATGGAGGAGCGCATCAGGCCGAGAATCTCCGTGCGCTGATGGCGACAGTAATCCCGTTCGCTGTCGATGGACAACCGCGCCGACAGTGCTTTCAAGCGGGCTGCGACCACTTCCAGGCCGACACTCTCGGCCTCCGCGGCAATCGCCTGGGCCTGGTGCTGAGCATCAAGCCAGTGGCGACCGGTGAGAGCACTGGTGAAGGCGGTAATTTTTTTGGGCAGATTGGCGAGCCGATCTCCCAGCAGTTCGGCAAAAGCGAGGTGGCCCAAGGTATCCCGCTGGCGCTCCAGAGTACTTCCATTCAGCACCTTGCTGGACCGTGCCGGCTTGCTTGCCGTCGATTGGGGCTGGGTCTTCTGATCCACCCAGTTCAACAGCTGGCTCAACTGGGTATCCGACGGATTGGATGGCAGCACACCGGACAGGCCGCGCCCGGCAAAGCGTTCGCGATCCCCTTTGCTGACAGTGTCGAGCATGCCGAAGATCAGCAGGCTCTCGTTGGCAAATTCACCCCGCATCTTGCGCGCTGTTTCCACGCCATCAATCAAAGGCAGGCGCACGTCAATCAGCACCAGGTCGTACTTCGCCTTGAGCGCCGCCTCGGCGCCATCGATACCGTTGGTTTCCCGGCGCACCGAGTGGCCGCTGGCCTCCAGCCGTGGGCGCAGGCTCGGATGACTGTCATTTTCCACCAGCAGGATGTGCAGCTCGCGCTGGGACTCTTCCACCGCCGGCGGTGCGGGCACGGATTCGCCCTCCTGAGCACTCCCCTGACCGGCGCGCTGGATTTCCTCGATATTGCTGCGCAGGGTGCGGCACTGCCCGAGAGCGGCCTCCGCCAGGTGGCGGGTCTCGTCATCGCCACCGCGAGAAAGCAGGCTCATGGTGCTGACCAGTGTTTCCAGCGGCTTGCGCATGCGGTGCCCGGTGAGGGAGAGAAAGTCCCGGTACTCCTCATCCGCCTGTGCCGCGGCCACTTTGGCTTCTTCCAGCAGCTTGTCGCGCTCCATCAGCTCGTGCACCCGGGTTTGCACCTGCCGGAACAGCTTTGCGTTCTCCGCCTGCAGATCAGACACCCGCGCACCGGCGGCATCCCGGGCGGATTGCAGGCGGGCACGCAGGCGCAGATTCACCAGCACCGCAGCAATCAGTGCGACTGCGGTGAGCAACATCCAGAGGAGAGGGAAGCGGGTTTCAAGCAATAGCGCCTGTCCGGGAAAAGCGAGGGCGGTGGCAGGCGTCAACGCGGCGACAAGGGCCACAGCAGCATGGCTACACTTTGCCCCACCCTGGGCAGGTAGCCAACGACTTACACGCAAGCTGGCACCCACACAGGTGCTACTCGCCGAATGGCAGTAGGTCATGGTCATTATCATCCTTGTAACCACTGAAAGATTCGGGTCTATCCAGCAACCCGGCCCAGTCCCCTGCCGCGGTATCCACCCGTGCTTTTTCAGCACGCGGATCGGTTCAGGGGCGGCGTTCTCGCCGCATCGGGCAATGCGGCACGCTTGCAGTCTGAGTGTGGTGTTCACACCGGTTCAGACGCTTTTTGGCGGCAACCTAGGCATCCTGCCCGGTACGGTCATGGCTGTACACCAACTCAGATGCCGCTTAAGACTATTCTACGCCAATATTTCGATTTGTGACGTAGTTTTGCTGGGCGCATTTGAAGGCAGGAGCAACGGCAAGTCAACTACACGGCATTACAGCCACTCAGGCGCGCTCTAGATCAGCCGTCGCGCCGTGGCTTTCGCCGCCAGCGCGGTGGTGACGCCCGCGACTCCACAGGCGACGCAGACAGTCCAGGTACATCCCGTAAGGGCGGCCGAGAACACCGGCGATCAACGCGAAGGTAATACAGGCGGTAGCGATCTCCCCCACTGAGGCACCGCCAAGCAGCATATTGGCGGTATACAGGGGCAGCTGAAAGCTGAGGAAAACGAAGGTATCCACCCCGTAATTGTGCAAGGTGCCACCGCGTCCAAAGCGCGCCACTACCCAGTTGCGGTAGAGGCTGAACGGACGCGCGATCAGTGTGTTGAACACCACGGCCAGCAATCGCACCTTCAGGTGTTCACGCCAGCTCATCCCCGCAAGCACCAGCTCGATGGGAATCGCGACCGCCCAAGAAAAGCTGTTCATGGCGAATACATCCAGCAGCCACTCACTCCAGCGGGTGCGGCGGTTATTCCGCTGATTCAACCGGGCATTGGTGCACTGGGCGGTCTCGACTGGCGTCTCGTCCTCCAGCGCCATCACGGGCGGAGAGACGGGAATGGCTTCGGTAGCCTGAGACAGAGACTGGGGCGACATAATGGAACTGGACCTGACATTCAGTGGCTTTTGGCCACAGGGTTACTGCTTTTGTCTATTATTCAGCCACTTTTGGTGGCGGGTGCGATTATATCCACAAAAAGCGCAATTTCCAGTCCCTGCATATTACAATTTGGTTATTAACCAATATGTGCATCCTATATATATCAATATCAAGAAATGCGCATCCTGGTTGATGATTCTAGCCATGCCCCCGCCTCCGCGCGGCTATCCCCGCGGATTCAGGCACCTTACACTAGCCACCTATGCAACTTTGTGCATACTCACCCCTCCACCCACCGATCGAGAGCCCCAATGTCCCTGAGATTCGCCGTGCTCAGCCTGCTGGATATCGAGCCCGGCAGTGGCTATGACCTGAAACGCCGCTTCGAGCGCAGCGTCAATCACTTCTGGAGCGCCAGCCATCAGCAGATGTACCGGGAACTGCACAAGTTGCACGGGGAAGGTTTGCTGAACTGCGTGGAGGAGCCGCAGGATGGTCGCCCGGACAAGAAAGTCTACAGCCTCACCGGGGCCGGTCGGGACGCGCTGGCGTCCTGGGTCGCCACGCCTGCCGCGGCGCAGAAGATTCGCGACCCTTTCCTGATCCAGGTATTTGCCGGTCACCATCTTTCCACGGAACAGATGCGCGCCGAACTCGCCACGCATCTGCGTCAGCACAGGGACAAACTCGCCACCTACCAGGCCCAGAATGCCCGCTTCTACCGGCGCCCGGCGGAACAGCAACAAAAGCTGTGGATATCCCATCAGCCCCTGCTGCTGGGAATCGAAACGGAGAAAACCTGGATTCGTTGGGCAGAACAGCTGCTGGCGCGCCTGGACCAGGAGGTCGAAGCGCAGCAATGAGCGCGGAGGCGCCCACGGCCTCTCAGCTCAGGGCGTGAGCCCGGCATGGGGGGAGCAGCGGTCTGCCGGTCAGAATGCATCCGCTGGGATATGGCACACCACTTCGACACGGTGTCCATCGGGGTCCAGTACAAGAGCGCTGAAGTAGTGATCGTGGTATTCCGGACGCACACCGGGGGCGCCACTGCCCCCCGCATCAACGTCTTTCGCGCCGGCTTCCTGGGCGGCGGCGTAAAATGCCCGCACCGTGTCCCGGTCTTCGGCACTGAAAGCGATATGCAACGCGGGCGTTGTGCTGGAACCACCTTTAATCCGCAATTGCGGCTTACCCCCCCAGCCAAACCCGGCCCAGTCCCCCATCTCCGTCACCAGTTCATAACCCAGGGGGGCCAGTGACGCCTGGTAAAACGCTTTGCTGCGATCGTAGTCGTGCACGATCAGGCCGAGGTGGTCCAGCATGGAAGGCTCCTGACGCTCATTCTCCGTTGCGGAAAATCAGTATAGATAGCCAGCCTCGCGGCCACTTACACAATCTTGAAGCAGGACATCAGCCCAAATATCACTATTGCTGTCCCACACAGGAACTGGCCGAGAATCAGTGCACGAATGGCAAAGGTGTATCGGACAAACCCACCCTGGGCGTTGAGATCCCGGGTAAACACCCGCGCTGGTTCCGACAGCTGCTGCTCCATGGCACGCAGACCGGGTACCGCCAGATTCAGCAGCTGGCGGCTGCGCAGATCCATTACCCAGAACACTGCGGATACAATCACCACAAAACCACCCAGCAGTACCAGGATCAGTGGGTGGAAGCCTTTTTCTACGGCGGTGAATACACCGCCATCGGCAAACATGGAGAGGACCACGAAAAAGTTGAACGCTTTAAGTCGCTGCTCGGCGTTGAAGCGGTAATGGTCACACAGGTACTGCTGTTCGTTCACGGCTTGGACTCGGGACTGGTGAGAAGGAAATATTGAGGCGAGACTTACGGCGACTGTTTGGCCAGCTTGCCGTGCACATCGTTTATGGTTTTCAGTGCCGCAGAACCGTACCAGGGATGCAGTTCCATCACCAGACTGCCCGCCTGAATCGCCGGGTCGGTTTCCGTCAGTTTGCGCGCTTCCTCCACAGTGTCCACATCGAAGACATAGATACCGCGCAGCGCACCGCCGTCCAGAAACGGACCCGCCAGCACAAGCACTCCCTGTTCCGCCAGGCGTTGAATATTCGCCAGGTGCGCGCGCTGTAATTCCGCCGCGGTCTGCTTGTCCTGCCCCCTGTTGGGGCCGGCTTTCAGCAGCGCCAGCACATATTTGTGCATACCGTAATTGTCAGCGCCCAGCTCCGCCGCCAGTTGCGCATCGTAGGTGGGAGCTTGTTGCTCCGCCGAGGCGCCGCCGGCGTAGCACAATACCGCCACCAGTACCGCAGCCCCCCTGTGGATTGCTTTCCGGTTCATCATAGGTCTCTCGCTTATTGTTCTCTGTCGCGATATCGAAAATACACATTTCTGTGTGTACGGTCAGGGCACTACCACTACATCGGTATTGGTGCGTCCCAGTATACGCTCGGCGGTATTGCCCAGTACAAAACCTTTGGCACCCCGGCGCACACCGCGGCCCACCAGAATTGCACGCGCCTTGTTCCGGTCCACAACGCGATTTACCTCCGCGGCGGGCTTTCCTGTCACGAAATGGGTCCGGCTGCAGCTAACCCCACTATCGGCAATTACCTGGTCGACCGCCTTCAGCAGGGCACCGGTGTGCTCGCGAAACGCCTCAAGATCAACAATTTCCTCCGGCACCGGCACACAGGCGACCGTCTCGAAATCGGCCCCCAGCTGCTGGCTCATGGCGCCCCCAAAGGCGAGCACCCGCTGGTTCAACTCGATATGCAGGGGGTTGTCCAGTGCGGGGTCGAGGGCGCCGACGATCCGATCGTGTTTGACCCAGTGCGTGCTCACCGCAAGCCACAGGGGCACGGGCAGGCTCTCGATCAACCGCCAGTCAATGGAGCCAAAGCCGCCGCGGCCGAACTGCTTTTGCGCGGTCTTGATTACCAGGTCGCGATCATTGTCCGCGAGATAGTCGAGGGTCCAGGAGGGAATATCGTGATGCCAGACCACCTGCGCACTAGATCCTTTGGGCAGAGTGTATTTCTGCTGCATTTCCCCCAGCCATTTCTGGCGGGCTTCGCGCATTTCGCCGCTGACGTTCAGCACCGCGCCGGACAGAAACGAAATTGAGGCCAGCGGCTCGTAGACAACGCTCACCAGGTGTAGCCTGGCCCCGGATTTTTCCGCGAGCTCCAACGCCCGCTGCAGGGCAATCTGCTCGTGCTTGGGCTTGTCGAGGATAACGAGGATGTTCTGCATGGCGTCTCCATATTGGGGGCTTTATGACCTTTAGCATTTTAACGCACCATGTCGGCAGCCCGCCGTTTCATTTCCCACTCACCGGATAAACAACACCGGGCACGGTTATCCCGATCCGCGCGCAGTGACTCCGAGCCGCGCATGAGTCCGTCATATCAGGTTCACACCACTGCAACAAAAACGTCCTAGTCTCCCCGGCCCATAAATCAACCTATAACGCTCCGGGCAAAATAATTTAAGGACTTCCCCATGCGCCAAAACTCACGCAAATCCCAAGTATTCTCCGGTGAGAAAACACTGCTCGCCCTGGTGATCGGTCTCGCGGTCTCCGGTTCCGCCATGGCGCAGCAAAGCACCGAAAGCATGGAAGAAGTAGAAGTGTACGGCGGTTCCCGCGCGGCACTGGCCAATGCCCTGGAGAAACAGCGCGCCTCCGACAAGGTTTCCAGCGTTGTCGACTCCGACGCCATGGGCGATTTTGCCGACACCAACGTTTCCGAATCCCTGCGCCGCCTGCCAGGCATCATGGTGGAAAACGATCAGGGTGAAGGCCGCTATATTTCCGTGCGCGGCATGAACACCGATCTGAACGCCATGACCATCAACGGTGTGAGCACTGCGTCGCCGGAAAATCGCCGGGGCGTGATGCTCGACGGCGTACCCTCGGACATGCTCGACTCCATGACCGTGTACAAGACCCTGACCCCGAACCTGGACGCCGACACCATCGGTGGCGC
Source organism: Microbulbifer elongatus (assembly GCF_021165935.1). Classification (NCBI taxonomy): domain Bacteria; kingdom Pseudomonadati; phylum Pseudomonadota; class Gammaproteobacteria; order Cellvibrionales; family Microbulbiferaceae; genus Microbulbifer; species Microbulbifer elongatus. Next base: position 1,090,122 of record NZ_CP088953.1, on the reverse strand, counting down.
CATCGACCTGGAAACCATCAGCGCCTTCAAGTACGACGGGTTTCACAGCAAGGTCAAAGCCAAGACCTCCTACAACGAACTGACCAAAGACGCGAACAACCCCAAACTGGCGGTGACCGCCACCAACCGTTTCCGCCTGCAGGAGGGTGAACTGGGTGTGGCCATGGTGCTCAGCGACCAGAGCCGCCGCATTGTTGCCCGCAATAACGAATCCGGCGGTTGGGGCGACGAAGCTCTCGATTCCGATTTCGAAATGCGCTACTACGACCTGGAGCGCGAGCGTCAGGGTGTGGTACTCAACTTCGACTATCAGGCGGACAGCGGCAACAGCTACTTCGCACGCTTCTTCCACAACGAGTACACCGACACCGAAGATCGCGCCAAGTGGGAAACACGCTCCCTGGAAGACGACGCGGTTGTGGAAGGCGATATTGCCACCTACCCCACCCAGCGAATGGATACCGAATCCCGCCCGCGGGTAGAAGTGCGCAACATCAGCTCCGCCCAGTTCGGCGGCGAATTCCAGCTGACGGAGCGCAGCACCCTGAAAGCAGAAATCTTCGGCTCGCAGGCGGAGCAGGACGACACCAACAAGTGGAACGCCATCTACCGCAGTATCGAACTCGATACGCCGATGACCTACGACAACAGCGACCCGCAAAAGCCGGTGCTGAATTACGCCGACGCGCTGTACGACCCGCAGAACTATTTCCTCAAGGCCCTGGAAAGCGAAACCGCACTGAGCACCGACCGGGATTTCGGCCTGCGCGTGGATATGAACCTGGAACTGAGCGACGTTACCGAGCTGCAGTACGGCATCAAATACCGCCAGCGTGACAAGGACAACGAGTTCGACTTCTGCGGCTACGAGCCCATCGACGATGTGACCCTGGCGGAGCACGATAACCGCGTGATCGGCGATTACTTCGGTAACAACCACGGCCCATCGCCCACCTATGACGGCGTGCGCGACCTGATCCCGACCCTGGGCAACGGCAGTATCGCCCTGTCCGACGGCACCAGCTGCCGCGCCCCCGGTGATCTTTACGAAATGAGTGGCGACGAAGAGGCAGAGTCCATCGCCGCAGACTGGTACGCCGAAGAAGACATCTTCGCCGGCTACCTGATGGCCACCTCCGTCACCGAATTCGCCACCTACGTCTACGGCCTGCGCTACGAAAATACCCGTGCCACCTACACCGGCAAGCAGTTCGACGGCGACGCCTACGCCGGCAACGTAGCCTACGACAACGACTACGGCTTCCTGGCGCCGTCGGTGAACGTGCAACTGCAGCTGGCCGATGACCAGATTCTGCGCCTCGGCCTGTTCCGCTCCCTGGTACGCCCGGGCTTCGGTGAAGCCAGCGCCGGCGCGGAAATCGATCTGGAAGACAACGAGATCGAAGGCGGCAACCCCTACCTGGATCCAACCACCGCGTGGAACCTGGACGTCAGCTTCGAGTACTACGTGAGTGAGGGCACCTTTGTTGGCGCCGGCCTTTTCTACAAGGATATCCAGGACGCGATCGTTGAAGTGAGCGCGAGCGACGCCGAACTGCGCGACCGCGTGTGGGACCGTATGGAAACCTACATCAACGCCGACGACAGCCGCATCTGGGGCGCAGAACTGGCCCTGCAACACGCCTGGGACAACGGCATGCTGGCAATGGTCAACTACACCTTCGCCGACGGCGAAACCGACCTGCCCGCGGATTCCGCCTTCGGCGACCGCAGCACCCCTTACGTGAAACAGGCGCGCAACACCGCCAACCTGGCCGTGGGCTACGACAAGGGTGCCTGGGACGTGCGTCTGGCAGCCAACTACCGCGACAAGTACCTGGACGAGCTCGGCGACAGTGCACTGAACGATCGCTACACCAGCGACTTTATGCAGGTAGACCTGACCGCCAAGTATGCGGTCAACGACAACCTGACCATTTCCGCCGCGGCCATGAACCTCAACGACCGTCCGGAGTTCTACTACTTCGGCAACGAGAGCCGCCTGTCGCAGTACGATGAGTTCGGCTCTACTTACGAGCTGGGCTTTAATTACACCTTCTAAAGGCTGAGCCGTAAGGCGGGAAGCCTAGGGCGAAGGTGGCGATACCGGGTACGGTCTTGTGAGACCTTCCGCGAGAGGGACCTCGCGGAAGAGCCCCCATGGATGGGTTAACGGGGGGGCGCCTAGCTCGTGTCTCACGAGACCGTACCCGGTAGCGCCACCGCCACGTAGCTAGAAATTAGCGAAGTGAGTGTCCGACAGCGATACTCAGCGGTTGGCCCGGTGGTCCACCAGTTCTTCCACCACAGACGGATCCGCCAAGGTCGAGGTATCCCCCAGTGAATCCAGCTCGTTGCTGGCGATCTTGCGCAGGATACGCCGCATGATCTTGCCGGAGCGGGTTTTCGGCAGGCCCGGGGCCCACTGGATGATATCCGGCTTGGCGATGGGGCCGATCTCCTGCACACACAGATCGATCAGCTCCTTGCGCAGCTCTTCCGACGGCTCGCGGCCATTTTTCAGGGTCACATAGCAGTAGATGCCCTGCCCCTTGATATCGTGCGGGTAACCCACCACCGCCGCCTCCGCAGTATCCTCGTGCAGCACGATGGCACTCTCGATTTCCGCGGTACCCAGACGGTGGCCGGAGACATTCAGCACATCGTCGATACGCCCGGTAATCCAGTAGTAACCATCCCCGTCGCGACGTGCGCCGTCGCCGGTAAAATAGTAACCGGGGAAGGTGGAGAAGTAGGTATCGATCATGCGCTGGTGATCCCCGTACACGCTGCGGATCATGCTCGGCCAGCTGGCCTTCATGACCAGTGCGCCCTCGCCTTCACCCTCGATCTCCTGACCTTTTTCATCCAGCAGCGCCGGCTGTACACCGAAGAACGGTTGGGTGGCGGAGCCCGGTTTAAGCGCGGTAGCGCCGGGCAGCGGGGTAATCATGTGGGCGCCAGTTTCGGTCTGCCACCAGGTGTCCACGATGGGGCAGCGCTTCTCACCCACGACGTCGTAGTACCACTCCCAGGCTTCCGGGTTGATCGGCTCACCCACGGTGCCCAGGAGTTTCAGGGAGCTGCGGTCGCACTTGGTGACAAAGTCGTCCCCGGCACCCATCAGCGCGCGAATGGCAGTGGGCGCGGTGTAGAAGGTATTTACCTTGTGTTTTTCCACTACCTGCCAGCAGCGGGAGGCATCCGGATAGGTGGGCACGCCTTCGAACATCAGCGAGATGGCGCCGGCACAAAGCGGGCCGTACACGATATAACTGTGGCCGGTAATCCAGCCCACGTCGGCAGTGCACCAGTAGACGTCGCCTTCCTTGTAATCGAAGGCGTATTTGAAGGTCATGGTGGCGGCGAGCAGGTAACCGGCGGTGGTGTGCAGCACGCCTTTCGGTTTACCGGTGGAACCGGAGGTGTAGAGGATAAACAGCGGGTCTTCCGCATTCATCGGCTCCGGTTGGCACTCGGTGCTCTGCTCGGCAACGGATTCTTCGTACCAGATGTCGCGCTTGCTATCCCAGTCGATGTTGGCGCCGGTACGTTTCACCACGATGGCGGTGTGCACGTCCGGGCAGCTGGCCAGGGCTTTATCCACATTGGCTTTCAGGGGTACCTTGCGGCCGCCGCGCACGCCTTCATCCGCGGTGATCACCAGGCGGCAGTCGGAGTCGAGGATGCGGTCTTTGAGAGAATCCGGCGAGAAACCACCGAAGACCACGGAGTGTACGGCGCCGATACGGGTACAGGCGAGCATGGCGTAGGCGGCTTCGGGGATCATGGGCATGTAGATACATACGCGATCACCTTTCTCCACACCGCGGGCCTTGAGCAGGTTGGCGAGGCGGCAGACCTGCTGGTGCAATTCCTGGTAGGTAATATTTTTGCTTTCTGCGGGATCGTCGCCTTCCCAGACCAGGGCGGTCTGCTCGGCGCGGGCGGGCAGGTGGCGGTCGATGCAGTTAACGGACACGTTCAGTTCGCCGTCGGCAAACCAGGCCGCGTGGCCTTTGCTGAGATCTTCTTCCACCACGTTGGTAAAGGGTTTGCTCCACTGCAGGAAATCGTTGGCCTGCTGGGACCAGAATGCTTGTGGGTCTTCCACCGACTGGCGATACATCCGCTGGTAGTCGTCTTTAGTGACGAGGGTGTTGGCGGCGAAGGATTCGGGCACCGGGTAGGTGTGCACTTCAGACATCGTTTTCTCCCTTATTAGTATTATCGGGCTGCTGCGCCATCCGTTGAGCGACCTGTAAGTGAGCAATCGCTTCGGCGCATTCATCGCAGTTGTTTGCCCGGGTGCGTCTGCATGCGGACCCTGGGGCATTTATCCCGATAAGTTATACCACTGGCGGCCAAGAAATGACAACGCTGTCACCTCTCCTTTCATTTCATCATAGCGTGCAGGGTTTGCGGTTTCCCACCTTTGGGTTGGATTCTGGTGCCTTTTTGTTGGTTCTGGTTTTGGTTTGGGGTGGCCACTTAGAGGTCTAGTGGCGGTGAAGCACCGGGTACGGGTTTTCAGGACCGCTGTTTACCCATCCCTGGGCGCTGCGGCGCAAACATCCTGTTTGCGACGCTCCTGAAAACCCGTACCCGGCACTCCACCTTCTCATCAGCTTGTGGGTATTTGTTCGGTTAATTACCAATCAGGCCCTTGAGGTGTGCAACCACACTGCGCCCCAGTGCGGACAGGGCATAACCGCCCTCAAGTGCGGAAACAATTCGGCCTTCGCAATTCTTGTCCGCGTACTCCCGCAGTCTTTCGGTTACCCACAAATAATCTTCTTCCTTGAAGCGCAGCTGCGCCATGGCGTCTTCGATATGGCCGTCAAAACCGGCGGAGATAAACAGCATCTGCGGTTGAAATTTTTCCAGTGCGGGCAGCCATTGGGTGGTCACGACTTGGTGCAGGGCATCGCCGCCGGCGCCGGCTTCGAGGGGGGAGTTGACGATGTTGTCGGGCAGGTCGCCGGTGCCGCTAAACGGGTAGTAGGGGGACTGGAAACTGGAGCAGAGCAGGTAACCTTCGCGGCCGGCGACAAAGTCCTCGGTGCCGTTGCCGTGGTGGACGTCGAAGTCGAGGATGGCGACGCGATCGAGGCCGTGTTGTGCGCGGGCGTGGGCGGCGGCGATGGCGATGTTGTTGAACAGGCAGAAGCCCATCGCTTTGTCCCGCTCGGCGTGGTGGCCCGGGGGGCGGACGGCGCAGAAAGCGGCGTTGATTTCCCCGGCAATGACGCGGTCCACGGCGTCGATACCACTGCCGGCGGCGTGCGATGCGGCGGCGAGGGTGTGGGGGTTCATGCGGGTATCTTCGTCGAGGACTTCGACTCCCTCGCTGGGTGCGCGATCGAATATGGAGGCGACGTATGCGGGGGTGTGTACCCGCTCGAGCTGCGCGCGGGTGGCCTGGGGGGCGTCGAAGAAGCGCAGCACGTATTCCATGCCGCTGCTTAACAGCTGGTCCTGGATGGCATCGAGCCGCGCGGGACACTCCGGGTGGTCTTCGCCCATATCGTGGCGGCTGCAGGCGGGGTCTGAGAAAAATCCAACGGTCGCCATAGTCAGTTCCTCGCGTCCCTGTCGCCATCACGGTCTGTTTTGTTTTCGTCTTGGGTGAGATCCAGTTCCAGATAGAGCTCGTCCATGGAGTCTCCCATGCGTGTGGTGAAGCCGTTACTTTCAAAAATTTTCAGCATGGGCTTGTTGTCCCGACGCACGCAGGCAAACATTTTTCGAATGCCCCGTTTGCGCGCGATGCTTTCCATTTCTTCCAACAGAGTGGAGGCGATACCTTTGCCGCGGCGGCTTTCCTTGATAACGAACGCCACTTCGCAGCTGTTGTCGGCCTGGTAATAGTAATAACGGCCAACACCCTGGATGACCTCGCTGGCCCCGTCGAGGTCGGTAAAGCACAGGGCGAGATCTTTACGCTGATCCACACTGACCAGACTGCAGGATTTTTCCCGGGACATCTGCGTTACATGGTGGTTGTAACGCATCATCAGGGTTTCTTTGTTGTGGGTGTAGAAAAACTCCTGAAGCCTGCGCTCGTCGGACGGGCGCAGGGGACGCAGGGTATAGCGAATACCGTCAAAGGTGTAACGTTTCTGATCCACCGGGCCCAGCTCCGGCACGGTGGTGGGCGCCTGCTCCTGGTATTCCGGCACCCAGTAGAATTCACGCACTTTTTCCAGCAGTTCCCGGCGAAAATCCGGGTGGGCGATGCGAATCATTTCCAGGGTGCGTTCGCGCACGCTTTTTCCCCGCAGGGAGGCGATACCATATTCGGTGACGACGTAATGCACATGCGCGCGGGAGGTCACTACGCCTCCACCGGGGGTGAGCGACGCGACGATGCGGGAGACCAGCCTGCCATCTTTATCCTTCGCGGTAGACGGCAAAGCGATGATCGGTTTACCGCCCTTGCTCAGGGCTGCACCGCGAATAAAATCCACCTGCCCGCCGATACCGCTGTACAGGCGACTGCCGATGGAATCGGAAACCACCTGCCCGGTCAGGTCCACCTCGATGGCACTGTTGATGGCGACCATTTTGTCGTTGCGGGCGATTTTTACCGGGGAGCTGACATGCTCCGCCGGATACAGCTCCACATGGGGATTGCCATCGATAAAGTCGTACAGCATTTTCGAACCCATGCAGTAGCTGGTGATCGTCTTGCCCCGGTGATAGGTTTTCTTGCGGTTGTTGATCACACCGCTTTTCATCAATTGGGCCACGCCGTCAGAAATCATTTCCGAGTGGATACCCAGGTCTTTGTGATTGCCCAGGTAGCGCAATACTGCGTCGTGCACCTTGCCCATGCCGATCTGCAGGGTGGAGCCATTTTCCACCAGTACCGAGACGTACTGCCCGATCTGTTCGACCGCCTGATCCATTTCCGGCGGCGGTGATTCGGGGATTGCAGCCTCGGCGGTCATCCAGGCGTCGATCTGGTCGCGGTGGATAAAGGTGTGGCCGTTGGTGCGCGGCATACTGGGATTGATCTGGGCAATGACGGTGGGGGCATTCTTCACCGCGGCAGACACCACATCGACACTCACTCCCAGGGAGCAGTAACCCAGTTCATCCGGTGGGCTGACCATGATCAGCGCGGCATCCAGCGGCAGCACGTGATCACTGAACAGTTTTGGCACTTCGGAAAGAAACGTCGGCGTATAGTCCGCCCGCCCCTCCGCCACCGCATTGCGCACGGCGGTGCCACCGATATACAGGGCGTTGACGGTAAACAGCTCGGCGTACTTGCGCTGGGCCCAGAAATTATCCGACAGAGTAAAGACGTGGGTCACTTCAATATCATTGAGGCCACGACTATTGGCGACCAGGTCAGCCATCAGTTCGTTGGGGACAGCGGCGTGAGAGCCGAGGAATATCCGGCAGCCGCTCTTTAGCAGCTGATCCCAGGCGAGGGGTTCGTTGGTCTTGGGGCTAGTCAGGGATGACATTGGGCTGGGCTGATTCCTACCATTTGAGTGACCCTATGGTAGGCGGGTGGTCAGTCAGTCACAAGCAGCTTTGGGGTCCCGGGTAAGCAGGTGAGGTGGCGGCAAATCACTGGGTATAAGTTTTCGAAACCGAGCTAGGCGCCCCCCTGTGAATACATCCGTGTACGCTGCGTCGGCGACGTCCCTGTCGCCGACGCTTTCGAAAACTTATACCCAGCACTTTGCCTTCGCTTCAACACCAGCGCTTTGAACGAACAAAGCTAACGAAGTTATTTATTGGAATCGAAGGCGGAGTGACGGGTATTGGCTTTCAGGAGCGTCGCAAACAGGATGTTTGCGCCGCAGCTCCCAGGGATGGGTTCACAGGGGGGCGCCTAGCTCGGTCCTGAAAGCCAATACCCGGCGCTCTGCCGCCACTGGACTAGCAATGAAAAAACGGACCACAAAAAATTAAGCAGGCTCTGACATCTGAACAGGAATGGTATTGGTACTGCGCTCAACCCGATTCTGCTCATCCAGATAAACCAGCTTGGGTTTAAAAGTATCCGCTTCAGATTCAGACATCTGCGCATAGGCCGCGATAATAATACGGTCGCCCACCTGCACCCGGCGCGCGGCAGCGCCATTCATGGAAATGATCCCGGAACCGCGCTCCGCAAGAATCACGTAGGTGTGGAAACGCTCGCCGTTAGAAACATTGTAAATATCGATTTTCTCAAACTCGCGCAGTCCGGCCAGCTCCACCAGATCTTCATCGATCGCACAGGAACCGTCATACCAGAGCTCCGCCTGGGTTACCGCCGCCATGTGCAGCTTGCCCTTCAGCATCTCGATTTGCATATCCTGACTCCTGCTCTCAAACACTCAACGAAACATTATCGATCAACCGCGCACCACTGGTGTACATCGCCCCCAGAATGGTGATCTCCCGATCATCGTGGGCCGCGGGCTGTAGATCCTTGCTGTTACAGATGGAAAAGTAATCCACCTTGAAACCCGCAGCCTGAATTTTCTCCCGCGCCTCTTCCTCCAGCACCGGAAAATCCTTACGGCCATTCTTGATTTCATCACTCACCCAGTTCAACGACTGGTTCAGAACTGCCACCTTAGGGCGCTCTTCTTCGGTGAGGTAACCATTGCGCGAACTCATCGCCAGACCATCGTCTTCCCGGTGAACCGGCGCCGCAACAATTTCCACCGGCATACACAGGTCTTCCACCATGCGGCGGATCACCGCCAGCTGCTGGAAGTCCTTGATACCGAATACCGCCTTGTCCGGCTGCACAATATTGAACAGCTTGGCCACCACCGTAGTGACGCCCTCAAAGTGCCCCGGGCGGCTCGCGCCACACAGCACATCGGTCATCGCTGGGCAGATCACCTTGGTCTGCTGGTCCATGCCGTTGGGGTAGATCTCCGCCTCTTCCGGGTGGAACAGGAAATCGCAGCTGGCCGCGCGCAGCTTTGCCATATCTTCCTGCATGGTGCGCGGGTACTTGTCCCAGTCTTCGTTCAGGCCGAATTGCAGGCGATTGACGAAGATAGACACCACCACCACATCGCAGTGCTGCCGGGCCAGATTGACCAGCTCGATATGGGCGGCGTGGAGATTGCCCATGGTGGGCACGAAGCCAATGGTCTTGCCATCGCGACGGGCATCGGCCAACGCCTCGCGCAGGCTGGCCACATGGTGAAAAACTTGCATTCCAGGGTTCCGCCAGAGGTTTACACGGGCGGCATATTACCCGCCCGCGGACAACGGAACAAATGACCTGAACAAACCGAAACCATTGGTCATATTCGGTTTTTCCTGCTGGCAGCAGGATTTTCCCGGTGATTCAGGAAGGATTCAGCGTACCGGGGGCAAACTGCTCCTGAGTTACCGAGAAGCCCGCTGCACGGGCACAACACAGTCGCCCGGGCGACTGGGGAGAGCGACCATGAAGACACTGATGACAGCCATCGCCACCGCCGGCATGTTGCTGGCCGCCGCGCCGGCGCTGGCGGACCGGGACGACCGCCACCACCGGGGGGACGGCCGCGCACACTTCCAACAGCAGCGGGAGCGACACAAGAATATCCGACGGGACCTCGTAAACCGGCAGCGCGACGCCTTGAATCGACAGCGGGATCGCGCCAATGCCCGGGAAGATCGCCGCAAGAATGACCACGATCGCGACCGGCGGGATCACCGCAAGTCCGCGGGCGACCGTCGTCATGACAAACGCCGCGACGACAAGCGCCATCATGACCGCAAACACGGCGGCCACGGAAGCAAGTCGCACGGCAAGCGCCACTATGTGGGCCATCACAAACCGCACCGCCCCTACCATGGCCCACGCTACCGCCCGCACAAGCACCGCTGGCGCCCGAGCCACTACGGCTACGGCTACCGCTGGAAGCGCCTGCCACGCAGTTATGTGAGCATCCACTTTGGCGGCCTCGGGTACTACTACAGTGACGGAATCTTCTACCGCCCCCACGGAGTCGGCTATGTGGTCTCCCAGGCACCGATCGGCGCCTTTGTGCGGACCCTGCCGGGCACTGCGGTGAGCGTGACCTTTAACGGTTTCAACTATTACGTTGCGTACGACACTTACTACCGCTGGGATCGCGCCCGCCACGGCTACTTTGTGGTCGCCAACCCCGGCTTTATCTGATGCACACGCCCTGATTACGAAACCAACCCCAACAACCGAATGAAAGTTCGGTTATTTACCCAGGCGACTCTCATGAGTCGCCTTTTTTTGCCCGCAAAAAGCGATTCCAGCGCCATTCGGTGGCCACAGCCTGGCCGATCTGTTTCCCTGTCAGAAAACCGAAGAAAAATTTAATTTTGGACGTGGAAAAAAGGCCAAATTTCTTTCCTATAGTTATTGCTTTCCACACACTCTGGCCCCAAGATTCGCGCCCCCGAGTGGCCCATGGGAAGGGTTGCAGCAAACCCCTCTTTTTGAACTACTCACACCCCCGGAACGCTTTCGGAATCCAAGAGATTCCCCTAACTTAAAAGGCGCCATGAAACAGCAACAAATCGAAAACTGGACCTGCGAAGACTCCGCAGAACTCTACGGCATCCGCAACTGGGGTGCCGGGTACTTCAATTTGAACCAGTCCGGCGAAATCACCGTGGAGGTGAAGAATGAAGCCGGTGATTTGCACGCCGTTTCCCTGCTGGAGATCGCCCACGGCGCCACCGAACGCGGCCTCGGCATGCCATTGCTGGTGCGCTTTGAAAACCTGCTCGACGCGCAGATCGCGCGCATCAACAACTCGTTCCGCAGCGCCATTGAAAGCAGCGGTTACAGCAACGTGTTCCGCGGCGTATTTCCAATCAAGGTAAACCAGCAGTGCCAGGTGATCGAGGAGATCGCCAAGGCCGGCCGTGAGTTTGGCCACGGCCTGGAAGCGGGCAGCAAGGCGGAGCTGATTGCGGCGCTGTCGATCCTCGACAACACTGACGCGCTGATCGTGTGCAATGGCTACAAGGACGAAGAGTTCATCAATCTGGGGTTGCAGGCCCAGCGTCTCGGCGTGCAGGTATTCTTCGTGGTGGAAACACCCTCTGAAGTGGACACCATCATCCACTGTGCCGAGCGCGAAAAAGTCGAGCCCAATATCGGCGTGCGCATCAAGCTCGCCAGTAAGGTAGGCGGCTACTGGAATGCCACCAGCGGCGACCGCAGCATCTTTGGCCTCGGCAGTAACGATCTGATCGCAATGGTCGACAAACTGCGCGACCACAACATGCTGCACTGCCTGAAGCTGTTGCACTACCACCTGGGGTCGCAGGTACCGAACATCCGCGATATCCGCACCGGCGTACTGGAGGCCTGCCGCTACTATGCGGACCTGGTGGAAGAAGGTGCAGCCATGGGGTATCTGGATCTGGGCGGCGGTCTGGCGGTGGACTACGACGGATCCAAGACCAACTACACCCACTCCAAGAACTACTCCCTGGACGAGTACTGCGTGGACGTGGTGGAAGCCATCATGGGTACCCTGGACAGCGAGGGCGTGGATCACCCGGTCATCATTACCGAGTCCGGTCGCGCCACGGTAGCCTATTCGTCGGTCTTGCTGTTCAATATTCTGGACACCACCAGCTTCGAGCCTATCGAACTGGAAGAAGACCAGATTGCCGACGATGCACACCCGATGTTGAAGAACCTGCAGGATGCGCTGCAGAGTGTGACGCCGAAAAACCTGCAGGAGAGCTACAACGACGGTCTCTATTATCGCGATGAGATCCGCGCGCTGTATCTGCACGGACAGGTGAGCCTGCGGGACAGGGCACTGGCGGAAAACCTGTTTCTGCAGTGCGCGCAGAGGATCCGCAAGTTACTGGATGAAGTGGAACAGGTGCCAGTGGACCTGCAGGCGTTGCCGGAGGTCCTGTCCGACATCTATTACGCGAATGTGAGCGTATTCCAGTCCCTGCCGGACATCTGGGCCATCGACCAGCTGTTCCCGCTGGTGCCGGTGCACCGCCTGAACGAGGCGCCGACCCGCTCGGCGATCATCGCGGACATCACCTGCGACTGCGACGGCAAGATCGACCGCTTTATCGACCGTCAGGATGTGCGCAAGACGTTGCCGCTGCACTCACTGAAGGAAGGGGAAGAGTACATTCTCGGCACCTTCCTGGTGGGCGCCTATCAGGAGACTTTGGGAGACCTGCACAATCTGTTCGGTGATACCAACGTGGTGAGTGTGCGTATTGAAGAAGATGGCAGCGTGGATTACAGCCGTGAAATCCACGGTGACAGCATTGCCGATGTATTGAGTTACGTGGAGTACTCACCGCAGGACCTGTTCGAGCGCTTCCGCAAACTGGCGGAGCGGGCGGTCAAAGAGAAGCGAATCACGCCGCAACAGCGCAAGGATATTTTGCACACTTATACGGCGAGCATGAGTGGTTACACCTATTTTGAGAAATAACGGCTTGAGAGCCCCGGCAAAATAGTTTTTGAAAATCATTGGTTTCCCAACATCAGAATCAGGGAGAAAAAATATGGCCAACGTTCTGATCGTAGGCGCCGGCGGCGTCGGTCAGGTGGTTGCACACAAATGTGCGCAGGTTGAAGAAGTATTCGAGAATATTACCCTCGCCAGCCGTACCAAATCCAAATGCGACAAGATCGCCGATATGCTGCCGCGCAAGATCAATACCGCGGAAGTGGACGCAGACAACGTCAAGGAAATGGTCGCACTGATCGAAAAGGTCAAGCCGGACATGGTCATCAACGTGGCCCTGCCTTACCAGGACCTGCATATTATGGATGCCTGCCTGGAAACCGGCGTGCACTACCTGGACACCGCCAACTACGAACCGCCGGAAGAGGCCAAGTTCGAGTACAGCTGGCAGTGGGCCTATAAAGACAAGTTCGAGAAAGCCGGCCTGATGGCCCTGCTGGGCAGTGGTTTTGATCCGGGTGTCACCAGCGTGTTCACCGCTTATGCCAAGAAGCACCACTTCGACCGCATCAAGACCCTGGACATCCTGGACTGTAACGCCGGTGATCACGGCCTGCCGTTTGCCACCAACTTCAACCCGGAGATCAACATCCGCGAAATCACCGCGAATGGTCGCTACTGGGAAGACGGCAAATGGGTGACCACCAAGCCCATGGAAGAAAAACGGGTGTTCGAGTTCCCGGAAGGTATCGGTGAAAAAGACCTGTACCTGCTGTATCACGAAGAGCTGGAATCCCTGTCCACGCACTTCCCGGAAATCGAGCGCGCACGCTTCTGGATGACCTTCGGCGCCAGCTACCTGAAGCACCTGGAAGTGCTGCAGAATGTGGGCATGACCAGCATCGAACCGATCGAGTTCCAGGGTCAGGAAATCGTGCCGATCCAGTTCCTGAAAGCACTGCTGCCGGACCCGGCGAGCCTCGGCCCGCTGACCAAGGGCAAGACCTGTATCGGCAACATCATCAAGGGCGTGAAAGACGGCGAAGAGAAAATCTACTACGTCTACAACATCTGCGATCACCAGGAAGCCTATAAGGAGGTGCAGTCCCAGGCCATTTCCTACACCACCGGCGTGCCGGCCATGATCGGCGCCAAGATGATGATGGAAGGCAAGTGGATGAAACCGGGCGTGTGGAACATGGAACAGCTGGACCCGGATCCCTTTATGGACGACCTGAACAAATACGGCCTGCCCTGGCAGGAAACCTGGTTGGACAAACCGTTCGTTTAACCTTTCCATCTGGATACTGCACCGGATCAAGCCCAGCACAGGCTCTGTGCCGGTATGAGGATCAGCGTCACCCCGGCGAAGGCCGGGGTCCAGTATTCCACGCGATAAACTTTCAGGAATCACACCTCCCATCTATGGACCTCACTCCCCGCAAAGACTACTTCGGCGAATTCGACCCGAGCCGCGTACCCACCCCCTGCTTTGTGGTGGATGAAATCGCCCTGCGTGACAACCTCGAAGTCCTCGCCGACGTACAGAAACGCAGCGGCGCCAAGGTACTTGCTGCGCTCAAGGCATTCTCCATGTTCAGCGTCGGCCCGATTGTCGCCGAGTATCTTTCCGGCACCTGCGCCAGCGGCATCAACGAAGCGCGGCTCGGCTTTGAAGAGTACGGAGGAAAGGACAAAGGAAAAGAGGTACACGTGTTCAGCGCCGGCTACAAAGAGCAGGAACTGAAAGACATCCTCGAATTCGCGCACCATGTAATCTTCAATTCGTTCTCCCAGTGGAAGCGTTACAAGTCCCTGTGCCTGGACGCGCAAAAGAAACGTCCGGAACTGCAGTTCGGTTTGCGCATCAACCCGGAGCATTCGGAAGGCCACACCCCGATCTACGACCCCTGCGCGCCCTGCTCGCGCCTGGGTATTGTGCGCTCGCTGTTTGAAGGCGAAGACCTGACCGGTATCAGCGGCCTGCACTTTCACACTTTGTGCGAGCAGGACTTCAAACCGCTAGAGCGCACCATCAAGGCCGTGGAAGAAAAGTTTGGCGATCTGATTCCACAAATGCAGTGGATCAATTTCGGCGGTGGCCACCATATCACCCGCTGTGATTACCAGGTCGAAGAGCTGATCAGCGCGGTGAAGACCTTTTCCGAGAAGCACAATGTGCAGGTATATCTGGAACCCGGCGAAGCGGTTGCGCTGTTTTGTGGTGTGCTGGTCGGCGAGGTGGTGGACCTGACCTGGAACGGAAAGAACCAGGCCATCCTCGATGTCTCCGCCACCTGCCATATGCCGGATGTGATCGAGATGCCTTACCGCCCGGAAATCACCGGTGCATCGCTACCAGAAGAACTCCCCCACGCTTACCAGCTGGGCGGACAGAGTTGCCTGGCGGGGGACAGAATCGGGGAATATAGTTTTGCCGATCCATTAAAAATTGGCGACCGGATTGTGTTTGAGGAAATGGCCTACTACACCATGGTCAAAACCAACACCTTCAACGGTATTCCGTTGCCTTCCATCGCTTTGTGGAACTCGGATACCGATGAATTGCGGATGATCAAAGAATTCGGGTACGAAGACTTCAAGAATCGCCTTTCTTGATTAGCCCTGTGCCACTTCCGCTTCTTTAGTTAGCGCAGTGGCGGAAAATCATCGGGTGCATATGTTCGGGACCGCTGTGAACCCATCCCTGGGCGCTGCGGCGCAAACATCCTGTTTGCGACGCTCCCGAACATATGCACCCCATGCTTTCCCTTCTGTTCAGAATTCATCACTCCGTAAGCTAGTGCAGAACACAAAGCTACGAAGTCGAAAGGCCAAAATCTAAGGCAGAGTTCCGGGTACAGGTTTTCAGGATCGTCGGCAACAGGGACGTTGCCGACGAAGCGTACAGGGATGTATTCACAGCGGTCCTGAAAACCTGTACCCGGTGCTCTGCCGCCACCGAAGGTCAATCAAGTCCACCGAGCAGGACCTGACGAAAGTACCAGAGATACAACTATGTACACAGAAGCCCCCAATATTTTCCTCGGTTCCGAAATCGAGCAGCCGAAGCCCGAAGACGCCCTGTTCCATATTCTACCGATACCGTACGAAGAAACCGTCTCCTACGGCGGTGGTACCGGCAAGGGCCCGGGGGCGATTATTGAAGCGTCCCATCAACTGGAGACCTTCGATAACTTCTCGTCTCCCTGCGAACTGGGCATCTACACCCGTGAAGCTGTGGACGTGAGTGGCGCCGCAGAGCAGGTGATGGAGAACATCGCCTGCGCCACCACCGACATCCTCAAGCAGGGCAAAATGCCCGTAGGTATCGGCGGTGAACACTCCGTCACCTGGGGCATCATCAAAGGTTACCTGGACGCCGGTATCAACGACTTCGGCGTGGTACAGATCGACGCCCACGCCGACCTACGCGATCGCTACGAAGGCCACAAACACAGCCACGCCAGCGTCATGCGCCTAGTGTGCGAAGCGGGTATCCCGCTGTACCAGCTGGGCATCCGCGCCTACTGCGAAGAAGAGATGGAAGCCCGCAAACAGTACAACGTGCGCTACCTGGACGCCCACCAGCTGGTACCCACCCAGGTACAGTCAATCGAGCTGCCGGAAGACTTCCCCCGCAAAGTGTTCTTCACCCTGGATATCGACGGTATGGACCCATCGGTCTTCCCATCCACCGGCACCCCGGTACCCGGCGGTCTCGGTTGGTACCAGACCCTCAACCTGTTTGAGTCTGTAGCCAAGCAGCGGGAAATCATCGGCTTTGACCTGCTGGAATTCGCCCCTATCGAAGGCTTTCACGCCTACGAGTTTGGCGCCGCGCAGCTGCTGTACAAACTGATGGGTATCATCCAGCGCGCCCGCCCGTGACCGCGATAGGGATGGCCCACGAGTCACCCGGGCGCTGCGCTGAAATGACAATTCTTAACGATGGAAAGGGTGCCAACCGTAGCGCGCCCCGCCAGATACGTTTATTATTTGTTCAATAGTAAGTGCTCGCTTCGCGGGGGATTCAATGAACAAAACGGCAAAAATTTTGACGTTCGGCGTGGGTGTTGCAGCCCTGCTGTCAATGGCCTTTGCCGCA
This sequence comes from Microbulbifer elongatus, assembly GCF_021165935.1. NCBI lineage: Bacteria > Pseudomonadati > Pseudomonadota > Gammaproteobacteria > Cellvibrionales > Microbulbiferaceae > Microbulbifer > Microbulbifer elongatus. The sequence goes on along the minus strand of NZ_CP088953.1, from coordinate 1,073,619 downwards.
CCGCCTGCTTCCGCGCACGGCGGTCATCGCGGCCATTATCACGGCCCGGGCCATCACCATCGTGGCTATTGGGGCCCACGCTACCGTGGCCCGCGTATTGGTATCGGTGTCACGGTTCCGGTGCTGCCCGGTGGCTTTGTAAATCTGAATGTGGGTGGCCGCCCCTATTTTTATGGCGGCGGCGCCTTCTACCGGCCTGGTCCCCGGGGTTATGTCACCGTGGCAGCCCCTCTGGGTGCCGCGGTACTGACCCTGCCGGCCAGTGCGGTGCGGGTCCAGATCGGCGGATTCACCTATTATCAGTATGGTGGTGCCTATTATCAGTGGCAGCCACCGGTCAACCGATACGTGGTCGTGCCGCCGCCGGCAGCTGTCACCACCACGGTTACCACAACCACGACAACCACCAGCAGTGGGCCCCACAGCGGCGCCTACACGCCAGGCCAGGTTATAGAAAACCTGCCCACTGGCTATACCGCAGAAGTCATTAATGGCATCCAGTACTACCGCTACGGCGGCCACTACTTTATGCCCACCCAGCGCGATGGCCGCGAGGTGTATGTTGTGGTGCAGGTGTGACCGGAAAATTTATGACATGAAATAGGGACACAATGCGTATTCGAACAAGGATGTTCTCACCAACCATTTGCTGCTGCGCACTTCTATTCTTTATCCCCGCCCTGCTACATGCAGCAGGTCTTAACCAGGGCCGCTGGATAGACCTCTCTCACGATTTTGCCGCCGATACCCTCTACTGGCCCACCGCCGATAAATTTGCCAAGAGCACGGTATTTGCCGGGGAAACCGACAAGGGTTATTACTACTCTGCCTACAACCTGGCAGCCGCCGAGCACGGCGGTACCCATGTCGACGCACCGGTACACTTTGCCCGAGACCATATCAGTGTGGACAAGATTCCCCTGGAGCAGCTGATCGGCCCGGGCATCGTCATTCGTGTGGCCGACCAGATTGGTAAGAAGGACAAGGCCGACCGCAACTATCTGATTTCCATCGACGATATAAAACGTTGGGAAGCCCGGCACGGCGCCATTGAAAAAGACACCATCGTGTTGTTTGACACGGGCAGTGCACAGTTCTGGCCGGATGCGAAAAAATATATGGGCACCACCGAACGCGGTGACGCGGCGGTGGCAAAGCTGAGTTTTCCGGGGTTATCCCCGCAGGCGGCAATTTTTCTGGCGGAAGAGCGCGGCGTGAAAGCGGTGGGACTGGACACGCCGAGTATCGATTACGGCGCATCCAAACTGTTCAAAACCCACCGCGAACTGTTCAAGCGGAATATTCCAGCGCTGGAAAATGTCGCCAACCTGAAAGCGCTGCCAGACAAGGGTTTTACCCTGATCGCCCTGCCAATGAAAATTCGCGGCGGCAGTGGCGGACCGACACGGGTGGTCGCCTTTATTCCCCAGTAGCGGCCGTTAAACGGAAGCGGCGAAGTCCATGGAAACTGAACCGGCCTCACCATGGGCCAACTGCAGGTACAGCACCTGATAGGTGGCCGGTAGGCCGGCGGGGGTGCGCTGGCGTTCATAGGCTTCGGTCAGCGTGCGCAACTTTTCCCGGCTCAACAGCCCCTTGCCCGCTGCGCGATTGACGTTGTGGGCACCGATACTTTTCAGTTCCTGCATCAAGGTTTTAAGCCGGTCGAAGTGCAATACCCGCTGCTCGGTGGCGATGCTGCTGTGCAACTGATTTTTTTCGCAGGCACTGCGCCAGGCTTCCACCGGCAGGAAGCGGTTTACATGCACCGCCTCGTCTACCGCCGCCCAGCTTGTTTCCAGCTCTCGCAAGGTGCCCGGCACCAGGGTGGAAATCAGTGTGTTGCCGTCGGGACTTAGTACGCGACGGATTTCCGCAAACAGTTTCGGCAAATCGTAGCACCACTGCAGGGCGAAACTGGAAAACACCAGATCCACGGTGCCCTCTGCCAACGGCAACTGTTCCGCGTCTGCCGCCACATAGCCGTCCGCCACCGGGCGGTGTTCGCGGGCATACCCCAGCATCTGTGGCGCAATATCCAGAGCGATGATCTCTGCGTCCGGGAAGCGCTTGCGCAGCAGTTCACTGCCGTAGCCGGTACCGCTGCCGAGATCGAGAATCCGTTTGGGCGACCAGCCTTCTTCCGCGCGCTGTAACAGGGCGCGACACACTGCGCGCTGCAGATGGGCCGCGGCATCGTAGCTGGCGGCGGCGCGGCCAAAGGCGCGTGCCACCGAGGATTTTTTCAGTGGCGCGGGGCTGGTATTCAGTGACTGGGAAAAGCTTCTGATGAGCCCAGCAACTTCCTGCGCGCCCGTGAGGTGCGGGCAGTGGCCCGCCTGGGGAATGACCTTGACCTGCGCACCTACCGCTGCGATCGCCTGGGTCGCAGCCACCGGCACCAGCGCGTCTCCCTCGCCGAATATATGCAGCGCGGGCAGCGCCAGTGTCGCCAACAAAGCGCGATTGTCCAGCTCGCCGAGACAGGCCAGTGCCTCACACCAGGCAGCGGGAATGATTGCAGGCTGCCAGTCCTTTAGGGTTTTCAGCAGACTGCGCATTTCCGAGTCGCCACGGGCCTCGAGACCGCAAAAGCGCACCAGGTTTTTTTCCGGCGCTTCGCGCTGGGCGCGGCAGAACTCCGCAAAGACACGTTCATCCATTCCCGGCCAATCGCCCCGTGCAACAAAGCTGCCGTTACTGGCAATGGTCACCAGTCCGCGCACCTTATTGCTGCGGGCCGCCAGTTGTGTGGCCAGCATTCCGCCCAGAGACCAGCCAATCAGCAGACAGTTTTCCGGCAGCTGCGCTTCTATTTGTACAAGCAATTCGTCGGTATTCGGCCAGGGTTCTTGTGTCCGGCCGCCAAAGCCGGGCAGCTCGATGTTGACGACCTGCGCAAACACGCCATCCAGCCTTTCGAGCAACGGCTGCCAGCAGCGACTATCGCCGCCCCAGCCGTGGATCAATGCCAGGTTCATACCGCTACCTCGCTGGATTTGAGTGCCGCCACCAGCGCTTGCAGCAGTCCATCGATCTGCGCCTGGGTGTGGGTGGCGGAAAGCGTGATGCGCAACCGCGCGGTACCGGCGGGCACCGTGGGTGGGCGAATGGCACCCACCAGATAACCCGCGCGCTGCAATTGCTCGGCAACACGGAGCACGGTTTTTTCGCAACCCAGTACCAGTGGCTGGATGGCACTGGTGGAATTTTCCAGGGGCAGTGCCAGCGCGGTGGCACGCTGGCGGAAATAAGCAATGCGCTGCTGCAGGGTTTCCCGCAGCGGTTCCTGCTGCATCAATTCCAGTGCACGCAGACAGCCCGCCGCCACTGCCGGTGGTATTCCGGTGGTGTAAATATAGGTGCGGGCAAACTGGGTCAGATAATCGATCAGCGCCTGGGAGCCTGCGATAAAGGCACCGCCATTGCCGGCGGCCTTGCCGAGTGTTCCCATCACGATGGGCGCGCTTTGCTGATCCAGACCCGCGGCAGCGGCGCTGCCGGCACAGGGGAATGCATCGCTCCCCATCACCCCGAAGCCGTGGGCTTCATCCACCATCAGCCAGGCATCAAAGCGATCACACAATGCGGCCATTTCAGCGAGATGAGCGGTGTCGCCATCCATGCTGTAGACGCCGTCCACCGCCAGCAGAATTTTTCCGTCAGACTTTTTCCGTGCACGCTGGAGCTGCCGCTCCAGGCCGTGCAGGTCATTGTGGACAAAGCGCAGATACTGGGCGCCAGAAATACGTCCACCGTCGATCAGCGATGCGTGATTGAGCTTGTCCTGCACCACAAAATCACCGCGCCCCACCAGCGCGTTGATCGCACCTACATTGGCCATATAACCACTGCCAAACAGCAACGCGGCCTCGCGCCCGGTGACTTCGGCGATCTTGTGTTGCAGCTGCCGGTGAATATCGAAGTGGCCATTGACCAGGTGGGAGGCGGTCGCGCCCGCGCCAAGTAGCGCACCGCGCTGCTGCGCGGCAATCACTTCCGGGTGGGAGGCGAGGCCGAGGTAATCATTGCTGCTGAAGGTAATCAGTTCACGGCCATCCACCACCGCCAGTGGGCCCGGCGCGGCAGCGAGAATTTTGTGCTGGCGATACAACTGCTGCGCCCGGCGCTCGGCCAGGCGCGTATTCAGAAATTCCTGCAGGCTGGACACAACAACCGATGCACTTACGCCTTGGCGGCGTCGTAAAAGAACGGGTCGTTTTGTTGGTCAGCAATCTGGGATTGCAGCTCCGCCTCCACCGCAGCCTCGTCTTCGTGCTGGTGGTATTCCTCCGGCTTGATACCAAGGCGGTTGAACAGCTGCATGTCCTTGTTGGCTTCCGGGTTGCCGGTGGTGAGGAGTTTTTCCCCGTAGAAGATGGAGTTGGCACCGGCGAGGAAAGCCAGGGATTGCATCTCGTCGTTCATGGATTCGCGGCCGGCGGACAGGCGCACATGGGACTTCGGCATCATGATGCGGGCCACGGCGATGCAGCGGATAAACTCGAACGGGTCGAGGTCGTCGTTGTTTTCCAACGGGGTGCCTGCGACTTTCACCAGCATATTGATGGGCACGGATTCCGGCTGCTCCGGCAGATTGGCCAGCTGCATCAGCAGCCCCGCGCGATCTTTCTCTTCCTCGCCCAGGCCGATAATGCCACCGGCGCAGACTTTCATACCCGCTGCACGCACATTGGACAGGGTATTCAAGCGGTCCTCGTAGGTGCGGGTGGTGATGATATCCCCGTAATACTCCGGCGAGGTATCCAGGTTGTGGTTGTAGTAGTCGAGGCCGGCCTCCGCCAGGTCCTTGGCCTGCTCGTCATTGAGCATTCCCAGGGTCATGCAGGTTTCCAGTCCCAGGGACTTCACTTCCTTCACCATCTTGGTGACATAGGGCATGTCTTTTTTCTTCGGCGAGCGCCAGGCCGCACCCATACAGAAGCGGGTGGCACCGCTGGCCTTGGCCGCACGGGCCTCTTCCACCACCGCCTCGACCTTCATCAGCTTCTCACGCTCCAGGCCGGTATCGTAGCGGGCACTCTGGGGACAGTAGCTGCAGTCTTCCGGACAGGCGCCGGTCTTGATGGAGCACAGCGTGCTCACCTGTACCCGGTTGGCGTCAAAATGCTGGCGATGCACCGTCTGCGCGGTGAACAGCAGATCGTTAAACGGCAGCGCGAACAGATCCAGCACCTGCTGGCGGGTCCAGTCGTGGCGCACTTGGCCGTAGGTCGAAGACGCGGAAGGCATTTGCGGGTTGGCAGTCACAGGATTTCTCTCCTCGGGCGGCAAGACCCAGCAGTCAAAGCCTGGGGCGCTTGCCGTCGACCGGCGCAAGGCGGGGCCTGCGCCAGATTGTTCTTGGCATTATGGATAAAGGCTGTCAGTTTAGCGGGGGCCCCTTCGCTGTCAACCAACAGAACCGTTTCTGGTTTACAGGTGTTGGCCCGGTGCGAGGGCGGTGCGGGAATGGGCGTTGAATGAGAGTTAAATAAGAGTTGCGATCAGGGAGGATGGCAATGGCTCCAGGACGATTTTTTGGCCAGCTGATCGGCGGCACAGTAGACCGACACCTGGCGCGGTGCCTGCTCTGCGGCAGTGGCGAGGAGGTGCATTTTGGCATCTGCAATCCCTGTCGGCACGACCTGCCGAACCTCGGCCACAGCTGCCAGCGCTGCGCCATCCCCCTGGCAGATCTCGCCGACCAACAGTGTGCCACCTGCCTGCAACAGCCCCCACCCCAGACCCGCAGTTACGCCAGCTGGTGCTACGCCTACCCGGTATCGCAACTGATACAGCGCTTCAAGTACCGCCGCGACCTCACCGCCGGCCGTACCCTGGCAGAACTCACCGCCGAAAGATTGAAAGATCAGATAACCGGCGCCCAGCGCCCGGACCTTCTGGTGCCGGTACCCATGCACTGGCGCAAGCAACTGTTCGAGCGCGGTTACAACCAGGCCCGGCTGATCGCCGATATCCTCGGCAAACACTGGCGCATCCCGGTAGATGCCCGCGCCCTGCGCAAGATCACCGCCACCAGCAGCCAACAAAAACTCACCCGCACCCAGCGGCGCAAAAACCTGATTCGCAGCTTCGAGGCGCAGACACAGGTACAGGGGCAGCATATCGGGCTGGTGGATGATGTGATTACCACTGGGGCGACTCAGGAAGCGGCTGCGCAGTCATTACTGGATGCAGGTGCCAAGCGCGTCACCAGTATTGCGCTGGCCAGAACCCCCTAGCACTCAGCCAGATCCCCAACCTGACCAACCGGTACTCCTGCGCTCATTTCTAGACCGATGTGACCCTAGGCGCCACAATAGTCGCCCTTTTCAGCGGCTGCGCAAAAATCCACCGGCTGCTAACGTTATAAATAGAGTTCGCCCGATCCGGCCCGGCACTGTATAGGGCTCCGCGGGTATGACGCACGACGGGATGATGGGATCAAAACATGAGTACATTCGAAATGCCCCGCGGCATCGTGATCAGTGGTACCGGTCTGTGGACACCGCCGGAATCCATCAGCAATGAAGAGCTGGTGCAGGCACTCAATACCTATGCGGAAAAATATAACCGCGAGAACGCCGACGCGATCGAGTCTGGCGAGCTGCAGGCGAAGCCCTACTCCTCGGCGGAATTTATCGAGAAGGCTTCCGGCATCAAGAGCCGCTATGTGATCAGCAAAGAGGGCATTCTCGATCCGGAGCGTATGCGCCCCTATCTGCCAGAGCGCGCAGACGAAGAACTGTGCCTGCAGGCGGAGATGGGCCTGAAGGCGGCGAAGCTGGCATTGGAGAAAGCCAACAAAAAGCCGGAAGACATCGATGCGGTGATTGTAGGTGCGTCTTACCTGCAGCGCGCCTACCCGGCCATTGCCATTGAGATTCAGGCCGAGCTGGGTATCGACGGTTTTGCGTTTGATATGGAAGTGGCCTGCTCCTCGGCGACCTTCGCGCTGCAGCGCGCAGTGGACGCAATCAGCTCCGGCTCCGCCAAAGCGGTGCTGGTGATCAACCCGGAACTGGCCTCGCCCCAGGTGGATTACACCGATCGCGACAGCCATTTTATTTTTGGGGATGTGGCGGTGGCCACGGTGGTGGAACGTAAGGATACCTGCAACGCGGAAACCGCCTGGGAAATTCTCGGCACCAAAGCGAAAACCGTGTTTTCGAATAATATCCGTTCCAACTTCAGCTATACCTCTCGCGCCGCGGATGTTGCTGCATTTGGCGAGGGTAAACTGTTCCGTCAGAACGGCCGCAAGGTATTCAAGGAAGTCTGCCCCATGGCGGCGGCGCACCTGGAAAATCAGGTGCAGGAACTGGGCTACGAGCCCAACGCCATCAGCCGCTGGTGGCTGCACCAGGCGAATATCAACATGAACCTGCTGATCGCGAAAAAGCTGATGGGCAACGACGCCTCGCCCGAGCGCGCGCCTATTGTGCTGGACGAATACGCCAACACCGGCTGTGCCGGTTCGGTCATCGCCTTCAACCTGAACAGCGACGATCTGCCGGTGGGCAGCACCGGGGTGATCTGCTCCTTCGGTGCGGGTTATTCCATTGGCAGTCTGGCGCTGGAAAAAGTCGCCATCTAAAAAATGGCACCGGGGTAATCAGCCCCGGTGCCATTTCGGCCCATCACGGAAATATCCTCGCTTCTCTGCAGCCAATATCTTTCAGAATACCCACCAACCGAGTTAGGTCGCCATCCACAATAGGCGCATCTCGCTCATCAGCAAGAATCAGTGATGCACCGCCAGCTGTACGGACCATAACAAACCACTGATTCACATCACTGGGATTCTTTCGAATCTGAACTTCCTCTAGCCTCCCGGCTTTAAACTCAACTGCTGCTTGACCCAGCTTCATCTGCTGCCCCTGTTGACTCATTCAACCTTTCCAGCGCTGCTGACAGTGTCGGAAATAACTCGCACGAACATGAATAGTTGTCCGGTGAAAACCCTGCTTTAGCGAGTGTTTTCAATGGCTGGAACTGGAAATCTGCCAGAAAAACAGTGACTCGGTGGTTAGCACAAAATTCTAGAAATCGCTCCAGTGCCACCAGCCCCCCGGCATCCAGAATAGGGACTGAATCCAGATAAATGATCACTCCTTTAAGCTCTTTGCTGCGAATGGCGAGGTCAGAGAATACTTGGTCGGCTGCCGCGAAAAAGAGCGGTCCATTTATTTTGAACAGTTTCCACCCCGGCGGCAGCCTCTGGTCTACCAGCTTGTGGCTCTCATCAAGTTCTTTGACAAGGGTCATTTCCGCGATATTTTTCATGAAAAGTAAGGATGCGAGAACCACACCGGTGGATATCGCGACTACCATATCGACAAAAACTGTGAGAGCAAAACAGACCGAAAATACCAACACATCACTTAGCGGCGCGCTACGCAGCAGTTTCAAGGCCTTGGGGGCTTCACTCATGTTCCAGGCAACCACAATTAACAAGGCCGCCATCGATGCCATCGGCAGGTACCCTAAAACCGCCGAGAGCGAAACCAAAGCCACCAGCACAACCAATGCGTGAATCATCGCCGCCAGGGGTGACTGCGCACCGGCCCGGACGTTGGCCGCGGAGCGTGCGATCGCCGCGGTCGCAGTAATCCCCCCAAAAAATGGGGTGACAATATTGCCGATCCCCTGCCCCATTAGCTCACTGTTAGCGCTGTGCTTCTTGCCAGTCATACCATCGAGAATCACGGCACAAAGTAAGGACTCGATCGCACCCAGCATGGCGATGGCAAAGGCCGCGGAAAGGAGATCCTTTACCAGCCCCCAACTAAACGTAAGCGATTCTTCTCCCACTTGGGTACGCTGCCAAGGAAGTTGAAAATCCGGCAATAGCGAGGGAATTCCGGCCCCCGCAGTACCATCAGGTAATGTGAATTCAAAGGTGGAACTCACCGTTGCCACGGGCAGCCCCCAGCCATTGAGCGCAACCGCAAGCAAGGTACCCACAACTACCGCTGGCAGATGGGCGGGTACTGCGATTCCCAGGCGCGGCCAGATCACCATCACCATCAGAGTGGCAACGCTGACACACACACTTGGCAACGACAGCTCGGGTACAGCCAGAGAGAGAGCCTGCACCTTGCCAGCAAACTCGTGGGGCATATCCGCGATCGTCAAACCAAGCAGGTCCTCTACCTGCAGCAGCGCAATCACCACAGCGATGCCAGCAGTAAAACCCAGGGTGACCGACTCGGGGATGTACTGGATGTAACGCCCGAGACGCATTCCGGCCATAAGTAATTGCATGGCGCCAGCCATCACGCTGGCCACCAATAGACCAGCGAGCCCGTACTGTTGAACCACTGGCACAAGAATGACCACGAACGCAGCAGTAGGACCCGACACACTGAAACGTGAACCACCAGCCAACGGAATTAGAAAACCAGCAACGAACGCGCTGTACAGGCCATATTGAGGTGCTACGCCACATGCAATCGCCAAGGCCATGGCCAGGGGAATAGCAATAATGCCCACGGTAATGCCGGCACCGACATCACGAGCGAACTGTCGTCTCCCGTAGGCAGATTCACGCAATGTTTCACGCAGCGCATATCCGAACTGGAGGGAAAAAAGGTGCCTGCGATGGGCCATGAAAACCACTCCGCCGATCGAATTGAAAGGATATTAGATAATAATTATCCTCTCACTAGATACATCTTCAATGTTAATTTGATTAACATGTATGTATTCACATGACTTTATGAGCTACCGAGCTGGATTCACATGGAAAACCGTACTGCACGATTGACCCTTTTGATCGACCCGAAAAAGAAAGCGCTATTTGAAAAGCTGTGTGCTGCGGAGGATGTCACCCCTTCTCAGAAGGTGCGGCAGTTTATCCGCGAGTACATTGAAGCGCAGATGGGGGAAGGCTGGAAAAAGCAGGTTTTTGGCGGCGACGAGAACTAAGAAAGCTCTGATCAAGTCCGCGACACCCCCGAAGGCATGACCACCCATTCAGGCTCTTCATACCCACCCAGGCTGCGAATCTCCACAAACGGCGCGGCACTTTCGATGATCTTTTCGATTTCCGGACTGTGGTTGTTTTCCATGGAGTCGCGGTGCGCTTTGGATTGCCAGCGGGCGATGGCGATCAGCTTGTCCGGTTCACCGATTTTGCGATGCAGTTCGGTACCCATGGCACCGGGCGCCTGCTGGATCAGTTCGGAGGCGCGCACCCAGGCGTCGGCGTATTGTTCGGCGGTGTGACCGGGCTTGATGGTGACTTCGAAGATGTATTTCATAGAGACTTTGGTATCAGGGTCGGTATCAAGGTTCGCCTGCAAGCAGGTTCCTACGGGTGAATGCCAAATTTAGAGTGCGTTCGCTTCTTCGTTTGGTGGTATAGAGTAACCGCGTTAGCATAGCGCCCCCTGAATACCCGAGCTTTGCGAGGCTCACTGGAGCACCGCCATGACCGAATCGTCAACTTCCTCTCAGCCTCCTTCTTATACATCGTCCCACCCGTACGACGCACTCACTCCGGACCGGGTGATCGACTGTGTGGAGAGCCTGGGGCTGCTGTCGGATGCGCGTATTTTTCCGCTGAACAGTTACGAGAACCGCGTCTATCAGGTGGGCATCGACGAGGCGCAGCCGCTCATCGCGAAGTTCTACCGCCCGGGTCGCTGGAGCGATGCGCAGATCAACGAGGAGCACCAGTTTGCCCTGGAGCTGGCGGATGCGGAAATTCCGGTGGTGGCCCCGCTGGTTTTCGATGGCCAGACCCTGCACGAGGCCCACGGTTTCCGCTTTGCCCTGTTTCCCCGCCGCGGCGGCCACCAGGTCGAGCTGGACAATTTCGACCATCTGGAACAGGTGGGCACCATGCTCGGGCGCATTCACGCCATGGGCGCGGCGCGGCCCTTTCAGCACCGCACCTCTCTCAGCCTGCAGCGCTTTGCCATCGACAGCCGCGAATTTATACTCGGCGGCGACTTTCTGCCGCGGGAAAACGTGGATGCCTATGCCACCACCACCGCCCACATCATCGATCAGATTACGCCGATTCTGGCACAGGACTGGACCACTCTGCGGCTGCACGGCGACTGCCACAGCGGCAACTTTTTATGGCGGGACGACACCCCCTGGTTTGTGGATCTCGACGACTGCCTGCAGGGCCCGGCGATCCAGGATATCTGGATGCTGATTTCCGGTGACCGCGCCGAGGCCACCGCCTACCTCGACACCGTGGTGGAAGGCTACGAAACCTTCTACCCTTTCGACCCGGCACAACTGCAATTGATCGAACCATTGCGCTGCCTGCGCCAGATGCATCACGCCGCCTGGCTGGCGCGGCGCTGGGAAGACCCGGCCTTTCCCATGGCCTTCCCCTGGTTCAATACGCCGCGTTACTGGGCAGAACATATTCTGGCACTGCGGGAGCAATTGTCCGCCCTGCAGGAGCCGCCGCTGACTCTGGGCGCCGTTTGAAAGAAGGAGCAAACCCTGATGGAAACAGCCAAAGCCGAAGTGACCCAGGACCTGATCTGGGAAGGCATCCGCCGGGACGTATCGGTGCAGGTGGAGCGGGAGCCGATTCTGGCGAGCTTTCTGCACGCCACCATTCTCAACCACAACACCCTGGAAGCGGCGCTCAGTTTTCACCTGGCCAATAAACTGGACAGCCCGGTGGCACCGGCGCTGCTGATCCGCGAGGTAATCGACGAGGCGCTGGCATCCGACGCCACCATTGGCGCGGCGGCGCGGGCGGATCTGGCCGCCATTGAACAGCGCGACAGCGCCTGCCACTCCCTGTACGAACCCTTTCTGTTCTTCAAGGGTTACCACGCCCTGCAGGCCTGGCGCGTGGCCCACTGGCTGTGGCAACAGAACCGCCGCTCGCTGTCCTTGTTTGTGCAGCACCGTATCTCGGTGGTGTTCGGTGTGGATATCCACCCGGCCGCGCAATTAGGGCGGGGCATTCTGCTGGATCACGCCACCGGCATCGTGATCGGTGAGACCGCGGTGGTGGAAGACAATGTCTCCATCATGCAATCGGTCACCCTCGGCGGCACCGGCAAGGAATCCGGCGATCGTCACCCGAAAGTCCGCTGCGGCGTGCTGATCGGCGCCGGCAGCAAAATCCTCGGCAATATCGAGATCGGCCGCTGCTCGCAGATCGCGTCTGGTAGCGTGGTGTTGAAACCGGTGCCGGAAAAATCCCTAGTGGCCGGCGTACCCGCCAAAGTCATCGGCACCGCCAGTTGTGAACAACCGGCCATCTCCATGGACCACTGCGCCATCTCCAAGGTGGATCAATTGCGCTGATTCTGCTGTCACAGGTTGCGAACTATAGATACAGCCAACGATTGGCAGGACTATCCTGTAACCATGAAATACAGTCTCAGCGCGAAAAACCTCGTCTGTCGCAACCTGGAGAACAAAGCCGGGTACTGTGCCGATCTTTTAAACCCCAAACAGAGCAAGGAAATCACCGGCCTGCTGCGCACCGACAGCGGCCTGCTGTCTACCCGCTTCAACCAGGTGGTGAGCAACGCGGTGATGCAACCGCGCATCCTGCAGCGCTTTGTGGTGGACTACTTCGCCGAGCGCCACGCGCCCTTCTCCCTGTGGCACTGCGCCAGCAAATCTCTGGATGACGCGGAACTGGAGGCCCTGAATCTCAAGCGCCAACCGCCACAGATCGCCATGGCGGCCGAGGTGAAGCAGCTGGCCAGTGACGACAAAGCGCACGAGGGTCTGGAGATCAAACCGGTGAACACCGCCGACGACATCATCGTCTACGGCGACCTGATCGCGGAGATGCAGAACTGCCCGCGGGAAACCGCACAGATCAAAAAGTTCTATCAGCAGCTGGCAGAACTGCCCGAGCACAAGCACAGTCGCCTGAAACTGCACCTGGGGCTGGTGGACGGCAAACCCGTCGCCACCGGCTGCCTGTTCTCCTCCGCCGACGCCCTCGGCTTCTACGACCTGTGTACACTGCCGGACTATCGCGGCCGAGGCCTCGGCACCGCCATGTTCCGGCAGCTGCTGAAAGAAGTGATCCAGAGCCACCACAAACACGCGGTGGCACTGGTAGGAGAGGAACAACAAGACCTGTGGCTGAACGCCGGGTTCTATGCCGTAGGTGAAGTGGCCTGCTACGAATTCACCCCGGAGCGGGGCAGCGCCCGTGTCTCCAGTGGCAAAGCGCAGAACGGTGACCTGGACGGCGACCTCGACAACAATCGCCAAAGTGCCTGAACTTTTGCCGCGGACTCAGGCCCGGTCGATGGGAAACCCGATCACCTCATCGATCCGGCCCGCCCCGCAGGCCAGCATCAGCAGCCGGTCCACCCCCAGCGCAACCCCCGCACACGCCGGCATTCCCGCCTCCAGTGCCTGCACCAACCGCTCCTCAAACGGCTTCACCGGCTTGTCATTATCTTCCCGATACCGCTGATCCGCCTCAAACCGCCGCAGCTGCTCCGGCGCATCCGTCAGCTCCCAGTAACCGTTCGCCAGCTCCATGCCACCCACATACGCCTCAAACCGCCGCGCCACCGGCACCCCCAGCTCATCCTCCTCCACCCGCGCCAGCGCCGCCTGACTCGCCGGAAAGTCATAAACTAGGGTAATGCCCTCACCCATAGCCGGCTCAATGTGGTGACTCATCAAAAGGTCCAGACACTCATCCCGCCCCGCCGGCTCAAACGAAATCTCCAACACCCGCGCCAGCACCGCCTTTAATTCCTCGAACGACGCCCGATGGGGATCCACATCCAGATGCTGCAAAAACAGCGCCCGGTAACTGTACGAGCGCACATGGGAAATCTTCAGCACCCACGACAGAAACTCCCCCACCTCAATCATCAGGCGGTGGTCATCCCAACCAACCCGGTACCACTCCAGCATCGTGAACTCCGGATTGTGCCGACCACCGGCCTCCCCATTGCGGAACGCCTTGCCCAGGTAATAACAATCCCCAATACCCGCCGCCAGCAACCGCTTCAGACCAAACTCCGGACTGGTCGCCAGAAACGCCGGCGCACCGCTGCAATCGGCGACGATGGAATCGATATGCGGGTCGCTAGTGGCGCGACGAGACAGAATCGGCACCTCCATTTCCAGCACCTGACGCTCGGCAAAGAAACGGCGGATGTCCGCGAGCAGGGTGGCGCGACGACGGAGGTTTTCCAGAGGGGCAGTAGGGCGCCAGAGGGATTCAGACATGAAAGAATTAACCGAAATGATTAAGGCAGTTTAGTAATGCCGAATGGCAGAGAAGTCAGAAGAGAAGGCGAGGCGCCGGGGATGGGTTTTCAGGAGCGTCGGCGACAGGGACGTCGCCGACGCAGCGTACAGGGATGTATTCACAGCGGTCCTGAAAACCCATCCCCGGTGACTCGCCGCCACCGCAGTACCCAAGCAGGGACCACGGTGGCGAAAAAACAAGATCAGTCTTCCTTAGCGCGACCCAGGTATTCCGCAGTGCGGGTATCCACCTTGATGGTCTCACCGATCTCCAGGAACAGCGGCACCTTCACCACCGCACCCGTCGCCAGCGTCGCCGGCTTGGTGCCACCCTGGGCCGTATCACCACGCACACCCGGATCCGTATCGGTAATCTCCAGAATCACATGGTTCGGCGGCGTCACCGCCAGCGGCGCACCGTTGTACAGCGTGACCACGCAAACATCCTGCTCCTTCAGCCACTTCGCCGCATCGCCAACCGCCTTCGCATCCGCCTGATGCTGCTCAAACGTCTCCGGCTCCATGAAATGATAGAACTCACCGTCGTTGTAGAGATATTCCATATCCCGGTCCATCACATCCGCAGACTCCAGACTCTCACCGGAACGGAAGGTACGCTCCCACACCCGGCCAGTCTTCAGATTGCGCAGCTTCACACGGTTGAACGCCTGGCCCTTACCGGGCTTCACGAACTCATTCTCCACAATGGAGCAAGGGTCGCCGTCCAGCATCACCTTCAGACCGCCTTTGAATTCGTTAGTGGAATATGTACCCATGAGCTCCTCGAAATTTCAGCATAACGCCGTCAAATTGATTAAACTTCGCGCGGCCCGCCAGGGGCATATCAGCAGAAACCAGCCACCGCGCCAAAAAACAGCCCGCTATGATACAGCACCGCCAGCCCGCCCGTGAAATCAGCCGCGTCGAAATCGCCAGCGACGGCGACGAAACTGCGCCCGCGCGCCGCTGGCAGGAAGAAATGGCCGACCTGGTCACCGATCCGGAAGAACTGCTCGAACTGCTGCAACTGGCGCCGGAGCAGCTCCCAGCCCTGACCGCTGCGTCAGACACCTTCCAACTGCGGGTACCACGCCCTTTCCTCAAGCGCATCCGCCCCGGCGACCCGCAGGACCCGCTGCTGCTGCAAGTATTGCCCACGGGCGCCGAACTGCAGCCCAGCCCCGGCTTCAACGACGACCCGCTGGAAGAAGCCAACGCCAATCCGGTACCGGGGGTAGTACACAAATACCGCGGCCGCCTGCTGCTGATTGCCGCCGGCCAGTGCGCGGTCAACTGCCGCTACTGCTTCCGCCGCGCCTTCCCCTACGGCGACAACCACCTCAATCGCAGCCAGTGGCAACAGGCCCTGGACTATATTCGCGGCGAGCCAGACCTGCGCGAAGTGATCCTGAGTGGTGGCGACCCGCTGGTGATGAGCGACAAGCAACTCGCCTGGCTGGCGGGGGAGCTGACACAGATTCCGCAGCTGGACACGCTGCGCATCCACACCCGCCTGCCCATCGTGGCACCTTCACGGGCCAATGACGAACTTCTGCAGTGGTTCACCGGCAGCCGCCTGCAACCGGTACTGGTACTGCACTGCAACCACGCCAATGAGCTGGATGACGAAGTCGCTGCAGGGCTGGCAAAACTGCGTGCCGCCGGTGTCACCCTGCTGAATCAGTCAGTGCTGCTGCGCGGGGTGAATGACGATGCCCGCGCCCTCGCGGAGTTGTCGGAGCGGCTGTTCGCCTGCGGTGTACTGCCTTACTACCTGCATCAACTGGATCGGGTGCAGGGTGCGGCGCACTTTGAGGTTGAAGATGCCCGCGCCCGCGATCTGGTGGAAACCATCCGCCAGCGCCTGCCCGGGTACCTGGTTCCGAGACTGGTGCGCGAGATACCGGCGGAGAAATCCAAGACCCCCCTGTAAGGTGCTGCAAGAGCCACCCCAAAAGGGCTAAAAGGCAAACCGTTCACGGTTTTTCACAAATTTTTTCGCGATTTAGCCCACACTTTGGTCGCATTTTTCAACTGGTGCGTTTGTACTAACTAAGCCACTCCGTATACTGCGGTTATCGCAATTCCGGTTAGTGCTATGCAGGACGCAGCAGATACTGAACGCGGGCAACAGGCCCAACCCGGCAGTGAAGCCGGGCCATCGAACAACTCCGCCACCGCAGCAACACGTCACACGGGGGCGTCGCGCATCACCCAGGCCTCGCCGGTTCCGCCCCCCAAGCTGGACCGCGAAACGCTTTCCTGTGGCTGCCGCAATCACCGCCAGCTGAACTACTGGCTGCACGACTACCTGCGGGAAAATCCCATTGAGCAGCGAGCGCAACGCAATGCGGGCACCCTGCGCAGCCTGCTGGCCGAAATTGCCCGCTGGCGCGCGCCGGTACGTCTGCGACTGGCCAGCCTGGAAGCCCTGCGCCCGGTCATTGCCAGTCACTGCGACCATCTGGCCCGACCCCAACTGGCCGGCAGCGACAGCAACCCCACCAACCAGACCCAGGAACAGAGACGCGATCTGCTCACCGCGGTAATCCTGTACCAGCACCTGGCCCAGGCTTATTTCAGTGTCAGCGGCCAAATCACCGCCGAGCCGCACACGCTGCTGTTCCGGCGCCGCCTCGCCCGCGCGCTGCACCGGGGTATCGACAGCTACTGCCGCCTGATCCAGATCAGCAGTTTCTTCTTCCTGGCACCGCCAAAGGGGACCTGGATCGGCATGCAGCGCCTGGTGAGCCAGGCGCGCCAGCTTGATCTGCAGCAGCAGCGTGTAGTGGATCCCCTCGCTGGCAGCGACCTCGATCGCACCGCCAGCGCGCGACGCCGCTTCCAGCGCAGGGAAAAGCTCAGCCAGCCCTATCTGCAGGTTGCCCTGTTTGCCAGCGCCAACCCACTGCAATTGACCGCCCGAGAACAGCAGCAACTCTGGCACTGCTGCGATCGGTGGGCCCGCCGGGCACAGCTCCAGGAGAAGGCCGAGAAATCTGCCGTGGCACTGCTGTGCAGCATCAAACTCGATCAGCCGCCGATCCCCGCGGTGCGTCTGCAACGTAGCCGGGTAGACCTGCGCCACTTTTCCATGCCGCAGGGCTGGCCGATTGACCTCGCGCGCCCGCTGCAGCAACTGCAGCGCAGCCTACGCCGCCCCGGCGCATTGTCAGCCGATATGCTGACTCAGGTGCAGGGCATCTGGGCAGGGGAGAAAAGCCGCACGAGCCTGCGCACCCCGGCGGATGTCCGCTGCCAGGTGGTGACTGGCATCAGTGCCATCTGCCACCACCTGAGACAGGGAAGCGAGACCGCCGCGACAGCGCCCGAGTTTGAGAGCCGCACCGGCAACAGTCTGGTGATGGAAGTGAACTCCATCGATTTTCAAACCGGGCGCACACGCAGGGACTACGACGTTTCGGTTTCCGATACTTTTGGCTATGGCAGCAGCGGCACCCTGCCCAATGCACCGTCGGTGGTGCGCAACACCGGCACCCCCAGGCCGCAACAGCGCTATACCCCGATCCACGCGACGCTGCTGAACACCAGCGACGCGGGTGCCGGTTTGCGCCTGCCGCCAAACGCCCAGGGCCGCCTGCACAGTGGCGACCTGATCGCGGTCAGAGTGAAAGAGCGCTGGGAAGTGGGCATGGTGCGCTGGCAGTTTGGCCTGCCGGATCAGTGCCGCGCGGGGGTAGAATTACTCGGCGGCCAAACCAGTGCGGTACGGGTACACCGCTACACCAGAGACGGGCGCCGCACCGACCCCATGGCCGGGCTGCTCACCGGCGACGCCGGCAATCCGCCGGAATTGCTGCTGCCCACACCGCTGTTCCAGCAGGGGGATACCGTCGATATCGTCAGTGCGGGGCAGACCCGGACCGTGACCCTCAGTCAGCAGACCCTGCGCACCGGCAGCTTCGCCATTTTCGAGTTTTCGTGAAACCGGCGTACCAGGCCAGTGGGTCAAAAAGATGAATATTCTCCGGCACTTTCGCAGAAAACCGCGCTTTGTCGCAGGAAGTTGGAACCATATCCCATCGTGGCCACCGCGCACTTGTTCAGTGTAAATGCCGCGTTCTACACTAGCGGGTTCGCGGTACTGGACCACGCCCCACTGGGCAGCTGCACGGAAGCGGTAATGAAACTGGATAACGCACCGCCGCGACGCAGTACAACAGGAACACAATGAGCAGCGACAACACCATCCGCCTACTACTTATCCACGATGTCCCGGCCGAGGCCCAGCGACTGGTGAGCATGCTGCAGAATGCCGGCCGCCCCAATCGCGCTCAGCACGTCGCCAGCGAAGCGGCGCTGACCAAACTGCTGCAAGAACACACCTGGGACCTGCTGATCGCCGCCGAACAGGGCCGTCAGCTGGAAGCCGCCACCGCCATCCGCACCATCAGCAAGCTGCAGAAAGACGTTCCGGCCATTCTGCTCACCGAGCGTACCGGGTCCCAGCCGGTGGTGGAAGGCCTCAAGGCCGGTGCCCGCGACGTGGTCACCATCGACGAAGACCAGCATCTGTTGCTGGTGATTCAGCGCGAGCTCACCGCGTTGGAAGAACGCCGCCAGGCGCGTCAGCACGACCGCCGCTACCACGCCACCCTGAACCGCGCCAAGGAGCTGCTGGACAGTTCCAAAGATGCCATCGCCTACATTTCCGACGGTCTCATCGTCTACGCCAATGACTCCTTTGCCGAACGCTTTGGCTTTCAGGAACGCGATGACGTGGAATACCAGCCCCTCATCGACATGCTCACCGAGGGCGAACAGGAAGACGCGCGGGACTTCCTGCGCAATTGCGCCATCAACAACAACGAAGTGGAAGCCCAGGAGTGGCAGTTCACCGCCAAGACGGCCAACGGCACCCCACTCGCCACCAAGGCGGAAGTATTGTCGACCATTTACGACGACGAGCGCTGCCTGCAGGTGCGTATCGCCGCCAGTAGCGGCAACACCGAAGAGCTGGAAGCACAGCTCAGTGAAGCCAAAAACCGCGACGCGGCCACCGGCCTGTACAACCGTCAGCGCTTCGTGCAGCTACTGGACAATGCCATCACCGCGGCCGCCGGCTCCCAGCGCACCGGTGGCCTGATGTATATCGAAATCGACCGCTTCGAGGAATCTGTACAGCAGGTGGTGGGTGTCGCCGGCGCCGATCAGCTGCATAAGAAATTTGCCGAACTGCTGCAAAGCAGCGTGCGACGCGGAGACATCGTCGCCCGCTACGGCGAGGCAAGCTATTGCCTACTGATGCCGGAAACCACCCCGGATAGCGCCGAATCCCGCTCGAAAGAGCTGCTGCGGAAGATCGCCGACACCATTTTCGAAGCCGCCGGCAAAACCCTGCATATCACCGCTTCCATCGGTATTTCCCTGATGAGTGAAACCTCCGGCAATGCGGACAAGGTGCTGGAGCAGGCCACCAAGGCCCACGATCAGGCCACCGCCAAAGGGGATGGCGGCTTCGCCCTGTACGAACCGGATGCCGAACAGCAGGACGACGCCGACACCTACCACCGCGCCCGGGTGACCCAGGCACTGGAGGCGGGCAACTTCAAACTGCTGTACCAGCCGATTCTCAGTCTGCAGGGCAGCGGTGAAAAGCTCTACGAAGTACTCGTGCGAATGGTCGACGGTAAAGAAGAGTTGGCCCCCATCGCCTTTCTCGAGGCGCTGGGAGATGCCGGCCTCTCCACCAAAATGGATCGCTGGGTCATCCTCAACGCGGTCAAGGCCGCCGCCGCACAAAACGCCAAGGGCGAACCGGTCTCGGTGCTACTGCACCTGACATCCGCATCGCTCAAAGACGGCAGCCTGCCCGCGTGGCTGGGCGTCGCCTTCAAGGCCGCCAAGGTCGCCCCGAAAACCGTCACCTTCCAGCTGCGCGCCGAAGACATCAACAGCAACCTCCACGCCGCCCGCGATTTCGCCAAACAGGTACAGGAGCTCGGTTGCCGCGTGGCGGTCTGCCATTTCGGTACCGGTCTGAGCCCGTTCAAGGCGCTGGAGCATGTCAAAGTGGACATCGCCAAGATCGACGCTTCCTTCGTGCGCGAAGTACAGGACGAGGGCGAAGACAGCGAGGCGCTGGTGAAACTGGTCAGCCAGCTGAAGGAGATCGACACTCAGGTCATCGTTCCCCACGTCGAACAGGCCAGCATGCTGCCCACCCTGTGGCAATCCGGCACCGACTATATCCAGGGCTACGATGTGCAGCCGCCAGGGGAAGAAATGAGTTTTGATTTCAGCCTGGATTAACCCACCAGAGCCCTCGCAGAGAATCACCAGGAGCGGTTAACCGCTCCTGCGGGTGTTGCCCTGCAGCACCCCTCTTCCGAATTTCCGTCTACCTTAAAGATCACACGCAAACCCGGTTTTCCCGTCGCGGCCCCGATTGGGTATTCTGTGCCGCGACGAATTTACCCAATTCTGAACTCACAAGTACAACAATCACGGAGCCCACCATGCTGCCCCCATTGTTCCAAGCCAGTTTCGGCCGTCTGATCGGCGCCGGGCTGCTCGCCTGCAGCCTTGTCACGCTGAGTGGCTGCGGCGATTCGGAAGAGCCCGCACGCCAGAAACAGATCGAAGAACGCCCCACTGAACAGTCGCCGCAAGCGGCGCCCGATAGCGCGGCAAAACCGGCGGAAGCGTCCCACACGGACGCACCGGAGTCCGGCGTCGACTACCACTCCTTCGCCAATACCGACGACTATCGCGTCAAGCACCTCGACCTCGACCTCACCGCCGACTTCGAGAACAAAGTGCTGAAAGGCGAGGCCATTCTGGATATCCAGCGTCTGACCCAGAAAAATCCGCCGCTGATCCTCGATACCCGCGACATCGACGTGAGCGCCGTGCGCGCAGGAGTCGGTACCAGCCTGCAGGACGTCAAGTTCAGCATGGGCAAAACCGACCCCAATCTCGGCACCCCGCTGAAGATCAACCTGCCCAAGGGCGCCAATAAGGTCGCTATTGAATACCAGACCTCCCCCGGCGCTTCCGGCGTACAGTGGCTGGAGCCGCAGCAGACCGCAGGCAAAAAACACCCCTTCCTGTTCACCCAGGCCCAGGCCATTCACGCGCGCAGCTTTATTCCCCTGCAGGACACCCCGCAGGTGCGCATGACCTACAAGGCCACCATCCGCACGCCAGAAGAATTGCGTGCCGTGATGAGCGCCAACAACGATCCGGAGGCAGAACTGGATGGCGTGTTCGAATTTGAAATGCCCCAGGCGATTCCGTCCTACCTGATCGCCATCGGTATCGGCAATCTGGACTTCAAGGCCATGGGTGAGCGCACCGGTGTTTACGCCGAGCCGG
Source organism: Microbulbifer elongatus (assembly GCF_021165935.1). Lineage (NCBI taxonomy): Bacteria > Pseudomonadati > Pseudomonadota > Gammaproteobacteria > Cellvibrionales > Microbulbiferaceae > Microbulbifer > Microbulbifer elongatus. The sequence goes on along the minus strand of NZ_CP088953.1, from coordinate 1,052,058 downwards.
AACTGCTGGACGCGGCGGCCAAAGAGTTCGAAGACACCGAGGACATGCTCGAGGTCACCGAGGAAAACTTCGGCCCCTACCGCTGGGATCGCTACGACCTGCTGATCCTGCCCCCGAGCTTTCCGTTCGGTGGCATGGAAAATCCGCGCCTGTCTTTTATCACCCCCACCGTGATCGCCGGTGACAAGAGCCTGGTGGCACTGATCGCCCACGAGCTGGCCCACTCCTGGTCCGGCAACCTGATCACCAACGCCAGCTGGCGCGACCTGTGGCTGAACGAAGGCTTCACCACCTATCTCACCAACCGCATCATGCAGTTTGTGTACGGCGACGAGCGCTACCAGATGGAAATGGCCCTGGGTTACGACGACCTGCAGGCAGACCTTGCGGACCGTCCGGACAAGGACGAGATCATGGCCATCGACCTGCGCGGCCGCGATCCGGACGAAGTTTTCTCGAATATCCCCTACGAAAAAGGCTCCCTGTTCCTGTACGAACTGGAGCAGAAAGTGGGCCGCGAGAACTTCGACAAATTCCTGATGGAATACTTCAACCACTTCGCCTTCCAGAGCATTACCACCGAAGACTTTGTGAAGTATCTGGATGAGACGCTGCTGAAGCAGTACCCGGACAAACTGGATCGCGCGCGCATTCAGGAGTGGATCTTTGAACCGGGTATTCCCGAAGGTGCCCCGCAGCCCACGTCCGACGCCTTCACCAAGCTGGACCCGATCCGCGAGCAATGGCTGAACGGCGAGATGAAAGCCAGCGATATCGACACCGAAGGCTGGACCTTCCACCAGTGGAAATACTTCCTCGACGGCATGCCGGAAAAACTGAGCGAAGACCAGTTGCAAGAACTGGACGAGACCTTCGATCTCACCCAGTCGAAAAACAACGAGATCGCCTTCAGCTGGCTGATGATCGCCGTGCGCAACGACTACGAGCCGGCCAACGCGCGCCTGGAAGACTTCCTCACCAGCATCGGCCGCAACAAGTTCCTGCGCCCGCTGTACCGCAACCTGGTGGAAAACGGCAAGACTGACGAAGCCAAACGCATCTTCGAAAAAGCCAAGCCCGGTTACCACCCGCTGACCGTGAAGGTGAATAGCAAGATTATTTACGGCGATTGATCGCCCACACACCTTTCTGATCGGAGCAACCCCGACTCATCGCGGGAAATCCACTGCTCACCGAATTGCCTCCCGCCGCCCATTTGGCGGGAGGTAAATTTATGTAAATCTCCTCAATCCTGACATTTCATCCCTTTATTCTGGCCTGAAAGTTGCTGCACTTGGTGCCAGACTTGTGCCCGCAGGAAACGACATAACGCCGCTGACCATCAGGTATTTCCAATCATCATGAAATTGATCCGCGTTTTCGGACCCATTCGCGCGAGCGTCTTCGCGCTGCTCGCCACTTTCTCCACCCCATCCACCCTCCACGCCCAGGGCCCCAATGCCGGGCCGGTGCCGGTGCGTGCGGCCACGGTGGCACTGGAGCAGATCGCCAACCCGGTGGAGGCGCTGGGTACCGCCAGGGCCTGGGAGTTTGTCTCCCTGCGTGCGGGGGTGACCGAACATATCAGCAAGATCCATTTTGAAAGTGGTCAGAAAGTAAAAGCCGGCGATGTGCTGGTGGAGTTGAGCCACGGTGAGGAGCTGGCGGAGCTGGCGGGGGCGCGCGCTACATTGGAGCGTTTTGAGCGCGACGAGAAACGCCTGCGTGGCTTGGTCAATAAAAACCTCACCACCCGCGAGCAGTGGGAGGCGGTGCAGACCCAGGTGGCGGAGACCCGCGCGCTGATCGATGGCCTGCAGGCGCGCATCGACGATCGCATTATCCGCGCACCGTTTGATGGCCAGCTGGGACTGCGCAATATCAGCGTGGGCAGCCTGGCTACCCCCACCACCGAGATCACCACCATTCAGGAAATCGACCGGCTGAAGCTGGACTTCACCGTACCCGAGCGTCAGCTGTCCGCGATTTCCGGCGGCATGAAAATCGAGGCCATGAGCCAGGCCCACCCCAAGCGGGTATTCAATGGTGAAGTGATGATTGTGGAAGCACGCGTGGACCCGCAGACCCGCGCCTTTACCGTGCGCGGCCGCCTGGACAACCCCGACGGACAACTGAAACCCGGCATGCTGCTGCGGGTAAAAATCATCAGCAACCCGCGCCAGGCGCTCACCATTCCCGAGGCGGCACTGGTGCCGCTGGCGGGCGAACAGTCGGTGTTTGTGGTGAAGAAAACCGAGGGCGGACACATGGTGCAGCGCAGCCAGGTGGAAATCGGTCAGCGCTACCGGGGCAAGGTGGAGGTACTTTCCGGCCTCAACCAGGGTGATCAGGTAGTGACCCGCGGCACCCTGCACATCCGCGATGGTCAGGCCGTGACCGTCACCGCCGAAGAGGGAGCGGCCAGCCAATGATCATCAGTGATACGGCGGTCAAACGCCCGGTTTTTGCACTGGTCCTGTCCCTGCTGCTGGTGGTGTTCGGCCTGATCAGTTTTGACCGGCTGGCACTGCGGGAATACCCGGATATCGACCCGCCTATTGTATCCATCGACACCAATTACCCGGGTGCCTCGGCGGATATTGTCGAGACCCGTATCACCCGCCTGATTGAGGACCGTATCGCCGGGATCGAGGGCATCAAGACGGTCACCTCGTCGAGCACCGACGGGCGCTCGCGGATTTCCATCGAGTTCAATATCAACCGGGATGTGGACGGCGCGGCCAACGATATCCGCGACCGGGTTTCCGGGGTACTCAACAACCTGCCGGTGGAAGCGGATCCACCGGAAATCGAGAAAGTCGACAGCAGCGACGACGTGGTGATCTGGCTCAACCTCACCTCCGATCGTATGACCGTGCCGGAGCTGACCGACTACGCCAACCGCTATCTGGTGGACCGCTTCTCGGTGCTGGACGGCGTGGCGCGAGTACGGGTGGGCGGCGCCAAAGATTTCGCCATGCGCATCTGGCTGGACCGGGGCGCCATGACCGCCCACAACGTCACCAGCGCGGATATCGAACAGGCCCTGCGCGCGGAAAACCGCGAGCTGCCGGCGGGTTATCTGGAATCTTCCGATCGCCAGTTTACCCTGCGCCTGCAGCGCCAGTTCCAGAGTGCCGAGGACTTTGCCCGCCTCGCCATTGCCACCGGCGACAGCGGCCATGTGGTGCGCCTCGGTGACGTGGCCCGCGTCGAGCTGGGATCCGCGGAAGACCGCTCCACCTTCCGCGGTAACGGCGAGCCCATGGTAGGCATCGGTATCACCCGCCAGTCCACCGGCAACATCGTGGCGGTGGCGGAAGCGGCCAAGGCGGAGATGGACGAGGTCAACAAGACCCTGCCGGACGGTATGCGCCTGAGCCAGAGTTACGATGCCTCGGTGTTCGTTTCCGAGGCCATCAAGGAGGTGTACACCACCCTGATGATCGCCGTGATTCTGGTGACCCTGGTGATCTACCTGTTCCTCGGTAACTGGCGCGCGACCCTGGTGCCGGCAGTGACGGTACCGGTATCCCTGATCGCCACGTCCATTCTTCTGTACGCTTTCGGATTCAGTATCAACCTGCTCACTCTGCTGGCGCTGGTACTGGCCATCGGCCTGGTGGTGGACGATGCCATCGTGGTGCTGGAAAACATATTCCGGCGCATGGACGAGTACGGCGAGCCGCCGCTGCTGGCCGCCTATCGCGGTGCGCGGGAGGTGGGCTTTGCGGTGGTGGCAACGACGCTGGTGCTGGTGGCGGTGTTTGTGCCGATCACTTTCCTGGTAGGGGATATCGGCCGACTGTTTTCCGAATTCGCCCTGACCATGTCCGCGGCGGTGATCTTTTCTTCCCTCACCGCGCTGACCCTGTCGCCGATGCTGGCAGCCAAGCTGATCCGCCCCAACGATCAGCACAACGCCGCCACGCGCTTTATGGACCAGACCCTCAGCCGTACTCAGGTGCGCTACCGCCGTGGACTGGATGTACTGCTGCGCCGGCACTGGATTGCCGGGCTGGTGTTTGTGGGCGTGATGGCGTTTGCCGCGCTGTCGTTCCGGCTTATCCCCACCGAGTATGCGCCGCGGGAAGACCGCGGCTCCTTCTTCTTGCTGGTGAACGGCCCCGAGGGCGCCAGCTACCAGTACATGCAGGAATACATGGATATCATCGAGGCGCGGCTGATGCCGCTGGTGGAAAAGGGTTATGTAAACCGCCTGCTGGTGCGCTCGCCGCGCTCCTTCGGCACCTCTGCCACCTTCAACACCGGCATGGTGATTTTCACCCTCGCGCCCTGGGGCGAACGCCCCTCCGGATTCGAATTGATGAACCAGGTGCGCGAAGCAGTTAAGGACCTCAGCGGGGTGCGCGCTTTCCCGGTGATGCGCCAGAGCTTTGGTGGCGGCCTGGGCAAGCCGGTGCAGTTTGTCCTCGGCGGCAGCAGCTACGAGCAGCTGACCCAGTGGCGGGACCAGATGAACGCCGCCATCGAGGAATCCAACCCGGGCCTGCTGGGTGTGGACTGGGACTACAAAGAAACCCAGCCGCAATTGCGCATCAATGTGGACTACGAGCGCGCCGCGGATCTCGGCGTGCAGGTGAGCGATGTGGGCACCACCCTGCAGACCATGTTCGGGTCCCTGCGCGCCACCACCTTTATCAACAACGGCGAGGAGTACGATGTGATCCTCGAGGGCGAACGGGAAATGCAGCGCACCCCGGACACCCTGGAAAACCTCTACGTGCGCTCCAAAACCACCGGCGAGCTGATTCCTCTGCAGAGTATTGTGGAAGTGAGCGAGTACGCGGACTCGCCGCAACTGCAACGCTATAACCGGGTGCGCTCCATCACCCTCGACGCCAACCTGGCGGACGGGCTGGTGCTGGGTGAAGCGCTGGAATACCTCAATCGTCTGGCGGAGGAAAATCTCGAGGGCTCCCCGGTGATCGACTACAAGGGACAGTCCAAGAGCTTCCAGGATTCCAGCAACACCATCCTGTTTGCGATCTTATTAGGTGCGCTGGTGGTATTCCTGGTGCTCGCCGCCCAGTTTGAAAGTTTCGTGCACCCGCTGGTGATCATGTTCACCGTGCCCCTGGCCATGGCCGGCGCGCTGCTTGGCCTGCTGCTGACAAACCAGTCGCTGAATATCTACAGCCAGGTGGGGCTGATCATGCTGGTGGGGCTGGCGGCGAAGAACGGTATTCTGATTGTGGAGTTCGCCAACCAGTTACGAGACAGAGGAGTAGAATTCGGCCAGGCCCTGCGTCAGGCTGCGGAAACGCGCCTGCGCCCGATCCTGATGACCGGCATTACCACCGCCGCCGGCTCTCTCCCCCTGTTGCTGTCCTCCGGCGCCGGCTCGGAAACCCGCGCGGTGATCGGTACCGTGGTGCTGTTCGGGGTGCTGGCGGCGACCCTGTTTACCGTGTACATCGTGCCGGTGGCCTACGATGTGCTGGCGCGGCGCACCGGTTCGCCGGGTCAGGTGGCGCGGGATGTGGATGCCCTGGAGACGAAACACCCCATGCCCGACGGGGATTGAGAATAGGGCCGGTATCGGCCCGGCTGAAAGCGCTGGCGGGCATTACTGGCGGAAATTGCCACGCCGGCCTATCCGCGCCGGCGCTTTTCTCTTAATCTTCTGCACACTTTCACACGCCGGGTGCAACTTTTTCCGGATCCAATGCGTCTATTGATTGCCAGCCGTCCCCCATGGTGGAAATACTGGCAATCATCGGAAAGACACCGCACAACGCTGACAGGGAATCCACATGTTGATGGGTAAGCGCACACTCGCCGCCATTGCACTGATCATCTTCGCGCTCTTTATGGCCGCCTGCGACAAACAGGCCTGCTACCGGGAGGGCAACAACAAGCGCAAACCACCAATGCCATTTGCCAGCGTGGTCAGCGAATTCGCGCCGGTGGCAGGCCTCGCTGGCGCCTATACCACCCTTCACTGAGTGCGCGCTCAGGTACGCTCATCCAGCAGCGCCGCGATCTCACGGTCGTTGAGACCGAACAGATACAGCGCCGCATCCAGTCCAAAGCCATCGATCGCCTGCGGCGCTTCGGCGCGCACCTTGGGCTTGGCGTGGAAGGCAATCCCCAGGGCCCCCAGCGACAACATCGGTAGATCGTTGGCTCCATCTCCCACCGCAATCACCTGATCCAGCGATAGATCCAGCGCTTGCGCAATCTCCTGCAGCAGCAGCGCCTTGCGCGCACCGTCCACAATCGGATCAATCACATTCCCGGTCAGTGCGCCGCCATCGAACTCCAGCTGGTTTGCGTGCACAAAATCCACCGCCAGATGGTTGTCGCGCAGGTAGTTGGCAAAATAGGTGAAGCCTCCGGAGAGAATCGCGCTTTTACAGCCCAGGGCACGCAGCGCCAGCAACAGGCGCTGGGCACCGGGCATAATCGGAATACGCGGGGCAATTTCTGCAAGACTCGCTTCGGTAAAGCCCTTCAGCAGCCCCATACGCTTGCGGAAGCTCTGCTGGAAATCCAGCTCGCCGCGCATGGCGGACAGGGTTATCTCCTCCACCTGGTCGCCAACGCCGGCGATCTTGGCCAGTTCGTCGATCACTTCCGCCTGAATCAGGGTGGAGTCCATATCGAAACAGGCCAGTTTCGGCGCGCGCTGGGTCTCCCCCGCCTGCAATACCAGTTCCACTCCCAGTGACTGGCCAAGGTCCAACAGCGCCATACGCGCGGCGGCGAAGGCGATATCGCCCTCCAGCTGGATGCGCACCACCTTGCAGTCGGCGCGGGCCGCCAGGATATCCAGGGCCACCGGGCTCCACTGGTCCGCGTTCACAAATGCGGCCAGTTGTTCCAGCTGCGCGGCCTCAATGTCTCCGGCAAGTACTGTCAGACACCAGGGAGCGGTTACCGCAGCGGGCTTTTCCGGCAGCGCCCGGGCGACGGGTAAAGCAAACGCGGACGCGCAGTGGGCGGCGAGAGATGCGTACTGGGAAGTGGGGGAGTTGGCGTCCATGACTGACTCTTGTTGACGGCAAAATGACCGGCCCGCGCGCAAAACCCGCGGAAACCGGAAGGAAATGGCCGCGCATTATAGCCCGGCGCGTTTTTTCGCTGAAGAAGTGGGATAAAATCAGCCGCTGTACCGCCAGCGAACCCATAACAAGATGAAAAACCTTCTCGCCAGCCTGTCCGGACTCTCTGCTAGCCTGCCCCAGTGGCTCGCCGGCCTGAGCCGCAACCAACAGCGCCACCTGCTCGCTGCCACCATCTGGCTGACCCTCGCCGGGTTCTGTGTCGCCACCCTGGGCCATGTCTACAGCCAGCAGTTATCCACAGCCCAGCTACGGGATCGCGCCAGCGCCCAGGCCGCCGCCAGACTGCTCGCCAGCCAGAGCCTGCAACAGATCGTCGCCGGTGACCGCATCAGCCTACAGTTGCTGGCCCAGCAGACCCTGGCGCTACCCGCCGTCTACGGCGTGACCATCCAGGACGTGGACTCCAGCCCGCTGGCGCAGACCGGTGAGCGCGACCGCGGCGAGATGATCACCGAACCGGTGGTTCTACACGACAGCTTCGCCGGCAGCGTCGCGCTGAATATCCAGCCCGGTTCCGAAGTCCACTACCCGTGGGCCAGCCTGTTACTGTGCCTGATTTTCGCCCTGCCGTTCAGCGCCGCCTGCGCGCTGGCTGTTACTCAACTGCTCGCTGCCGCACCTCAGCAGCGCAAGCCACTGCTGGTCCCCAAAGCCCAACCCAAGCCGCCCCCCGAAGTCACTGCCGGCCTCTACCTGCGCCCCCTGAACTGGGCCCAGCTGGGTAACCAGCTGTCGCGCAGCGCCCTGGACAACCTGCAAAGTGAACTGGAACAGCGCCTGCAGCTGCTCACTCGCATCTACGACGCCCGCCCGTTGCCGAGTGCCGGCCCATTCGTGGGTCTCGGCTTCGCCGGTGAAGACGCCGCCTTTCGCGCAGTATGCGCAGGCCTGCTCCTGCGTGGCCTGCAACAGTCCAGCCGCGCCACCGGCCTGCAACTGGCGCTGTCCGTATTGCCGGCAAAACCGGAGCAGTTCGATTTCAACGGCGAGCAACTGCTCAGTCAATCCCGCGGCCTGACCCTGCACCCGCAATTGCTGGACGACGAGTCGTTGGAAAATCGTATCCAGTGCCACACCACCAGCTGGGGTGCCGAGGTGACCGGGCTGAATCCGAAATTGCAACAGTTGCTGGATAATCAGTTGCAGCAGCTGGTTAGCACGTGAATCGCGAACGAAACCAGCTATTCAGTACATAGTCAGATGCGAAGGTGTCGATATCCGGTGCGGCACCACCTCTTCCTTTCGACAATTCCACTTATATCCCTTCCCCCCGTCATAACTTTTTAGTTGTTGATATTCATCGCAACGGGTCGTGATTGCTCCTGCGCCACCCTTTAATAACTTTCACTTGGGTTTCGAACCAGTTTCCCCGGTTGTCAACAGACATTCGCGACCGGTGCGTGGTTCGAAGGAAAGTAAGAAAGTTACCCGCCTGCGGGCGCGGAGGTTTTCATGAAGCGTTCACTCGGAGGACTCACCGGGGCATTGGGGGCAGCGGCACTGCTGACGCTCACCGGTTGCACCAGCATGGAGGACATGACGGGCACCACCACGGCCGTGAACCGGACCGGCGAATCTCCCGGTTATTACTCGGTGAAAGGCCGGTACTACCACTGCCACCAGAATGGGAAATGCCACAACGTGCGTAATCCCAGTTACTACCAGCGCGGCAGTGGCGACTATCGCCATGACCTGCCACACCACCGTGTCAACCAACCTCGCTGATCGCAACGTCCTCGTTGACCAGCCAATGAACCCGGTGCATCTAACTGCCCGCGTGAACGCGAACAGCCTCGCACCAGAAACCCGCATCGCGGAGGTCTCACATGAATCGCATAGTTAAAAAAGGCCTGCTGGCCTTAACGGTATTCGGCAGCCTGACCCTGGGCGCCTGTGTTTCAGATGGCTACTACAGCTCCAGCAGCACGGGTTATTCCACCTACCCGTACTCTCGCCCCTACGTATATCCATCGGGCAGCGTCTCCTTCTATTACTCATCACCGCGCTATTACCGCTACGGTGCCTATCCCCGTTACTACCGCGGTGGCTACTATCGCTATCATGGTCGCCACTACTACAACCGTCCAGGCTATCGTCCCGGTAAGCCCGGCTACCGTCCGCCGCACCACGGTCACCGCCCTGGTAAACCCGGACACCGTCCGCCCCACGCGTCTCATCGTCCGGGCCGTCCCGGTGGTCGCCCGCACCATGGTGGCGGTCGCCATCGCCGCTAACAGGGTGTATTGAAACCCTCACGATGAGAGAAGCCGCCTGCGGGCGGCTTTTCCCGTTTCATACCTTGGTCATACAGACCCGTATCTCCTCCCGCTGCTAGGATCTTCATAAATAAAAATGCATGTGGGAGTTTGCCGTGCACAAGGATTCATCACACGCCGTTCTAATCACCGGTTCCACCAGTGGAATCGGACTGGCCATGGCCCACTGTTTCGGGCGCGCCGGCTATCAGGTGATGCTACATGGCCTCGCCGACCAGGACAGTGCACAGGCTCTGCTGGCAGAATTTGCCCGCTATGGTAGCCATAACGGCTTCAGTGACGCCGACCTGTCAACCGAAGAAGGCTGTGCACAGCTGGTACGTGACACCCGGGAAGCGGTTGGCAACCCCTCGGTACTGATCAACAATGCCGGTATTCAATTCACCGCGCCTGCCCACGACTTTCCGGCACAGAAATGGCAACAGATTCTGTCGATCAATCTGAGTGCGGGCTTCTTTCTGAGTCGCGATCTGCTGCCGGCCATGCGCGCGGCCAATTGGGGTCGCATCATCAATATCGCTTCCGTACATGGCCTGGTCGCTTCCGAACACAAGGCGGCATACTGTGCGGCCAAGCATGGCCTGATCGGATTGACGAAGGTGCTGGCACTGGAAAATGCGGACTGCAACATCACTGCGAATGCAATCTGCCCGGGCTGGGTAGAGACACCGCTGATTCAACCGCAGATCGAAGCGATCAGCCGGGAACAGCAGCTCGATCTGGAGGCCGCGCGCGCCCAGTTGGTGGGCGCGAAGCAGCCGATGGCAAAGGCGAGCAGGCCAGAGGCGATTGGCGAGCTGGCGTTGTACCTGTGTGGCGATTTTGCCAGCACCATTACCGGTGCCTCTTTGCCGGTGGACGGTGGATGGACCGCGCAGTAGTATCCTTTGCACCCGATTCATTTCTTCTGCAGGGTGCTGCCGTGAATTATCAGTTGTTGATTGCCGACGATCATCCGCTTTACCGCGATGCTTTGGCCACGACCCTTTCCAGCCATTTCCCCAATGCGGATCTATTGCAGAGCGAGGATCTGGATTCGACGCTTGAGCGGCTTTCTCAATCCGAAGTGGATCTGCTGTTGCTGGATCTGAATATGCCGGGCAGTGAGGGTTTCTCCGGGCTTGCACGTATCCGCAATGATTTTCCGGCGGTGCCGGTGGTGGTAGTCTCGGGTAGCGACAAGCACTCGGTGATTCAGCAGGCGTCCAGCCTGGGTGCCAGCGGGTTTCTGTCGAAGACGGCGCGGCCCGATGAGATTCTGCAATGCATTGAGTCTGTGCTGGCGGGAGACCAGTGGTTCAGTGAGGAGGCTTTGCAGGCAGAGACTGAGTCGGCGCTGGCGGAGAAGTTAAATCAACTCACCCCACAGCAGTTGAAGATTTTTCAGATGATTGCCCAAGGGATGCTGAACAAGCAGATTGCTTACGACCTGGATATCACCGAGCCCACCGTTAAAAGCCATGTGACCGCGATTTTACGCAAGCTGGAGTTGCGGGATCGCAAGCAGCTGATTCGCGAGGCTCAGGCACTGATTCAACTCTGAGTCTGGTTTTTTACTTCGTAGCCTTTTTGTTCGGAGCTTGGTCCTTGGACCTGTGGCGGTGGATCACCGGGTGCAGGTTTTCAGGACCGCTGTGAACCCATCCCTGGGCGCTGCGGCGCAAACATCCTGTTTGCGACGCTCCTGAAAACCTGTACCCGGCACTCCACCTTCAATTTTGACCACTACACTCCGTAAGGGCATTTGTTGCTCACGAAGTAATGATGCCGAATTTAAGGGCAGGTGGCGGGGATCCGTTTTTGAAAGCGTCGGCGACAGGGACGTCGCCGACGCAGCGTACATGGATGTATTCACAGCGGTTTCAAAAACGGATACCCGGTGCCTGGCCGCCACATTAGAAGACCAGAGCACCAAACCCATACCACTGAGCTAAATCCCCTGAAGATACTCAGCAACGTGACGATAAACCCGACCACATGCATCGGGAACAATATTTTCGATATTCAGAAAAGCGTGGATCATATCGTCAAAGTGCAGATGCTCGGCATTGGCACCACCGGCGCGCACTTTCTTTACATATTCCACACCTTCATCCCGAAGCGCGCAGAATTCCGCGGTAACTATCAAGGTAGCTGGCATGTTATTGGTGAACTCGCCGTGCAACGGAGATACCTGGTAGGGATTATCACCACCTTGCAGATAGTTTTCGAAATACCAGAGAATTTTTTCTCTCTCCAGTAAATAGCCGCGCCCATTTTCTTCGATGGACGGTGCCTGCATGGTGTAGTCGAGGCTGGGGTAGATCAAAACCTGGGCATCGATGGTATGGGCCTGGTGCTGCAGGATTCGCGTAGCGCTGGCAACCAGAGCGCCGCCACCGGAATCGCCCATCAGAATCCAGCGGCCATTGTGGGGAATTTTTTTGCGATCCAGAGCTTCGCCGAGGTTGCGCACCACGTTGATCAGGTCATTCAACGCTGCAGGATAGGGATTTTCCGGAGCCAAGCGATACTCCACAGAAATGACATTGCGCCGGCACGCATCGGCGACACGGCGGCAGATTGGGTCGTAAACGGAAACGCTTCCCGCCATATGGCCGCCGCCGTGACAGTAAATAATGGATGCTCCTTCGGTCACAGCTTCCGGCTGGTAAATACGCACCGGCACGGAGTATTCCCCACCCTTGACCACGGTATCCGCCACCGTCATCTCCGGACCCGGCTCGACAAAATTGCGGGTCAGGTTGGCGAGGCTTTCGCGGGCATTGACCGGGGTTGCTTCAAAGCCAGCAGCCTTCAGTTGCGCGACCTGGGCATTCACCGCCACCAGCCACTCCGCCAATTTTGGATCAAGCCGTCGCATTGTCCGCCTCCAGATTTTCCAGTTCGGATTTTTTACCGCTTTCCGGCAACAGGAAAGAGAACACGAACAGGGAAGCGGAACAGGCCACCGCGAAGTAGGCAGCGGTTGCCGGTTCACCAGTGAAATCCGCGAGCAGGCCGGCGGCGTACATCAACACGGTTTCCACTCCGTAAGAAATAGACCAGAACATGGCGAAGGTAACGGTGATTTTTGCCGGGGTCATGCCAGGCAGCTCCTGCGGCAGGGTAACCAGCGCCGTCATCGGCAGGAACATACAGAAACCAGCCAGGGCGGCGGCGGTGTAGGCGATCAACGGGTCGCGGCTGGTGACCATCAGCGCCGCAAAGACCACCAGGGCAAGACCACCGAAGCGCAGCACCGGCAGGCGCAGTGCGTAGCGCTTGGTCACGATGATACCGGCCACGGTGCCGACCATGCCGGCGGCAATCATCACCGCAGAAAGGTGGTGGCTAGCCGCCGCAAACCCATCGATCAGCGGGAAGAGTGCAAATACCGCGATATAACAAAAAAGTACCCCGCAGTAGGCCAGGGGCAGCCACCAGTTAAATCCTTCTTTACAACCCTCCGCGAAACCGTATGTTTCCGCAGGCCTATCGCCACCGCCGGAGAGCGGAAAATTTTCCGCAGTCAGCCACCACAGCACCCCCAGCGCCAGCACCATCACGCCGTACAGCACCACCACAGACTGCCAGCTACCCAGCCAGCTCAACAGCGCGGTCGTGGTCAGCAGGGCCAGCAGGTTGCCGGTATTGAATGCGGCGGCGTTGATGCCGTTGATCAGCGGGCGCTCCTCGGCGGCAAAATAGTGCAGAACCACCGGGGCGAAATACACAATAGCGAGGGCACCGCCCAGGCCCAGGGCCAGACGCGACATCAGCCAGGCACCGTAGCTACCCGCCAGCGCACCGAAACCGCCGGCGGCAATCAGCAGGATGGCGATGGCAAAGGCGCGCTTGGCACCGAGACGCATCAACAGGGCGGCGGCGGCGAGGTTGCCGACAATTTTGGCAATGGTGATGACATTGCTGCCCCAGGTAGCGTTGGCAAAGCCTTCCTCACCAAAGGAAGACTGGATTGCCGGAGTGAGGATAGCCCCCGACACCCAGCTCGCGGCGAACAGCGCATAGGCGCTGAACATCAGTATTTCCAACAGGTATTTTTTCATTATTTGTTGCACCGCTTTGCTCGCCTGCAAGGCAGGCGAAGGACTATTTTCGTTATTCAGTAACAGAGTGCGCGCACCACATCCCCACCGCTATACGACCTTGGTCGCAGGCTCCACCGGGGCGCGCTCGCGGGTTTTCTGCCGCTGCTGGAGCAGTGCGCGCAGGGCCGCCGGGCGCAGGGGTTTCTGCAGAAACTGCCAACCGGCGTTGTGAGCGCGGGTCTTCACCGTATTGGTGTTTTCCGCAGAGATAATCACGCAGGGGATGCCACCGCCCCAGCGCGACATCAACTTGGCAGCGAGGTCGAGCCCGTTGTCGCCGTCGTCCAGGTGGAAATCCATCAACAGCAGGTCCGGTTCGTCAGCCGCCAATGCTTCCGCGCGATTGCGCGCGCAGTGCACGGTGCACCCCCAGCCACCCAGCAGTGCACTCATCGCCTCCAGTATTGATGGCTCGTTGTCCACGCACAGCACACGCAGGTCCAGCCTGGCGCCGCGGCCCGGTACGGTCGCGATAGCCGGGCGAGTATCCGCACGCGCGGTGGCGCGGGGCAGGTGTACGCGGAAGACACTGCCGCGACCGGGAACGGAAGACAGGCTGATGGGGCTGTTGAGCAGCCGGCACAACCGCTCCACCGTGGCGAGACCGAGGCCGTAACCGTGCTGGCGGGCGGCATTGTCCGACTCCTGGGACGTCAGCCGGCAGAATTCACGGAAAATCGCCTGCTGCTGCTCGCGGGCGATGCCCTCTCCGGTATCCCACACTTCCAGGGAGATATCCGCACCGCGCCTGCGCGCCGCGACCAATACGCCACCGCGCGCGGTGTATTTCACCGCGTTATCCAGCAGGTTCTGCACCACCCGGCGCAGCATTTTCTCGTCACTGTGCACCCACAGGTGACAGCGGCGATAGCGCAGGCGAATACCGCGGCTGCCGGCGGCCACCCGTGCCTGGGCCACGGCGTCATCGAGTATGCTGTCGAGGGATACCGGGGCGAAACTGGGGCGAATATCCCCCGCATCCATGCGCGCAATCTGCAGCATGTCGGTAATCAGCTGTTCCGCAGAGGCCAGGGCGCGATCCGCGCGGGTCAGCAGCTGCCGGCTATCCTCCTCCAGCGGGTGGGCTGCCAGCGCATCGATAAACAGCCGGCTGGCATTCAACGGCTGCACCAGATCGTGACTCGCGGCAGCGAGGAAGCGAGTCTTGCCGGCACTCGCCGCCTGCAGCTCCCGATTCAGTTCCTGCAGTTCATCGTTTACCGCCTCCAGCTCGGCAGTGCGGTGCGCTACTTTCTGCTCGAGGGAATTGCGGATTTCGGTGAGCTCGCCCAGTGCCCGCTGGTAATCGGAAACGTCGGTGTAGGTTGTTACAAAGCCGCCCCCGGGCAGGGGGTTGCCGCGAATTTCCAGCACGGTGCCGTCGGTGCGATTGCGCTGTACCCGGTAGGCGGTGCCATTGCGCAGATGTTCCACCCGTTTCTGCACGTGGGTTTCCACATCACCGGGGCCACATTCACCGCGACTGGCGTTGTAGCGCACCAGCTCCGCCACCGGGCGCCCCACATAAATCATCTCCGCAGGGTAATGAAACAGCGCCAGATAACGGCGGTTCCAGGCCACCAGATTGAGATTGGCGTCCACCACCGAGATCCCCTGGTCGATATTGTCGATGCTGCTCTGCAGCAGGCCGCGACCGAACTGATAAATGTCCGAGGCCTGCTCCAGCTCCTCGGCGGCGCTTTCCGGGGCACTCAGCTGGCGCACCAGGCGCTGGGCGGTAGTGCTGCCAACAATGCCTGCGAGAATTTTTTCCACCGCTTCGCGGTAGCTTTGGGAAGAGTCGCCAGCGCCGCGGCCAGTCGGTACATCGCCACCACTCTGCCCCAGAGGGGCCAGGGCGCGGGCCGCTGCATCCTCACCGACGAAGCGCGCCAGTAACTGGCGCAGACGCGCCCTGTCCACCGGCGCGGTCTGCTCGCCGCTGCCACCGGGCAGCCAGCGCGACTGCAGCACGGATACCCCAACCAGGGTAAGCCCGTTGAGGCCCAACCCGAACACGCAACTGGTGGTCAGCGCATGCCACTCGAGCCCCAGTGTCATCGCCACCAGATCCACCTGCCCCAGCGCTGCGGGCAGCGCAGACACCGCCCACACCAGTGCCCCGGCGAGCAGGCCCGCAATCACCCCCAGCGGGCGCAGCTGTGGCCAGCGCGCGGGCCAGGTCACCGCGGCGATCATGGAGGGCGCCAGCTGCGCCGCCAGGGCCAGAGACAGCAGGCCGAATGTCCCCAGGCTCACCCCGGAACCAATCAGCTCGCTGACTCCGAACGCCGCCAGCATCAACAGACCGATAATGACCCGCCGCACCCGGCGCAGATCGCTGCCCAGCGCCACACCGGCGGGGCGCTGCTGCAGGCGTTTCAGCCACAGCGGCACCACCATGGTATTGGCGATCATCGTGGACAGGGCGATGGTGGCAATGATGACCATACTGGAGCCCGCAGACAGGCCACCGATAAAAGCCAGTAAAGCCAGCCAGGCGGAACCGCTCTCCAGCGGTATTCCAAGAACAAAACGCTCGGCATTGGTGTAGCTCTCGGGCAGCCACAGCAACCCGCCATACCCCACCACCAGAACCGCTGCCGATACCAGCGCCAGGTACACGGGTATCAACTTGCGCACCGGGCCGATATCCCGGTCGCTGTCGCTTTCGATCATCAGGATATGAAACTGCCGTGGCAGGCAGAAGATCGCCGCCATTCCCAGCACCACCACGGCAAAGTAGCCGGTGTCCGACGGGCGCGACGCCACCATTGCGGCCACCTGCTCGCTGGCCAGCGCACTGCGCGCCAGATCGGCAGTGCCGTCGAAAGCGGTGTAGAGGACGAACCAGGCCACCGCCACCAGTGCACCGATCTTGACCAGCGCTTCAAACGCCACCGCCAGCAGCATGCCGTTGCGGTGCACACTGCTGTCGATATGGCGGGTGCCAAACAGTAGTGCAAACAGCCCCAGAGTAATGCTTACCACGGCGGTGACCACAGAGGCACTGGTTTCCAGGGAGTTTTCACCGGCCCGGGCCAGTAGCAGGAAGCTGTCCGCGACCGCGCGCAGCTGCAGTGACAGGTAGGGCACGATGGCAACGACCGCCAGCAACGCCACCGCTGCCGCCAGCCACTGGGAACCGCCGTACTGGGCACTGATAAAGTCGGCGATGGAGGTGGAGCCCTGCTGCTTGGACAGGCGCACGAAGCGCATCAGCAGCGGGGCGCCAAAAATCAGCATCAGGCTGGCACCGACAAACGTGGGAGGCAGCATCCAGCCCTCACTGACTGCCTGGGCAGGCACACCGAAGAACATCCAGGCACTGGTATAGGTGCCGGCGAGTGCAAGCAGCAGGGGCTTGGCCGGGCGGATCCTTGCTACCGGCAGCCGATCTCCCCAGAAGGCGATGGCAAACAGCAACAACAGATAACTCAGGCCCACGGCGGCCAGCAGGGTAAGGCTGAACAATTGGCGCCTCATTCATTATTTTGTTTATTATGGACAGAGTAACTGATCGTGCGTTTTTTGTCCTGCCCCAGGGATACAACCATCGTCATACCTTGGTCTAGCAGGCAACCCCCCGCGCAGCCGATAGAGTGCAGATCCGAAACTCAGAAAATAACCATAAACCGATGATCGGAGAGAGCCATGCGCAATCCCATGAAATTCAACCCCTTAGCCGCAGGCATCATGCTCGCCTGCGGTGCATCCCTCGCCTACGCAGATCCCCAGCTGGAGGAAGTGACCGTGACCGCGCAGAAGCGCGAGCAGTCCATGCAGGAGGTGCCGGTGGCGGTATCCGCTATTAGTGAAGCTCAATTGATGGATAACGGCATTACCGATATGACCGAAATCCAGAAAATGTCCCCAAATACCACACTGCAGGTGAGCCGCGGCACCAACTCCACCCTGACCGCATTCATTCGCGGCATCGGCCAGCAGGATCCGCTGTGGGGCTATGAGCCGGGTGTGGGTATCTATATTGACGATGTCTACGTTGCCCGCCCACAGGGTGCGGTAATGGATGTGTTTGATGTGGAGCGCATTGAGGTACTACGTGGCCCGCAAGGCACACTTTACGGCAAGAACACCATCGGCGGTGCAGTGAAATATGTCACCAAGAAAATGACCGGTGACACTGAAATCTCAATTGGCTCCTCTCTCGGTAGTTACAATCAGCGCGACTTGAAGCTCAAGGCATCTACCGGCCTTACTGAAAATCTGAATATCGGCGCTGCGATCGCCAGCTTCAATCGCGATGGATTTGGCGAGAATGTCCGCACAGGAGAAGATCAGTACAACAAAGACATTCTGGCTGCTCGCGTCAGCCTGGAATACTCGCCAAACGAGGAATTGTTTTTCCGCTTTGCCGCCGACAAAACTACCGACAAATCTGCCTCCAAACACGGCCATCGCTTTGATCCAGGTGTGAATGGCGAACCCGTACTTGACAGTATTTACGATACTGAAACCAATTTGCCTTCAGACAACCTGGTTGAAACCAGCGGAATGTCACTCACGGCCGAATGGCAGGTTTCGGAAAGTGTGACTATTAAGTCTGTAACTGCAAGTCGCGAGGGCGACACAGAAACAGTTATCGACTTTGATAGTGTTAGCTCCGCCAGCTTTGACGTTCCTGCAGTTTATGATGACGAGCAGTTCACTCAAGAATTTCAGCTTATCTGGCAGGGCACAAATGCTGACCTCGTAAGCGGCTTGTACTATTACGACGGGACCGCTGCAGGCGGATACGACGCTGTTCTGGATCCGATCACCGTAGCCGTTAATGGTAGCGTAGACACTCAAAGCCTGTCCGCTTACGCACACTACAATTGGCAGTTCGCCGATCAGTGGAACCTGAACCTCGGTGGTCGCTACACCAAGGACGATAAAGAAGCGGATGTCTACAATGCGGTAGTTGGCGGTCTCGGTAGCGACCTTTCTCATGATAAATACTACGCGGACTCTCCAGACCCGATTGTCGCCGCGGTACGAACCGACTACACCAACAGTGATTCCTGGGGCGAGTTTACTCCTCGAGTAGGCCTAGACTATCAAGTCAGTGAAGATGCGATGGTCTATGCAACTTACAGCACCGGCTTTAAGAGCGGCGGCTTTGATATGCGAGGCGTAGCAACAGCAAATCCACAAACCACCGAAGGGTATGCTCCCGAAACCGTTGATACAGTTGAGCTTGGCTGGAAACTCGATCTTCTTGCCAACCGCCTGCGCCTGAACGGTGCGGTATTCCGCGCAGATTACACAGATATGCAGCTGACGACTCAACGTCTGCTTGAAGACGGCACGACAGCAGGCGACGTACTGAACGCAGGTAAATCCCGCATTCAGGGTATCGAACTGGAAGCTTCTCTCGCGTTAACTGACAGCCTGTCTGCCAACGCGAATCTGGGCTGGGTAGATGCTGAATTCGTTGAGTTCATTTCCGGCGGAGAAAATATTGCTGATACTCGCGACATGCAGAACACTCCCGACACTACTGCCATGGTTCAACTGAATTGGTCCCTGCCGGTTGCTGGCGGCGAAATGGTGGTCGTGCCTTCTGTGTCCTACCGCTCCGATACTCAGATTTTCGAGACCCCGAGCATTCTCGACCAAGAGGGCTACACCCTCGTCGATATGACCGCAACCTATTACAGTGCGGACGGTAGCTGGAACCTGGGGCTTCAGGGCAAAAACCTGACAGACACCGAATATCGGATTGCTGGCTATGACTTTGGGCCGAGCTTGCAAACAGCATTCTACGGCGCGCCCCGCACTATCGCCCTCACAGGTAACTACAACTTCTGAGTACCGTCACAGTCATCATCACAGACAGGTACATTGCATGATTCATGCTAAGTCATCGCATGTTCCACTTGGGGCCCTCTGGGCCCCTTTTTTGTTTCCGGTGACGACAATTTCTACCCCGCTTGACGCGCTTTTTCTGTTCCCGGCGCGGGAATTATTAAATTGGCGCGCAATTTCACACTTTGGCGGCAACGTCTTCTAATCTGAAAGTGAGGGCGGCAGTGACGCCGCCTCTCGAACCAGCCATTGAGGTATCCGCGTGCAGAAATTGCGTAGTATTCTGCTAACGGCGGCCATAGCGACAGGAGTTGTTGCCGGTTGTACTACAACCGCGCCCACGGAGAATCACACAAATCGCGCCTTCAGCAGCGCCGTTCCACCACACATGAACGCCGCACATTTTTCCGTGCGGTCCTCTGACCGAAGGCCCCGCAGCAGCAGTCGCGAGGCCCCTCGCACCCTAAATGTCAACGGCACTCGCTTCCGTTGCTTTGAACAGGAGCTCGACTCCAAGGTTGTGGTGCGCTGTGTGCGCAAGCCCTGACACCGACCCGCCTCACTGGCGGGCCCCGGCGCGCGCGCTCTCCTCATCCTGTGACGATTTCCGCCACAAGCTGTCGCCTGAATCCACTCGAATGGACAGCAGGTGACTAAGCTTGGTCTATCTACACGGACGTGGGAAGGAGACACACGAATGAAAAAACTGCTACCGGTATGGCTTTTCGGGCTCGCCCTGGTGGTTGCCGGGTGTATGAATATGGGCGGTAAAGACTCTGGCCCCGCCCAGACCCCGGGCAGTGTCTCCAGTGTTTGCGGTGAAAAATGGCAGATGCGCCTGCTGCGCATCAATGGACAGGCCATCCCCGTGGACCAGCCACAGGAGTTCACCTTCCTGTGCAACAGCGGTGGGGAAGCCATGGGCAAGAGCGGTATCAACACCTATCGCGGCGCCATGCAGATCACCGCCAACGGCCAGATTCTGTGGGATACCGGCAGCTTTGCCTCCACCAAAATGGCCGGCCCGCCACAACTGATGGAGCAGGAAACCCAGTATCTGAGCGCGCTGGCCGGTACCACGCAAGCCTTCGTGAAAAGTGGTGGTGGCCGCCTGATCCTGCGGGACGCTTCCGGCGACCGCTATATCGAATACATCAAGGCAGGTAACTGAGGGCCGGCAATTTCCCGCCTGAGTCACAGATCTCACCCGCGCTTTGCGGTTTAATACCGCAAACGGCTACCGGATAGATCCGATGTACTTCTCGCACCGCTCACCCCCGCCATCAACGTCCGCCTACCGGTCGGGTCGCGCACTCGGTGCGCTGCTGGCCGGGGTCCTGTTGAGCGCAGTGTTCCATTCCGGCTGTTCCTCTTCCTCCCAGCGGGCTTTGGCCAACCAACCCATGGCACCCGGTGAGATCTGTAATTATCAGTGGATACTGCACGGGATCAGCGTGGATGGCCGCGAACAGAAATCCCGCCTGTTCTGGCAGAAAATGGTTCGTGACCGGCCCTACCTGACCTGTGACAAACTGGGCTTTGTCAGGGGCAGCGCCGGTTCCAACCCCTACCTCGGCAAGTTCGACCTGGCCGACGATGGCTCGATCGAGTGGATCAAGGCCCCGAAAATTTCCCGCATGGTGGGCCGCAAAGACAGCAGCGAACTGGAAAAGGACTTTCTGAAAGCGCTACCGCGTATCAATCGCGCCAGCGTCGCGGGCGACATATTGACGCTGCAGGGCGGCGAAGGCACGCGAATAGAATTCAAACAGACCGGTGAATTACCCCGCCCTTCCCGTTAGCCTCGCTCGTTATGTACGAACAGTAGATTTCAGCTGACACAACGAAAAAAGGCGGCCATAGGGCCGCCTGAAGAACCATTCAAGAAGGGGCCCGGTTCGCAACTGCGAACGCGAGTCCAATCCTCCAAGTGGAGGTACTTCCAAACTCGGAAGCAAAAATCACCAATAATCATTGGTGCGATGCAAAGAGAGAAGAACAACGAAAACAAGTCAGTTGCGCGATGAAACAACCGGACAAGCAAAATTTCGTTGTGGGAGTAATGTAGTTGCCTAACGTGACAAACTGATTACGTAACAGGAATTTTTCCCATTACCCGGTAATTTTTTTACACAGCGACCGGGGCAGGGGCGAGGCACGGTTACGGGCGGGAGCGACGCTGATGCTGTTCCAGGTTCTGCTGACGCTTGCGCTCGCTTTTTCCCAGCAGCAGGTACGTCGCCCCCAGCCCACCGTGCTGCTTCTGCGCGCTGTGAAACGCGAGCACCTCATCCAGTTGCGGTAGCCACGCATTGACGCAGCTTTTCAGCATCGCCGGTGTCTTGCGCCCCTCACCCTTGCCGTGGGTGACCAGAGCGCAGCGCACATCGGCCTCCACACAATCCCGCACAAACTGGTAGAGCGCACTGCGCGCCATTTCCACGGTGTGGTTGTGCAGATCGAGCCGTGCGTCCACGGTGTATTTCCCCAGGCGCAGATTGCGATAGACACCATTCTGCACCCCGTCGCGCTTGAACTCGATGGGGTCGAAGGGTTCCACCGGTTCCACATACTCACCACCGAGGGGATTCAACTCACGGTAGGTCTGTGCGGTCGCGGCCTCGCGCCGAGCGCGCTGGTTGAGAGGGTCTTTGGTGGATTTCTTCGGGGCACTGTGACGCTGCCTGGGGGACAGAGGCTTTACATCGCCCAGGGCGCCCATGGCACCGCGAAAATCGTCCAAATCGGTCATCTCCACAATCCCCCAATTACCACTGATACCGGCTGGGTCAGGGATCGAGGAACAGATCCACTGCCAGTTCGCCAGCCTTGGCGGGATTGTGCGCATATTGGGTGAAATCTTCCACCCCCCGTTCGTGTAGCAGGGTCTCGTCTATCAGCTGGGCACCATTCAGACCCTGGTTGTCGGTAATCAGCACCTCGTAGGCGGCGTCCGCCATGACCATGGGTTTGCGACTCTGCTGAAACATCTCCCGGTTGCCCACGGCAAATTCGATGGCCGCTGTGGCGACCAGGGTCCGGGGCCAGAGGGTCGCCACGCTGATGCCGGTTTTGCCCAACTCTTCCGCCAGCCCCATGCTGAGAATGGTCATGCCGAACTTGGACAGGGCGTAAGGGGCGAAGGGGCCAAGCCAGCGAGGTTCCAGATTGAGCGGTGGCGACAGGCTGAGAATGTGCCCGCACTGGGACTGTTTGAGGTAGGGGATGGCCAGATGCGCAGTCAGATAAACCCCGCGGGCATTGATATCCATCATCAGATCGTAACGCTTGGGCGGGGTGGCCTCGACATTGGTGAGGTTGATGGCACCGGCGTTGTTGATCACGGCATCGATGCCGCCGAAGGTATCGGCGGTTTTCTTGAGGGCATCTGCCACCTGCTCCTCTTCCCGCACATCGACCTGCATGGGCAGTGCCTTGCCGCCGGCAGCTTCGATCTCTTCGGCCACGGAGTATATGGTTCCGGGCAATTTCGGGTGGGGTTCGGCAGATTTGGCAGCGATGGCGATATTCGCGCCGTCGGCGGCACATTTGAGTGCGATTGCGCGGCCGATACCGCGGCTGGCACCGGTAATAAAGATGGTTTTGCCGCGGAGGGCGCCGGTGTTTTTGGTCAGGGTCGTTGGATCAGACATGGCGGCGCTCCCGAAATTGAAGTTTCAATCAGTAGGATAGAAACAAAAAGGCTCCCCTAGTCGAAACCAAGGGAGCCTTTTTTCACGATCGCTGTGCCTCTCAAGCGTCGGCTTTCTCGCCACCTTGTTCGGCGGCCTGCTGCTGTGCCTGCTGCAGAGCAGCGGCGAACAGGGCGTCGAAATTGATCGGCGGCAGCATCAGGGCGGGGAAAGAGCCCTTGGTCACTACATTGTCGACCACTTCCCGCGCGTAGGGGAACAGGATGTTCGGGCAGGCGGTGTTCAGTGCCTGGGCCAGCTGCTGCCCCTCCAGCCCCTTGATGCCGAACAGGCCAGCCTGCTGCACTTCCACCAGGAAAGCAGTCTCGCCTTCAACTTTGACGGTAATGGTCAGGGTCAGGGCCACTTCGTACAGATCTTCGTCGATCTTGGCGGTTTTGGTATTCAGTTCCTGGGAGACTTCGGGTTTCCACTGCTTCTTGAAAACCTCGGCGCCCATCGGAGTCTCGAAGGACAGGTCTTTCAGGTAGATGCGCTGCATCGCGAATTGTACTTGTTGTTGATCTTCGCCGTTTACCGCAGCGCCGTTTTGTTCTTCAGCCATGTTACAAGCCTGTTCACTCAATAATGTTTATTAACTGCCTTCCCTGAGAAGAAGACTCCCTGTATGGAATCTACTAATGGGGGCCTCGAAAAGCCCTTTCAAGGCACTATTCGGAAATTTCCCGGATCACAGGGACGCTTTTACGCCAGCAGTGAATCCAGCTCGCCACTGCGCTCGATGGCCATCAGCTCGTCGCACCCACCCACGTGGTGATCGCCGATCCAGATCTGCGGTACAGTGTGGCGCCCGGCCTTGGCGGTCATCTCGGCGCGCAGCGCGCGATCGCCGTCGACAGAAATCTCCGTATAGGGGACGTTTTTGTTGTCCAGAAGATACTTGGCACGAATGCAGAAGGGGCAGTAGCGGGTGGTGTAGATAACGACGTCTTTCACGACCGGATAACCTCTTTGCGTCACTGGAATCCAATAGGTTCAATATCGCTGCTGCGGGAACAGCAGCCCCTGTTAGCCCTTGCCTTTTACCAGCGGCAGCTTCTGGTTGGCCCACTCGGACATGCCACCCTCCAGGCGACGCACGTTGTAGCCGGCCTTCTTCAGCAGGCGCCCGGCGGGGCCGGCATGCTGACCCATTTTGTCCGCGAGGATAATGGTCTTCTCTTTATAGGGTGCCAGCTCGCCCATGCGGCCTTCGATCTCGCCGTGGGGAATGTGAATGGCATCCACAATGTGCCCGGCGGTAAAGTCCGAGCGATCACGCAGATCCACCACCCTGGCACCATCGCTGTTGATCAGCTGGGTCGCCGCGTGGGCCGATGCGGGTTTACCCGCCTTGATACGCTCGGTGATGGCCAATGTATAGATCAATGCCACCAACACACTCACCAGCAGCCACTGCTCGCTGATAAAGACGAAAAAGTCCACTTCGCCCCCGAAATTTCACAATTTGTTGTTTTGATACGGCCGCACCGCCGACTATGCGGTCAACCAGTTTACCGCCGCCGAGTGTAAAACTTCCCAAGGCAACGGTCTGAAGGCCGCGCAGTATACACGATGATGGCCACTTCTTAATCAGCCAATTGGGGCTGCTGTTTGGCCGCCAGTTAGAGGCAATCGCTGGGCAATTACTGACCTCGAGGGTACAAACAGGTTAAAATCCGCCACCTGCGGTAGTGCACCCCCAAAGTTTTCGCGTTCCGGCAATGATGCCGGAGGATATTCCGGCGACCCCGCTGCGACGCGCAGGTCGATCGCCGATAGCGCGACCAGACACACCAGCGATTCACACAGTTTTCACCGATATCCAACACAGGAATTCCGATCCCATGGCATCCGAGTCTTCGCCCAAGCGCCCCCTGGTACTGCTGATTCTGGACGGCTTCGGCCACAGTGAGCACAGCGAACACAACGCCATCGCCGCGGCCAAGAGCCCGGTGTGGGACCAGATCTGGGCCAGCCGCCCGAAAACCCTGATCGATACCTCTGGTATGGCCGTGGGCCTGCCGGAAGGGCAGATGGGCAATTCAGAAGTCGGTCACATGACCCTCGGCGCCGGCCGCGTCGTGTACCAGAACTTTACCCGCATCAACAAGGCGATCGAGGACGGCGATTTCTTCAAGAACCCGGCCTATACCGCCGCGGTGGACAAGGCCATCGCCAACGACGGCGCCGTGCACATTATGGGCCTGGCTTCCGAAGGCGGCGTGCACAGCCACGACGACCACATCGTTGCCATGGCCACCCTGGCCGCCCAGCGCGGCGCCAAGGCGGTGTATATCCACGCCTTCACCGACGGTCGCGACACGCCGCCGCGCAGTGCGGAAACCCCACTGGCACGCCTGACCCAGGTGTGCGACGCCCTCGGCACCGCACGTATCGCCAGTATTGCCGGCCGCTACTTCGCCATGGACCGGGACAACCGCTGGGAGCGTGTGCAGCCGGTCTACGATCTGATCACCCAGGGCAAAGCCGAGCAGCAGGCCGATTCCGCCCTGGCCGCTCTTGAGGCGGCCTACGCCCGCGACGAGAACGACGAATTCGTCGCCCCCACCCTGATCGGCGAACCCGCGCCGCTCAGCGATGGCGACGCGCTGATCTTCATGAATTTCCGCCCGGACCGCGCGCGCCAGCTGGCCCGCGCCTTTACCGAAGCGGACTTCGACGGTTTCGAGCGCGCCGCCACACCGAAGCTGGCGGATTTTGTGATGACCACCGAATACGCCAGCTCCATCGACGCCACCTGCGCCTTCCCACCGGAAGCGATGGTGAACTCGTTCGGCGAATACCTGCAGAACCAGAACAAGACCCAGCTGCGCATCGCCGAGACAGAAAAGTACGCCCATGTGACCTTCTTCTTTAGCGGCGGACGCGAAGAGCCCTACAATGGCGAGGAGCGCATCCTGATCAAATCACCGGATGTGGCCACCTACGATCTGCAGCCGGAAATGAGCGCACCGGAAGTGACCGACAAACTGGTCGCCGCCATCGAAAGCGGTAAGTTCGATGCGATCATCTGCAACTACGCCAACGGCGACATGGTGGGACACACGGGCGTATTCGAAGCCGCGGTTAAAGCGGTGGAAGCCCTGGATGGCTGCGTGGACCGCGTGACCAAAGCCGCTCTGGCTGCCGGTGGCGAGGTGCTGATCACCGCCGACCACGGTAATGTGGAAGAAATGTTCGACGCCGGTTCCGGCCAGGTGAGTACCCAGCATTCCACCCTGCCGGTACCCTTTGTGTACGTGGGCGAGCGCGACGTGACCATGCGCGACGGCGGCAGCCTGGCAGATGTGGCGCCGACGATGCTGGCCCTGATGGGCCTGCCACAGCCGGTGGAAATGAACGGCGAGCCGCTGGTCAAAATCAACTAACCGGGACGCGCCCGCGCTGCGGGCGCTCTCCCCAAGCGAGATCAAGCTGACACGATGAAACTTTCGAGCATGAAGTTCTCCGGGGTTCTCCTCGCCGCACTGCTGTCGCTGGCCCTGGCACCCGCTTGCTTGGCACAGTCCAGCGATGAACAGCAGCAGGCGCGGCTGGCGGAAATCAAACAGCGGATCGAGACCCTGCAGCAGGAGCTGAATCAGGTCAAAGGCGAGCGCGACCAGCTGCTCAAGGACCTCGAGGCCAACGAGAAGGACATCTCGGAGCTGTTGCAGCGCATCGACAAGATCAAATCCGACATGCAGTCCCGCGGGGAAAAACTGCAGGAACTGAAGCAGGAGCAGCAGCAGCTGCAGGAATCCCGGCGAAGTATGCAGCGGCGGGTCGAGCAGGAAGTCGCCGCCGCTTACCGACTCGGACGCCAGGAGCAGATCAAGCTGCTCCTCAATCAGCAAGATCCTCAGCACATCGCCCGCCAACTCCGCTACCACGACTACTTCCTCAAGCAACGCAGCCGCGTTATCGAAGACTACGTTTCCACCCTCGATCAGCTCGCCACCGTCAGTAGCGGAATTGAACGGGAGCAGGACACCCTCGCCCGCGAGCGCGACCAGCTGGAAGAAAAGCGCCGCGCCCTGGTGAGCGCCCAGAATACCCGCCAGCGCACCCTGGACAAGCTCGCCCGTCAGCTCGCCAGCAAAAGCGGCGAACTGGACCAGCTCAACAGCGATCGCAGCCGCCTGCAACGGCTGGTGGATGAAGTCGGGCGGGCCATTGCCAGCCTGATCAGCCCCAGTGATGACACCCCCTTTGCCAAACAGCGCGGGCGCATGCACTGGCCCACCAGCGGCCGCCGCGCCAATGCCTTTGGGCAGCGCCGCGCCAACGGCATCACCTGGACCGGAGTCACCCTGCGCGCCAGCGAAGGCGCACCGGTGAAGGCCATCCACCGTGGCCGCGTAGTGTTTTCCGACTATCTGCGCGGTCAGGGCATGCTGATCATCCTCGACCACGGTGATGGCTATATGAGCCTCTACGGCCACAACCAGTCGCTCACCCGCGCCATCGGCGAATGGGTAGAGCGCGGCGATACCATTGCCAAGGTCGGTAACACCGGCGGCATGAGCCAGCCCGGTCTGTATTTCGAAATCCGCCGCAATGGCAAGCCACAGGACCCCACCGTCTGGTGCCGGGGTTAGCTACACAGCCAATAGCCCGCCGTTCCCCGATGCGCCATCCCTAACATAATTCTGCTTGCAGTTTTACCCTCCGGTCAGCACGCCAGTTTGAAACGCCGCCAAGTTCAGCGCCCTGCGTCAGTGCCGGGTCTACAATTTCTGTTGGAAAGTAACGATAAATGCCAAGGACGTGCAGATTATGTTCACCCCCAAAATGCTCGCTCGCCTGATTGGCGTCGCGGCACTCACCGCTCTGCCGCTGATGGGACTCAGCCAGGCCGGTCAGCTCGACACCAGCGACGATCGTGTTTCGCTGGAAGCCGAATCCCGCCTGCCATTGGAAGACCTGCGCAGTTTCGCCAAGGTTTTCGAACAGATCCGCCGGGGCTATGTCGAAGAAGTCGACGACAGCACCCTACTGGAATTTGCCATCAAGGGCATGCTGCAGGGGCTAGACCCGCACTCCTCCTATCTCGACAGCCGCTCCTTCACGGACCTGCAGGCCAACACTACCGGTGAGTTCGCCGGGCTGGGGATCGAAGTCGGCATTGAAGACGATTACATCACCATCATCACCCCTATGGACGACACCCCCGCCGAGCGCGCCGGACTGCGCGCCGGTGATGTCATTCTGCGGATGTCCGGCAAATCCATGCGCGGTGTCAGCCTGGACGATGCGGTGGAAAAAATGCGCGGTCCGGTAGGGTCCCCGGTGACACTGACCATCGGCCGCAAGGGGCACAAAGAACCCTTCGATGTCACTCTTAAACGCGACAAGGTGCGGGTCTACAGTGTGCGCGGTGAAATGCTCGAGGATGGTTACGGCTATCTGCGCATCAGCCAGTTCCAGCTGGATACCGGCAACGACCTGGTGCGGGCAATGAATAAGCTCAAGAAACAGGGTGAACTGAAAGGACTGGTGATCGATCTGCGCAACAATCCCGGCGGCGTATTGCAGTCGTCCGTGGAAGTGGTCGACGCCTTCCTTGAAGAGGGCCTGGTGGTCTACACCGAGGGTCGCAACGAATCCTCCAACCTGCGCTACTCTGCCAGCCCTGGTGACCTCAGCAAGGGCGCGCCGCTGGTGGTACTGATTAACGATGGCTCCGCTTCGGCGGCAGAAATTGTTGCCGGCGCCCTGCAGGACCACCGTCGCGCTGTGGTGATGGGTACCGACAGCTTCGGCAAGGGTTCGGTTCAGACCGTTATCCCGATCAACGACGATCGCGCGATCAAGTTGACCACCGCACTGTATTTCACCCCCAAGGGCCGCTCCATTCAGGCCCAGGGCATCAAGCCGGACATTACTGTAGAGCGGGTGCAGGTGAAACGTATGGACGGACGCACACGCACTACCGAAGCAGACCTTGCCGGACACCTGGGCAACGGCAACGGCGGTGAAGAAAGCGGCTCGGAAGACCGCAAGCGCGCCAAGGCAGGACAGGAAGACTGGTACAGCCGCGACAATCAGGTATTTGAGGCACTTAATGTGCTCAAGGGGCTGAATCTGTACGTTCGCCGTGTTCCCGCTCACAGCAGTGAGAAACCCTCGGCGGAAACAGAGGAAACCAAGGACAAGGTCGCCCGCGTGCGTCCGGAAGACCTCTAGCCGTTTTTCGACAGCACCAGAAAAATAACAACCGGCGCCCTGATAATTTGAGTAGGCTACCTGATAGCCAGACTTGAAGCAGGAGCGCCGGTTTTATTTTATGAGCGCGGCAGCGCGCTTTGTTTGCAGTAAATTGTGGTAACGATGTAGCGAGGGTGTCATGCAGCAGTATCGTCGTGGCGAAGAAGGATCAAATATTCCGCCTCGTTCAGACCGCTATTACAAGCTGGGGGATGACTGGTATTTCAATGCTCGCGGGGGCAAAACTTTCGGACCTTACCCCTGCAAGGCAGAAGCAGAGAAAGCGGCGAGGCAGTTCCTGAATCCTCCGCAGCATTACACCGGTAACGTGCGCCCCTTTGGCAGTTTGCGCGCGAAGCGCTGGCGCAGCGCAAATCGCTGCTAAAAAAAATGCCAGGGAGGGAACCTGGCATTGGAGAATCTCGAAGGTACTGCTGGGATGCAGCCTGACAAGCCCGGACTCAGCAAATCCTTTTGCCGAACATCTCACTCCAATTCCGTTGAAGCGCCGGGGCAGGTAGTGCTACCGTCAATGCAAAGAAGCAAATCAAGCTGCTCATTAAGTAAAGCCCAGCACCGCCGGTTACCCTGATACTATCTGCTACCCGAACCGATACAAATCGCACGTATTTTGCGTAATCCACACACCACCACAATCGCGCCAAGAAACCCCGGGGCCACACACCGCCGCCGATTCAGCGCGCTTCACCACTCAAGCCCACTGCCCGTGCCAATCCTTTGGCACTTCGTCAAACCTGACACCGATGACGGCCCGTGACCTCGGGGCACGCTTGATTCAATCGAAAAAGGTATTTCCGCGCCAATACTATCCGCGACACCGACAAGTGCTATCTGCGACAGCTCATTCAGGTGCAGGCTCAGTGACTTTCTCTCGCACATCCGATGGTGAAATACCAAATCGCCGCTTGAATGCACGATTGAACCAGGCCAGATTACTGAAGCCTGCGCGATACGCGAGTGTCGAAATATAGTTGCGCGAGTTTGCGGGGTTCGCCAGGTTTTTATATACCCAGTCCAGGCGAATCGCATTCAGATAGTCGGTAAAGGTGAGGTTGAACTCACTGAAGATTTTACGCAGGTACTGCG
Organism: Microbulbifer elongatus; assembly: GCF_021165935.1. Lineage (NCBI taxonomy): Bacteria > Pseudomonadati > Pseudomonadota > Gammaproteobacteria > Cellvibrionales > Microbulbiferaceae > Microbulbifer > Microbulbifer elongatus. The sequence goes on along the minus strand of NZ_CP088953.1, from coordinate 1,021,777 downwards.
GTGAGATATTGAAGTGCTGCGCAACCAGATCCGCGTTCAGCTCTGCATCAAACATGCGCAATTTTATATAATTCCGCATAGCCTGATACCGCGCATGGCGGACGCCGCGGTTTCCTGCCACCACACTGGTTTCCCGGTCCACGCCCAGCACCAGCGATGCCAGGTCCATAATCTGCAGCTCCGCCAGATTGGCCACCGGACCCGAGAGAATCTCTCCCATGCGGTTCAGATTTTCCAGATATCCCAGCAGTAAAGAATATGCATTGTTGTCGGCGGGCTGAAAGCTTTTGCCGATCACCTTATCCGGGCTGGACAGACGGGCTTCCAGGAACTTGCGCGGCAGGCTGACGCTGGTGACGGTAAACGCCCCGTCACTCTGGCTTTTGAACGGGTCCTCCAGGGGCAGCAGGTGTAACTGCCCCGGGGCGCACATCCACTCATCGCCCCCGGCCGACGCTATCCCCATGACTCCCTGACGGGGCATGACCAGCAGCATGGCATCGTCGCCATCGGCAATATGGGCATGGGTTCTGTGGGCTTTGTGGTCAACCAGGTAGGAATCACTGACTACGATACGGGACAGGGAACGCACTCGCACATCGACATCCAGATCATCCGAGTACACGTCCACATCCATACCGCACAGGGGCGCATAGGTCTCCACCAGAGCTGTGCGCCGGTCCCCCTGAGAGAATTCCCGTGAGCTGAATCGGAGATAGTGCATGTAGAAACCGCCTTTATTATGTCTCTACATTTATAGCACCAATTTTTCGGATAACGGATTAACCGCCAGAAGAATACGAAATCCGAGGAACCGGTCACATTACCGCGCTAGCAGTCATAGCCGCATTTCGATCCCCGCATCCTGCATAAACTGCTTGGCCTCGTCCACGGTGTATTCTCCGAAGTGGAAAATGCTCGCGGCGAGGACCGCATCGGCACCGCCCTGCAACACACCGTCGGCCAGGTGCTGCAGGTTGCCCACCCCACCGGAGGCAATCACCGGTACGGAGACCGCGTCCGATATGGCACGGGTCAGGGCCAGATCAAAGCCGTTCTTGGTGCCGTCGCGGTCCATGCTGGTAAGCAGAATTTCCCCGGCGCCATAGCTGTCCATTTTTTTCGCCCACTCCACCGCGTCGATACCGGTGGGTTTGCGCCCGCCGTGGGTGAAGATTTCCCACTTGCCGTCTGCGACCTGCTTTGCATCGATGGCCACCACAATACACTGGCTGCCGAAGCGGTCGGCGGCTTCGCGCACAAAGTCGGGATTGAATACCGCCGCGGAGTTGATCGCGGTTTTATCTGCGCCCGCGTTCAGCAGATTCCGGATATCCTGCAGCTCGCGCACGCCGCCGCCCACGGTGAGCGGGATAAAGACCTGGGAGGCCATTTTCTCCACGGTGTGCAGGGTGGTGTCACGACCTTCGTGGGTGGCGGTGATATCGAGGAAGGTAACCTCGTCGGCGCCGGCTTCGTTGTAACGGCGGGCGATTTCCACCGGATCACCGGCATCGCGGATATCGACGAAGTTGACGCCCTTGACCACGCGGCCGGCGTCGACGTCGAGACAGGGAATAATGCGTTTGGCGAGGCCCATGGAATACTTCCGCTTACCTGAATTAATTACTTGGTCCAGTTGTCACACAGTTCCTGCGCCTTGCGCAGGTCGAGCTTGTCTTCGTAGATAGCGCGGCCGGTAATGGCACCGAAGATTTCGGTATCGTCGTCGCCGGCTTCGAGCAGCTTCTCGATATCCTCGATACAACTGACACCGCCGGAGGCGATGATGGGGATCTGCACGGCGCGGGCCAGGTCCATGGTGGACTCCAGATTCACCCCCTGCATCATGCCGTCGCGGGCGATGTCGGTGTAGACGATGGCACTCACGCCGCAGTCCTGGAACTGTTTGGCGAGTTCGGTGGCCTGCACGTCAGACACTTCGGCCCAGCCCTCGGTGGCGACGAGGCCGTCTTTGGCATCGAGACCGACGATGATGTGGCCTTCGAATTCGCGGCAGGCCTCTTTGACCAGTTTGGGGTTCTTTACCGCGGCGGTGCCGATGATAGTCCAGCTGACACCAGCTTCCAGATACCACTCGATGGTTTTCAGGTCGCGGATACCGCCACCGATCTGGATCGGAAACTGGGGGAACTGGCGAGCGATGGCGTTGACGGCGTCGCCGTTGACCGGGTTGCCGGCAAAGGCGCCATTCAGGTCGACGATATGCAGGCGCTTGGCGCCCTGACTGAGCCAGTGTTCAGCGGTGGCGACCGGGTCATCGGAGAAGACAGTGGCGTCTTCCATTTCACCTTGGCGCAGGCGTACGCACTCGCCGTCTTTCAGATCAATGGCTGGGATTACGATCATTTTGGTTAACTTCCTGTTTCTCGGGCCCGCTTTGTTCAGGCTCGGTGGCGGCGGATCATCTGGTGCGGGATTTCAAAACCGGGCTAGGCGCCCCCCTGCGAATACATCCCTGTACGCTGCGTCGGCAACATCCCTGTTGCCGACGCTTTTGAAATCCCGCACCAGACGCTCCGCCTTCGCATCTAGTTATTTACTTCGTCAGCTGACTTTCTTAAGCCGCTCCGCTCCAACCGACAAAATTCTTCAATAACAGCATACCCGCATCCGCACTCTTTTCCGGGTGGAACTGGGTGGCGAAGATATTGTTGCGGGTGACAGCCGCGGCGAATGACACACCGTAGTCGGTCTCGCCGGCGACGGCTTCATTGCCTTCAGAAGGCACATAGTAGCTGTGCACGAAATAGAAGCGGCTACCGCTTTCGATACCTTCCCACATGGGGTGGTCGATTTTCTGCTGCACACGGTTCCAGCCCATATGCGGGACTTTCAGCCTTTCGCCATTTTCATGCAGGTCTGTGCCGAAGAATCTCACCGGCTGCGGGAAGATACCCAGGCAGTCGACGCCGCCGTTTTCTTCGCTGCTGGCCATCATGATCTGCATGCCCACGCAGATGCCGAGAATGGGCATTCCGGATTCGATGCACTGATTCAGCAGCGGCACAAAGCCCGGGCGAATGAACCCCTCCACACAGTCGCGGATGGCACCGACGCCGGGGACGATCAGGCGGTCTGCGCCTTCGGCTTCCTGCGGAGTGGTGGCGAGGACGACTTCGTCACCAGGAGCGACCTTTTGCAGGGCGCTGGCGACGGAGTGGAGGTTGCCCATACCGTAATCGAGGACGACGATCTTTTGCATGCTCATTGCCGCCTTACAGTACGCCCTTGGTGGAGGGCATGGCGCCTTCCATGCGCGGGTCCGGCGTCAGGGCCATGCGCAGAGCGCGACCGAAGGCCTTGAACACGGTTTCGATCTGGTGGTGGGCATTGAAGCCGCGGATGCAGTCGATATGCAGGGTGACCAGGGCGTGGTTTACGAAGCCCTGGAAAAATTCGTAGAACAGCTCGGTATCGAAGTTGCCGATGCGCTTCTGGGTGAAGGGCACGTTCATGGTGAGACCGGGGCGCCCGGAGAAGTCGATCACCACCCGGGACAGGGCCTCGTCCAGGGGTACATAGGCGTGGCCGTAGCGGGTCATGCCTTTCTTGTCGCCGATGGCCTGGTTGATGGCCTTGCCGAGGGTGATGCCAATATCTTCCACCGTGTGGTGGTCGTCGATATGCACGTCGCCGTCACAGGTGATGTCCAGGTCGATCATGCCGTGGCGGGCGATCTGGTCCATCATGTGCTCGAGGAAGGGGACGCCGGTGTTGAATTTGCCGGTGCCTTTGCCGTCGAGGTTGAGGCTGACCTGGATTTTGGTTTCCAGGGTGTCGCGGTTGACGCTGGCGGTGCGCATGAGGTCTACATCCTTGATTGGAGAGCGGGACAGGCTCTGAACCGGCCCCTGAGACAGAAGGCGCGAATTATACGCTCAAACGCGGTGAATTTTGGATGTTAGTGTCAGATGAAACTTGATTCACCGCAGAGATCAAATATCATACGCCCCATGAATATACGCTCCCGCCACAAGACCCCTGTCTGGGTCAGCTTTGTGCTGCTGTTCGCGCTGGTGCTCGCGCAGCCGGCGCTGGCGGAGCATATTCATATCGATGACCAGGCCCACGCCATGTGTGACCTGTCCAACAATCACACCCCTGCGCCCGCAGGCAGTGTGTTCCTTTACGTTTTCGCGGATATGGGCCCCCGCTATATCGAGCAGCAGGCTCCCGTCGCTCTCGATTGCCAGCCGGAAAGCCAGTCCGCCCGCGGTCCCCCCGCACTCCTCCCTGTTAACTGATCTCTCTCGCTGCTCGTCCCGGCTCGGCTGCTATGGCCTGCCGTTTGCGCTAGTGGCCCAATAACGCTTATGTATTCTGGCGTCGGCCTTTTGGGTGGCCGTTGCCTGTGATTTACAGGAATAATCAACAATGTACCGAGTAAACACTCTGGCGCTGGCCGTTGCCTGCGCGCTGTCTTCTGCTGTTTCCGCCCAGGCTGTCGACACCAAAGAATCTATCGAAGAGGTGAATGTCACCGTATCACCTCTGGCCAAGCCGGCCGATGTGGTCGCCGCGCCCGTGTCGGTGCTGTCCGGTGAAGCCCTGCGCCAGGAGGCCGCCGGCACTCTGGGACAGACCCTGAGCAACCAGTTGGGTGTCCACAACGCTTCTTTTGGTCGCGGCGTAGGCCTGCCCGTCGTCCGCGGCCAGAGCGCCAACCGGGTAAAAGTACTCAATGACAACCTGGATGTGGCTGACGCCTCCAACACCAGCTCTGACCACGCGGTAAGCGTTGAGCCCCTGCTGGCAGAGCGCATCGAAATCCTGCGCGGCCCCGCCACCCTGCGCTACGGCAGCGGCGCCATCGGCGGTGTGGTGAACGTCCTCGACGGCCGCATTCCCACGGAAGTGCCGGAAGAAATGGAAGGCGCGGTGGAAATGCGCCACGACACCGCCAACAGCCAGGATGCTGGCGTCTTCCGCCTGACCGGTGGTGCCGGCAATGTGGCCTGGTACCTGGACGGAGTCTACCGCGACAACGACGATACCGAGATCCCCGGCCTCGCCATCCGTGAACACGGCGAACATGAAGAGCACGAAGGTGAAGAGCATCACGAGGAAGAGTTCAACACAGACGGCTTCGTCGGCAACACCAATGCCCGCGCCAAGAGCGCCAGCGCCGGCCTGTCCTGGGTAACCGATACCGGCTTTGTGGGCTTCTCTGTAAACCGCCTGGAAAACAACTACGGCATTCCTCTGGGTACCCACGAGCACAGTCACGAAGATGCGCATGGCGAAGAGGAGCACCACGAGGACGAGGATCACGCCCTCGAGGAAGAGCACGAGCACGAAGAAGAACATGAGGAGCATGGTGAGGAGCGCGTGCGCATTGCCATGACCCAGACCCGCTACGACATCAAGGGCGAGCACCGCTTCAACAGCGAGTACTGGGACAAGCTGAGCGTGCGCCTGGGCTACAACGATTACGAACACGTCGAGCTGGAATCCCACGACGACCACTTCCACGAAGGCACCCGCTTCACCAATGAAGCCTGGGAAAGCCGCGTGGAACTGACCCACGACGACGGCGGCCTGTGGCGCGGCGCCTACGGCCTGCAGCTCAGCAATAAAGACTTTGCCGCAATCGGCGATGAAGCCTTTGTGCAACCGAGCAACACCCAGAGTGTCGGCCTGTTCACCATGAAAGAGCGCGCCTGGGGCGACTGGCACCTGGATCTGGGCGGCCGTGTCGAGCAGGTCACCGTTGATCCAGAGCAGGGTGAAACCCAGGATTTCAATCTGCTGGGTCTGTCCGGCGCGGTTCAGTACTTCCTCGCCGAGCATCAGCACCTGAGCCTTGGACTCACCCACGCCGAGCGCGCGCCGGTCGCGGAAGAACTGTTTGCCGATGGCGCCCACCTGGCGGAAGCCCGCTACCTGGAAGGTGAAGAGGATCTCGACAAAGAGAAGTCCTTCAATCTGGAGCTGGGTTACCACCACCACAATCAGGATGCCTCAGGCTGGCACGCGGTACAGGTCGAGACCAACCTGTTCTACAACCGGGTGACCGACTATATCTACGCCGCCAACACCGGCGAAGAAAACCACGAGGAAGAGCTGGCGATTTACGGCTACACCAACCGCGACGCCGTTTTCTACGGTGCCGAAGCTTCCGCACGCTTCCCCTTCGCCGGCGGTCACTATGTGGAACTGTTCGGCGACAGCGTACGCGCCAGCTTCACCAGTGATCTCGCGCTGCATCACGACGAGCACGAGCACGAAGAAGAAGCGGACCACGATGAGCACGAACATGAGCACGAGGAAGTCGCTGACTACCACCGCGCCGTTCCGCGCATGCCGCCGCTGCGTGTAGGCCTGGCACTGGGCGGTAACTACGACCAGCTGAACTGGGAACTGCGCACCACCAAAGCCGCGGCTCAGGAGCGCGCCGGCGCCTTCGAGGAAACCACCGAGGGTTACACCCGCATGGACCTGACCGCCCGTTACAACCTGAATCTGGGTGGCACCGACGCAGTTGTCTTCGCCAGCGCACGCAACCTGCTGGATGAAGAGATCCGCAACTCCACTTCATTGCTGCGCGACTTCGCACCGGAAGCGGGCCGCAGTGTAGAAGCGGGTATCCGGTTCCAATTCTGACCCGCAGCTGCTTCAATAGTCGCATCCGCGGTACCCGGGACCTGTGTTCCGGGTACCGCTACCCTCTCGCCAAAATCAGATTAAGGATGCGCTCTGTATGGCCTGGATCAAACGCGGTCTTATTACCCTCGTTGTTCTCATCGTTCTTTTCGCCGGAATCATTGCCTGGTTCCTCTCCGGTGTCGACGCCAACCAGTACAAACCAAAGATCGTAAAGCTCGCTGCCGATCAGGGAATCGCTCTGACCCTCGATGGCGATATCGGCTGGCAGATCTGGCCGAACATCGCGCTCAAACTCGAAGGGGTAAAATTGGCCCCCCTCGCGCTGCCCAGTGAATCCCTGCTGGAAGCGGACAAGGTCGCCGTTGGCGTGGCGCTGATGCCGCTGCTGGACAAGCGCATCGAAGCCAAGGAAATCGTATTGCTCGGCCCGCAGGTGGCCCTCACCGTGGACAAAAACGGCAAGGGCAACTGGGAGCTGATCACCGACGCCATGGAAGCCAAGGCGGAGCAGGACGCCAAAACCCGACGGGAGACGCCCCCCACGCTGGATATCCCCAAAGAGCAGGAAGCAACTGCCGAGGGCGGCCTGGAGCTGGCACTGGAACAACTGCGCCTGGAGGACGGCGTACTGCGCTACACCGACAAACAGACCGGCACCGAGTACGCCATCAGCAAACTGCGTATTGCCGCGGACAATCTGGTTCCCGGCGGAAAGCCCGGTGATGTGCACCTGCAGGCGGAGCTGGCGGGCAGTGACTTCCCCGAGCCGGTAAACCTGGATATCCACAGCAGTCTCGCCATTGACGAGGGCCTGAATGGCCTGCGCCTGCAGCCGGCCAACATCCAGCTGACCGGTGCCGAAGGTGCCAAGGCAGAGGTCAACCTGCGCGGTAATATCCGTCGCGTCGAGGCCGACGCACCCTGGCAGATTCAGCTCAACCTGAAGGTGGATGTGGAGCCAATTTCCGGCTGGCTGGCCGCTGTGGGCAGTGAGTACAAACCCCAGAGCAGCAATGCGCTGCAAAGCCTGCGTATCGACACCGATATCAGCGGTACCGACAAGCAAATGAACCTGCAGCCACTGGAACTGGTGCTGGATGACAACACCTTCACTGGCAGCGCCAGCTTTCAGGCCGCCAGCAACGCAAAAGCGGTCCCCAGTGTCTCCCTGGACCTGAAGGGCGGAGACCTGAACGTGGACGACTATCTGCCGCCGCCCGCCACCACGCCGGAACAGGATGAGCTGAGTGCCGATATCGCCGCTGCACAGCCGGTGGAACTGCCCCTGGAAGCCATGCGCGGCTTCAACGCCAAACTGGACCTGACCCTGGAAAAACTGCACGCGCTGGATTTCGAGATCGACAATCCGCAGCTCGCCGTCAACGTCAACAATGGCCTGTACCAGTTGAACAAACTGGCCGCCGGTCTCTACGGCGGCACTCTCAACAGCACCGGTGTCTTCAATGCCCGGGGCGATTCCGCCCGCGGCGAACTGAGCGGCGGCCTGACGGGAGTGGAAATTTCCAAAGTGCAGGAGGCCCTGTTCGCCAGTGATGAGCCGGAGCCCGCAGACCAGAAAAAGGTCACCCTGTCCGGCAAGACCGACCTCACCTGGGTAGGTCAGACCCGTGGAGCCGACACCCTGGCCCTGCAGAAAAATCTGCGTGCCGCAGTGCAGCTCAACGCCGAGGAACTGGCGCTGGCACCGTTCAACCTGGAAAAAGGTATGTGCCAGCTGGTGAGCTACGCGGAAAAATCACCCATGCCGGAAGTGGAGTGGCCCGCCCAGACCCGCCTGCAGGACCTGCGTGCCAGCGTCAATCTGGATGGTGACGTGGCGAAGGTTGAAGACATCAACGCCGGTATCGAGAATATAGCGCTCACCGGTGACGGTACCGTCAACCTGGAACAGCAGGACTTCGACTTTGCCCTGGGCCTGGCACTGGTGGGTGAACGCACCTCTGGTAACGGCTGCTCCGTCCAGAACTCCCGCTGGCGCAACCGCCCGCTACCCCTGCGTTGCAACGCCAAGTTCAACGAAGCCGGCGCCACCACCTGCAAACCCGATAGCCGCCGTATCGACGACCTGATCCGCGAAGAACTCAAATATCAGGCGGAGAAAAAGTACGGGGATAAGGTGGAAGAAAAGACCGATGAGTTGAAGGACAAGCTGAAAGACAAGTTCAAAGGCCTGTTCAACCGGGGTGACTAATCCTTACCTGCACCCCCAGTCACCCCGGTCTATCATCGCGTCACTCCGGCTCCTCAACTCGTCACCCCGGCCACTCACCCTGTCACCCCGGCGAAGGCCGGGGTCCAGCTCCACTGAATTCCCCACACGCAATGGATACCGGCATTCGCCGGTATGACGCAAACGCATAACGCAGTAGCATGGGCACCCTTCGCGGTGCCCATTTTTGATTGCAATTCATGCCCAAGCCCACCATCAAGCCCAAAACACCAAAGCGTTTTCAGTCGGCCCTGCTCAAATGGTTCGACCAGCACGGCCGCCACGACCTCCCCTGGCAGAACGACATCAACCCCTACCGGGTTTGGGTGTCAGAAATCATGCTGCAGCAGACCCAGGTTGCAGCGGTTATTCCCTACTACCAGCGATTCATGGAATCTTTTCCCACAGTGCAGGCCCTCGCCGCCGCCAGTCAGGATCAGGTACTCGCCCACTGGAGCGGTCTCGGCTATTACGCCCGCGCGCGCAATCTGCACAAGTGTGCGCAGACCGTAGTGAACAATCACGGCGGGGAATTCCCAAGAGATGTCGAGGCACTCAGTGCGCTGTCAGGTATCGGCCGCTCTACCGCCGGCGCCATCGCCAGTATCAGCATGGGGCTGCAGGCACCCATTCTGGATGGCAACGTAAAACGGGTGCTGGCCCGCATTCACGCCGTTGAGGGCTGGCCCGGGCAGACTGCGGTCGCGAAACAGATGTGGGAGATCGCCGAACGCTATACGCCAGCAGAGCGCACCGGCGACTACACCCAGGCGATGATGGATCTCGGTGCCACCCTGTGCACCCGGTCAAAGCCCGCCTGCGAGCGCTGCCCGTTTGAGAATCACTGCATCGCCCGCGCCCAGGGTAACTCCACGGACTACCCCGGCAGAAAGCCGAAAAAGGAAAAGCCCGAGCGCCAGACTACCCTGTTGCTGATCGAACACGACGGCGAGCTGTATCTGGAGCAACGGCCAGCCAGTGGTATCTGGGGTGGCCTGTGGATACCGCCACAGCTGGAAGGAGACGACGGCGGTGAGGCCAGCGCCCAGGAATGGCTGGCCGCACAGGACCTGGATGCCAGCGAGATTCAGGCCCTGCCAGCCATGCGCCACACCTTCAGCCATTTCCATCTGGATATTCACCCAGTGTGGATAAGTCTGCCCAGCAGGCCCACCCAGGTGGCGGAAGGGGCCGGTGGCTGGTATAAACTGCGCCAGCTCGACCGCCCCAGATCCGGCCAGGATCTGGGCCTGCCCGCGCCCATCGCCAGGCTGGTCAAACAGCTGATAGCGTTGCGGGCCCCACTATTGGCACCCTGCTAGGAGAAACCATGTCCCGTACCGTCTTCTGTCGCAAATACCAGGAAGAACTCGAAGGCCTTCCCAACCCGCCGTTCCCGGGGCCCAAGGGTCAGGACATCTACGACAATGTCTCCGCCAAAGCCTGGCAGGAGTGGATGGCCCATCAGACCATGCTGATCAACGAAAAGCGCCTCAACATGATGGAACCCTCGTCCCGCGCCTACCTGGCCGAACAGATGGGCAAGTTCTTCAGTGGCGAAGACTACGACGACGCCGAAGGCTTCGTCCCCGAGCAAGACGGCGACAAGTAAGCCAGCGCTTACCAAGCCTAAAAACTATTTATCAATCAAAGGGTTGACTCCCCCCAACAGAGCAGGTTTAATACGCGCCTCGCTGCCGGGGACAACCCCGAATCAGCAATGCCCAGATAGCTCAGTCGGTAGAGCAGGGGATTGAAAATCCCCGTGTCGGTGGTTCGATTCCGCCTCTGGGCACCATACAAAAAAGGCCGCTCCCGAAAGGGTGCGGCCTTTTTTTGTATGTACCGGAAAGCACAATGCCCGGGGATCACCCCGGGCGCTTATACGAAGCTTTTCAATACGGTAAGTTCAGTGCTCCACACTACCGGGCCAGATAATCACTCGTCCGTCCGGCTCCCGGAATACCCGCACCGGCAGCGACTGCTCGAGCATGGCCACCAGGGTTTCGGCCTGATCGGCGGTAAATGCGGTGGTCACGCGTAAATCTTCGAGTTCCGGGGTACCGATCACGATACGCTGTTTGCGGTAGCGATTGGCATCGGCGACGATTTCCGCAAGGGGGGCATCCCGGTAGCTGAATTTGCCTTGGCGCCAACCGGCGACCTGTGCGGCGTCAATTTTACTGATGCGACTCACCTGATCCTCGCGCACCTTGACCTGCTGACCCGCGGTCAGCCGCACTTTGCTGCTTGCGGTTGCGCCGAACTGGCCCTGCGGCCTGGCTGCCACATCGACGATCCCCTCTTCCACCGTCACTTTCACCGTCGGGTTCATTTTATTGCCGGCGTTGACGTCAAAGCGGGTACCGACCACGCGTACCTCAGCGCCCTGGGCGCGCACAATAAACGGGCGACTGGAATCTTTGCGCACCGCGAAAAATGCCTGACCGCGCAGCAGTTTGACCTTGCGCGCGGCGGTTCCAAATTCCGTTTCAATGGCGGAGTCACCCCCAAGGGTGACCAGGGTACCGTCTAACAGGGTGACTTGGCGGGTTTGCGCGAGCTCCGATGTATAGCCTTGTGCAGAATGGCTCTCGCTCTGCCAGGGCGCCAGATACACAATGCCGACGGCGAGCATCAGGGTACAGGCAAACGCGAGGCCACTCAGGGGGCTGACGCCCAAGTAGCTTCTGAGGTTCTGTAACAGGCTGATAAAAGCGCCGGGCTGGCGCAGTCGAGAACCTTCTTCGCTGGCGGCGAGGGCAGCGAGACCGCGGTCAATCTGCTCCAGCTGCTGGTAGGCGTCTCGGTTGCCCCCCTGTTGCATCCAGGTGTCGAATGCGTCCTGCTCAGCGGCGTATAACGGACGTTCAGCCCGCAGCATGAACCACTCGCGGGCTTCCGCTTCGATCCGCCGGATATCGGTTTGCGGATGACTGTTACCAGTCGCCATCATATTTCTCCACCGTACTTACCACCATTGACCCGCAGGGCTTCCTGACATCCTGCGAGGGCTTTGGCCACGTGTTTTTTCACTACCGTCGCGGAGAGCCCTTCTCGACGCGCGATTTCCGCGTAGGAGAGCCCGTCGACACGGTTCATCAATAACAGCCGCCGGCGCTTGTGGGGCATGTTCCACAGGGCGCGACTGATCAGGCCGAGAAACTGCCGGCCGGCCGCTACCCGCTCGGGGCTGCGACTATCCTGTTCACGGTCGGGGTCGTCCTGCACGGATTGCGCGTAACTTTCCCGCACCTGCCCTTTGCGCAACGCATCGATGGTTGCATTGTGGACGGAGCGATAAAGAAAGGCGCGTACATGCTCGATATCGCCCTGTTGCAGTTGCGGTGCCATCCGGGCAAATGCCTCTTGCACCAGATCCTCGGCCTCGCTGTAGGACAAACCGAACTTACTCACCGCATATCGACACAGTTCCTGCTGATACTCGCGGTAGTAGAAATCCAGGTCCCTTTCGATCTCAGGCACCCTCCGGTCGTCACTATCGGGCGTCATCGGGCTCGCCAACGCTGTCGCCATGGATTCTCTTCACCATTGTTTTTGTTATCGGATACTACTCTCGTCGTTAGAACGGGTGGGCGGGAAAGAACGTCCCCCCCTGCGGGGAGATTTTTTTGCGACTCAGTCAAAATGTAGTCCCAGGCGCACGCCAAAGGTGCGCGGCGGATTGTAGTAGTAGGCGGGAGTGGCCACATCGGCTTCGTGCACATCGCTCGCCAGCAGCGTGTTTGTGAGATTGTCCCCGTAGAGGTCTAACCACCAGTTGCCATCTACAGGCTGTAGCTTCAACCCGGCGTTCAGCAGGGTGGCTGCATCGCGGCGGTCAATATTGCGGGTGGCACCGGCGGGATCCTCTACCCAGTGGCCGCTGTCGTTCTCCAGGAGCCAACCGGTGCGGTTACCCCGATTGGCCTCGTCAAAGTACATGCTGGTTGTGTAGCGCAGGCCCCCGCGGGCGGTGGCCCGCAGGCGGTCGGTGAGGGTGAAGCCGTGCCGGTAGTTGAGCCCGAGACTGAGACCGGGTACCTGCTTCAGGCGATTGCCGCTGAAATCCACCAGGTTGGTGATTTCCGGGCTGTCGATACCCGGATTCCAGGTTCGACCATGGTCCGGATACTCGTTATCCACGGCCAGAAAATGGTAATAGCGCGCATCCAGCCAGGAAAGGAACCCACTGGCCCGCCCATTGCGACCGGAAGCCCAGTTCAGCTCCAGCTCGAGGCCGCGGATGGTGGCACTGGGGGCATTGGTACTGCGAATCAGTTCGGTGCCGTCCTCCTCTACCGCAATCCCCGACACCTGCAGGTCGCGATAACGGGTATCGAACAAAGCGCCATTCAGGGTCATGGCGCCATCCAGCAGACCCAGCTTGAACCCCAGCTCCACATTGGCACTGGCCTCCGGTCCGACGTAGGCGGCGCCACGGTTATTGCTGCGAATCAGTGCCGCCAGTGCAGATTGATAGGCCGGATCTCCCACGCCGTCGTACTCCCCTTGCAGGCTCGCACCATCCTGCACGATTCCGGGTTTGAACCCTTCGGCGTAAAGCAGATACAGCAGCAGGTCATCGCTGGGCTGGTAGCTGACCCGTGTCATCGCGGTCGTGCTGCGCCAGGCGCGATCCACATCGTTGTAGTTGGCCACATAGCACTGATCGGCGGCTGCAGAGGCATCGTTTACCGCAATGTCGCCAAGTACACCACCGCGATCGGTGCGTATCAGGTCAGGGCAGGCAATATTGCGCCCACCCCGATCGTAACGCTGATCGCGTCCGCTGCGGGCGCCGGCACTGACCTGCCAGTTGTCGGTAATATCGTAATCCAGCTGCCCGTACACCGCGCTCATGCGTGTGCCGCGATCCGGCTGTTGAAAACTGTGCGCCGGTGCTCCCCCCCAGCCACTGCCATTGGCCAGCTGGTGCTCAAGATCGAAGCGGATTGCATTCTTTTCCGCGAAGTGAAAATACGCCAGCAACCAACGCAACCGCTGGTCATCGCTGTTTTTCAACTGCACTTCGTGCTGGCGCGCGCGATACCGCGACCAGATGGTGCGATTACTCTGGTGATACAGCGCGGGATCGGTCTCACTGCCCACCGGGCCAGTGCGGTCCGCATCCCAGTCCTGGCTGCGACGGGTAAACCCGTAACCGCTGATATAGGTGAGAGTGTGCGCCGATGGCAGCTGCAGCTCCAAGCGGCTGCGCCAGGCATCCTGATCCAGCTCGGTGCGCCCGGGGGTGTCGATGACTACCGGCGTGTCGTAATCCACTATGGGCAGACTGCCCGCACCGCGGTCTTCAAAGCGCTCGTAGCTCAGCCACCAATTGAACAGGCCTTCACGCTGCCAGGCGGAGCTGAGGCGATAACTGTACAGGTCGGTATTGTTATAGCGGTCACCGGCTCTGGCATAGACGGAGTCATCGCTGTATTCGATGGGACTGTCCGCCAGGTGCCTGACCGCAGCCCAGCGCAGTGACCAGTCCTCGTTCAGCGGTGCGTTGGCGACCGCGGCCAGCTTCTGCTCCTGAAAACTGCCCATGGACGTGCTCAGTTCCGCCGACCACTCGCGCTCCGGGCGCGCTGTGTGATAGTTGATGACACCGCCCGTGGAGTTGCGCCCGAACAGGGTACCCTGGGGGCCGCGCAAGACTTCGATCCGATCCAGGTCATACAGCAGTACCGCAGAGCCCTGCACCCGGCTGCTAAAGATGCCGTCCACATGGGTCGCCACGCCGGAGTCTCCCGCCTCGGTGTGGTTGTCAGAGCCGACACCCCGCAGATACAGCATGGACGCGGTGTGGTCCCCATTGCGGGTGACCTGCAGACTCGGCACCTCCGCAGCCAGCGCCTCGAGACTGTCGATGTTGCGCTCCTGCAACAGACCACCGTGCAGCGCGGTCACCGTCATCGGTGTGCGCTGCAGGTTTGTACGACGCTTACTGGCGACCACCTCGATTTCTTCCAGCAGCGGGCGGACGTCTTCGGGAATTCGGGTTTCTATTTCCGGTTCGGCAGACTCCTCAGGGGAAGGCAGTATCACGATGCCCTGCCCGTCCACCCGACGATACTGTAACCCGGACTCGGCAAGCAGCAGGCGCATCGCCTCGTCGATACTGAACATTCCGGTCAGTGGCGGCGCATCGAGGTGGGCGTGCCCTTGCGCGCCAACCATAACTGCGAGGCCGGTTTCGCGGGAGAACGCCAGCAGTGACTGCTCCAGAGACTGGGCAGGGAGCTGGAAACTGTAGAGTGCGGATCCAGAAAGCGTCGGATCCTGGACTTTCGATTCGGCAACAGCGATGCCGGCCGGAATGGCACTCAGCTGCGTCGCCAGGATCCGGGCGCACATTGACCTGAGGTAGGTCTTGAGCATAGGCAGTTCGTCATCGCTGATGCCCGCGGGGTGCGGGGTCGGGCGTGCGACGGCAGCTTGCTGGCGGTACTAGATCACAACCACCACGGCTTTCGGCTCACGCCCGATCACTTATTCTGTTGTGTGGAAAACATACAACAATAATCAGCGGGGTGACAAGATAAGACGCGCCGTAGCGGGAGAACCAATCCCCCAATCTGCGGACCTCGTCTGATTTCGAACAATTAAAACCACATGGACCAGAACGCACGTACTACGTGGGCATTGAAACTATAGGCAGGCTCTTCACCGGGCAGATAGCTGCCATCGCCATCGTGCACACGAACATCGTGGAAGTTCTCGTAATCGAACAGGATGTAGTCCCAGTAGAGGTTCAGTGTGTTTTTACGATTGAGCAGTGCCCAGCGTTCGGGCACCTGATAGGAGATGCCAAAGCCAATCGCGGTGCTACTGAAATCGCTCAGTTCTTTATCCCGCGCGCGGAAATTGGTCGCGTTCAGGTAGGGGAAGATGTCACTGTAAAAGTCCGCACCGTCCTGCTTGTAATACCGCAGTTTGCCTTCGAGGATCAGGTTCTCACTTTCCAGTGGATGGGTGTAGCGAAACTCCAGGTTATCGGCCTCGATACCCCAGCTGTCGGCATAACGGCGGTATTCGGTTTTGACCGCGGCGCGATAGGGCAACATATATTTTGCGCGCAGGGCCACCGCGTCGCTATTGCGGGTCGTGGGGTACAGTTCCGCCTGGTAACTGAAACCGGTGCCGGAATTCGGGTCAAGATACCGCACACTGCGGTAGGGGTTATTCAGAAAGCCCTCATCCGCTACAGTTTCCACACTCAGTTCGGCGATCAGTTTGGTCGTCAGAATCTGGCTCCAGCCCAGGGAGTAGCGGCGGTGCTCCGCATGCTCGAGAAAATTCTCGTCGCCATTCCGCATCACGTCGTCACTGCCATAGGTGGCGCGCATGGACAGGGTGCTGAGATCACCAAAGAAGTCCTGGGATATACCAAAACCAACAGTTTCCGCCTGATAGTCATTTTCACTGGAATTGGTGTAACTCAGGCTCATGGTGGTTTTATCCACCAGGTAATCGGCCCCCAGAGAAAATTCATCCCGCTGCTCGGTATAGCGACTGGCCGTGGCCTGCACGTCAATGGACGCTCCGGAAATCATATCCACGTAATAATTGGCGGACAGGGAAACCGCGTTGCCAACATTTTTACGCACCAGGACGGAGGGGCCATCAATGGTGACCCCGCCACCGCTGTAGCTGTGATACAGCGTGTCTGCGCGCTCTTCGGGTAAAACCGCGGCGTTAGCCACTGGCGATACCACGAACACTAAACCGAATAAAAATCGCTTGAGAGCGTCGCGAGCGAACGCGATTTGGTGAGCGCCGGAGCACAGCGCCCGCAGCGCACTTATAGTGCGTGAGGAGACGCCCGGGCTGGCGCTCCAGCACCGCCGACCGCCAAAGCGCGGAGCGCAGTAGCTCTCAAGTGATTTTTTAGTTGCAGCCACAACCGCCTCCTGACCCACCTTCGGCGCCGCGAGCCGCTTCACGCGCTTCATAAACGTGATTCATAAAACCGGCCGCCACCGGATCCCGCTCAAAACTCATAATCGGGTCGGCGAGGTAGTGTCGCTCGTAGGGCTTCACCCAGGGCTCGGGCATGATGGATTCACACCCTCCCAGCAATAACAGAGCCGGCAACAATAAAAGCGCGCGTTTGATCATGGTTTATTCCCGGATCAGTTCCTTGATGATCTTTTTGTATTCGGCTTCATCGCCTGTGCGATATCCCTTGTGCACATAGCGTACGTTGCCATCGCGATCGATAAACACGGAACTGGGCATGGCTTCCACACCAAACAGCTTGCTCACATCACTCTTGGAATCGAACAGCACCGGGAAATCCACCGGAATCTTGTTCAGCATCGCCTGGGCATCCTGCGGATTTGCATCCACATTCACACCCCACACCTGAAAACCCACAGGTTCGTAACGGGCGTGCAGGTCGTTCAGCAGTGGCATTTCCTCGCGGCAGGGACCGCACCAGGACGCCCAGAAGTTCAGCATGATGACCTCACCGCGCTGTTCGCTCAGCTTGAGGTTGCCATCTTTGAGGGAGGCCAGAGTGAAATCACTGGCGGGCACCTTGGCAATGGCAGGGGCACCGACGAGAAGGGCAGCGCTGGTGCAGAGTGCGGCTATCAGTTTACGCATGGAATAACTCCAATGGTTTTCTTTGTTGTGATTAGAAGTAAATCGACACGCCCAGCTGGGCGGACAGGTTATTGGTATTCAATGGCTCGCCAAAAATCTCGTGCTCGAAAATGTGGTCCCGCACGTCCAGACGCAGGGCGAGCCAATCCTGGGCCAGCAGACGCACTCCGGCACCGACGTTGTAGGTAAAATGCTCTTCCCCGGCAAAGTTGGTATTACCAGCACCACCAATCAGGTAAAGATTGCTGTTTAGCGCGAACTTACTGCCGATAAAAATTTCCCCGGGCAGAAAATTCCAGGCCAGGGACAGGTTATACATACTGAGATCACGCTCGTCTTCGGTCAGCAGCGGTGCCGAGCCACTCAGGCGCTCGTAGCTGGACTCCCCGAGCGTGGACTGGGCGTACGCCGCCTCCATAAAGAAATCTTCATTGATGTGGTAGGCGAGACTGCCACCAATCATGCGGTCGGTACCGAAATCCTCCACGCTGAGAATGCCGCCCAGATAGAGGGTAAATTCAAAATCTTCGCTATCGATCTTGGCTTCGCGAATTTCCCGACGCTCCAGGTCCGGAGAAATAATATCGTCCAGTTCCTGATCCGATTGCGCGATTGCGGCGGAAGAAAAGGGGGCCGCCACAGCACCTGCCAGCAGCAGGCCGGCCAGTCTTACATAAATACGTCGAATCCGAGTTTCCATTCGACTATCTCCTGGTTTTCTTCCCGCGAGGTAAGCAGGTAGTGATTGGCAACTTCCGCGCGCAGGGCAAAGCGACGGGATAAATAGGTGGTCACACCGAGGCCCGCCAGCATGGCGGTATCCTTGCGGTCTTCGGTGGCAACAATGGTGGCGTTGGGAGAGGTGATATTGATTCCGGTACCCAACAGAAAATACGGGGACAGGCGCCAGCGCGGAAACGGCTGGTGCATCAGTGCCACCTGGTAGGTCTGGCTGTCAGAGTAAGCGCCAATGGTCTGCGCTGCGCGCAACTCAGCGGAAATATTTCCGGTGAAGCGGTAACCCAGGGAAATCCCCATCGAGTTGGCACCGGCAAAGTCACCATAGGTGAACCCCATGCGGAAACTCTGCTCGTAAAAATCATCAATACCGGGAGTAGGTATGGCGACCTGTTCACCCTCTGCGGTGTAGATCTCATCGAGCTCGGCAATTTTGGCCCAGCCGGTCTTGCCGGTGCGGGTCATGACCTTGACCCAGTCGGTACGACGCTTCAACAGCCACAGGGGCTCGCCGTATTCAACCACGTGGTCAATAACATAACCGCGGCCCGGGCCGGTGTAGAGATTGAGAAACTCCGCCCCGACAATCACCCGCTCGCTGTCGAATGACAGAGTCTGCGGTTGACGCTCGCCGAACTGGCGGGCGGTAAAGCTGTCGCTGACCGGTTCATCCTCTGCCGTTTCCGACTGTGCGTAAACGGAAGAGGAAAGACTCCCCAACACCCCCAGGATAAGAAGGGCGGCAGTAGCTACCGCGCCCCTGTGTGCTCTGAAACCGAGCTGCCTGTTCATTTTCAGTTAACCGGCGCTTCAAATGGATTGTTGTAATACTGCGCACCGATATCCAGCCATTCGGAAATCAAACGCAACTCTGCAGCGGACAATTCTCCCTCATGTACGCCCCCGGCTTCAAACACATTGAAGAAGCGACTGGCGTTGGCGCCATTGGTATTCATGATCCGCTCGATATCGACGGTAACCATAACAGGAATCGGGTTGCCATCGGCATCGAGTATCAGCTCACCGTCTTCATCGGTCTCAAACAGCGGATTGCCATTGTCATCGGTATCCTGTACCAGCACGTTCTGTACAGCTCCGTCGCGCAGCTCCTGAACCGGGTTGTCGAAGATCAGTTCAACATAGGAAGTACTGAAATTGGTGTTCACACCGGACTGATCTCCGCGCAGATCCAGCTGCCCCGGAGGCACCTGAGCCATACCGTCCGCATCGCGATTACTGTGACAGGCGGTGCAGGTACGGTCTTCCAGCACGTTACCCATTTCATCGGTGATCAGTCGCGGCAGGTCCCAGATCGGCTGGATATGCTCCGGATAATGGATCACGGTACGGCACTCCGCACCCCAGCTACTCTGGCAGGCCACGGTGGTTGGCGCCGGCGTGAGCAGATCACTCATGACGATTTCGGTGGTGGCATCCTTTTCCCGCAGGGACGGATCTGTCCAGTGGTCGACATATTTCAGGTCGCCATCCAACTCCGGGTGACCAGCGATCCGCGCGAGCACCTGCGCCATGGTCTCGCCCATATCTGCGGTCAGTGCAGGCTCGGTGTTGGGGAAAGGCGCGGCGCTGGTGGCAGCCCCGGCCCAGGCCGCTGCCGGCGCTTTATCCGTACGCCCGTGGGGCACTTCACTGTCGCGGGTATGGCAGCCCTGGCACTTGCGTACCTCGCCGGCGCGGAATTGCAGCCAGTTATTGTGACGACCGACAATGCGGCGTCCGGACGCATCCACTACAGAAATCGCCAGGGGCATATCCGCCGGCACTTTGACCCGCACCGAGCCATCCGGCTGGATCGGGGTGTAACCGATAATTTCACGCATCAGCTGGCTGCGATTACGACCAAATGCAGAGCGGTCAAAATCCAGGGTATCCCGATCCGGAATGCCCACCGCTTTCACCACCCGTAAAAAGCGTGCGGGGCGCTCTGCTGCGCTGGTTTGCAACGGGTCCGCCAGAGCATCGATATCCAGGATTGCGCTGCCGTCAAAATCGTACACGCTGCGAATATCCAGTACCGCCATGCCTTCTTCATACAGGTCGCGGTCGATATCGATACCGGGAATCGGCTGGGGAATGAACTCCGGTACCGGGCGGGTATCGGCGGTGACCGCTTCGCTGATCATCATGCCTTCCTCCGGCTGGATGATCGGGCGCTGTGTGCCCTCCCCGTAGTCGTAAATCCACAGGCCATACAGTGGGTCGGCGGGCACGATATCCGGTGTCGCCAGCCACTCGTCGGTACACGGCTGCGGCAGCTCTGTCTCCGGATCGATCACCCGGCACTCGCTCCAGCTCACCAGCAGGCGGCTGGTACCGTCGTGGAACGCCCAGGCACTGGCAAACAGCCCGTGGGGGGACAAGCCACCATCGGTTATCACCTGCTCCACGGACAGGGATTCCTGCCCCTGCAAAACGCCGGCCTGTTCCGGCTCACTGTAGGCCTCGGTGTAATTGGCTCCGTCGATGACCACCATATCGCCGCCGTAGGTGATCCCTTCCGGGGCCCGCAGGGTGACGAGAATCCGACCATCCGGCATTTGCTGGGGTTTGCTGAATGTGGCCGCTATGGGATCTTCACCGCTACCGGTGCCGGTACCCTGGCTGTGGTAGCCGTAATAGAACTGCAGATCCGTGCCATCGGGCTTTACGGTATACAGGCTGAGGCGATCTACCCCACCCATATTGTCCCAGCGGTTAAACAGGATGCGGCCATTCGCCAACACGGTGGGCGAGAGATCGTGACTCTGGTTGTAGGAGATCTGCTGGATATCACTGCCATCCGTCTCCATCACGTGCAGTACGAACGCAGCCTCATCGAGATTTTCCGCCTGGGCGGAAAACTGGGGCTTGTTGTCATCGAGCAGCAGGGCGCGGGAGCGGCGCTGGCGGGTAGAGGTAAAGACCAGGCGGCCATCGGGGAGAAATGCCGGGGAAATATCGTCCCCTTCTTCGGCGATCAGGTCGGACTGGATTATCCGACGAAGTTCCGCAGTGTCGAAATCGTACAGCCAGATATTCCAGCTGGGCTGCTCGTCGTCGTCCAGGCCCTCGATATTGGGCGCGCGCATGGCAAAGGCCAACTGACGGCCATCGGCAGAAACCGCCAGATCCTTTACGTCGTAGCCACCCTCAAAAACGATGCCGGCTTCTTCATCACTGACAAACAGATTTTCGGTCAGCGAACGCTCTGGCGCGCTGGCAGTGGCGCGGTCGCGCATCAGCAGTTCGGCACCGGGATTGAAGGCGGAGGGCATATAGATGCTGTCACCCATCAGCGCGTCATCTTCATCACGATTGAGTGCGCGACGCACGTACACCACGGGGTAATCCACCACCACCGGGTCTTCCGCCTGGTCGCCACCGCCGAGACTGGAACCGTCACCAGACCCGCCACCGCACCCTACCAGGGCGACTGCGGAAAAAATCGACAGTAGTGACAATTTCCGGCCAACCGCCGCAGCCCGCGTGCAAAAAATGTTCAAGAGTCCACCTCTTTTATCGCCACCCCTGTGCGCGGCGTTGTATTTTTCAACAATTTTTGTGAATTTTTAGCGACAGCTCACCCGTGCCACGTAGTACTCACTCACCGCAGCAGCCGCAGAATAGCTGGATATTCGCCAGGCAATGACGCCAGAATAATTTCTGATTCTCCCGTTTGGTCTGGGTAATCTCAAGTCATGCACAAGCAATTTGCCAACCAGAACACGCTTTAAATTTTTGCCGCTGGCGTATCCCTCCGCATTCTTTACTATCTGTTCCGGTTACAACGTATACAGTCCCCGGTACCCATCCAGACGGAAAACTTCCACTGTCCGCTGGTAAGGCCCGGGCACGAAAACCAGACGCGAACAAATCCAACCATGAAAATAATTTCGCCCGTCGCGCGCGCACTGCTCGCGACGACCGCCTGTCTCAGTGCCGCACTTCCACTGTCTGCCTTCGCCGGCCCGGAGGAACAGGCGGCGCAAATGCACAGTCGGCTGACCGGGGTAAAACCCAGCATTGAAGTGCTCACCGCCATGGCCCAGGACATCGCCAGTGGCGATGCCGGCGCTGCGGCTGAACGGGCGATGGAGAATGACGCGTTCTACGATGTCACCCTGAAAAACCTGGTGACGCCCTGGACCAATCGTGACGGCGACAACTTTGCTCCGCTGAACGATTACACTGCGACGGTCATTGGCATGGTGCGCGACGATGTGGATTTCCGTCAGATACTCTCCGGCGACATCCTGTACACCGGCGCTTCCGGTCTGGGCCTGCCGGCCTACAACAACGCCAACAACGACCACTACGAGGCACTGGAAGCGGCAGGCTACCCGCTGCAGACCGCGCTGGAGCGCAGAACCCAGTCCTCGGTTACCGGCCTTCCCAGTGAAGCCACCGCCGGTGTGATGACCACCCGCGGCGGCGCCAAGGCTTTTTTCTATGCCGGCACCAACCGCGCCATGTTCCGCTTCACCCTGATGAACCATCTGTGCCGCGATCTGGAGCAGGTACACGATACTTCGCGGCCACCGGATCGTATCCGCCAGGATGTAAGCCGCAGCCCCGGCGGCGACAGCCGCGTATTCCAGAACAACTGCGTTGGTTGTCACAGCGGCATGGATCCCATGGCCCAGGCGTTCGCCTACTACAACTTCGAATACGATGTGGACAATGACCCCACCGGCGAAAACGGCCGTCTGGACTACAACGGCGCCGGTGATATCGACCCGGCAACCGGCAGCCGCGTGCAGGCCAAAAACCACATCAACAGCGCGACCTTTCCTTACGGCTTCGTCATTCCCGACGACAAATGGGACAACTACTGGCGTGAAGGGCCCAACATGCACCTTGGCTGGAGCGAAGTGCTACCCGGTTCCGGCAATGGCGCCAAGTCCATGGGCGAAGAACTGGCCAACAGTGAGGCATTCGCCCAGTGCCAGGTCACCAAAGTTTTCAAACAGGTGTGCCTGCGCGCACCGGAAGACAGTAGCGATCGCAATCGTATCGACAGTATCACCGACAGTTTTACCAGCAATGGTTACCGGCTGAAGCAGGTATACGCTGAAACCGCTGCTTACTGTGCGGGAGAATGAAACCATGAAACAGCAGACCGCACTCAAGCAATCGTTAGTAACTAAAAATCCCGTGCAGGCAGTACTGAATCTTTGCCAGGTGATGACACCGCCACGGGTGCGCCGCGCCACGCTGCTGGCGACCGTGTTCAGCTCCGCTGTGCTCGTCGCCTGTTCCGGCGGCAGCGGTCAGGCCACCGAAGAGCAGCCAAATACAAATCCGGATTCCGGTGATACCAGCTATTCCGGCCCGGCGCCGGAGAGTGAAGACGTACAGAATTACAAGCGCTACATCTGGGACAACCTGGCGGCAGAAAACCGCTGTGGTAGCTGTCACGTGGAGGGTAATCAGAGCCCTCGGTTTGTGCGCGGTGACGATATCAATCTGGCGCACGGCGAGGGTCGCGAGCTGGTAAATCTGAGCGCACCGGAAGAGTCCCGCCTCGTCAGCAAAGTGGCCAGTGGCCACAACTGCTGGCTTGCCAGTGCCGACGCCTGTGCGGAAATCATTACCAATTACATCGAAGACTGGGCATCTGCGGCCGGCTCCGAAGCCAGCACCATTACCCTGACCCCGCCTCCCGAGCGCGAAGTGGGCGCGAGCAAAAGTTTCCCCGCTTCCAGTGGTAACTTCGCCACCACGGTGTACCCGTTACTGGAACAGTACTGCGCGAGCTGTCACAGCGAGGACGCGGAAACCGCGCAGCAACCGTACTTTGCCAGCAGCGATATCGACCAGGCCTACGAGGCATCGAAAGCGCGGATGGACCTGGATAATCCGGAAAACTCCCGCTTCGTGGTACGTCTCGGCAGCGACTTCCACAACTGCTGGGGCGACTGTTCGGAAAATGCCGACACCATGACCGCCGCCATTCAGAATTTCGCCGACGGCATCTCTCTCACCGAAGTGGATCCCAACTGGGTGATCAGTAAAGCGCTGTATCTCACCGACGGTGTGGTGAGCAGCGGTGGCGGGCGCATCGAAAACAATGCGATTGCCCTATATGAATTCAAATCTGGCAGCGGCACTACCGCCTACGACACCTCCGGAATCAACCCCGCCATCGACCTGACACTGTCCGGCGATGTGGAGTGGCTGGGCTCCTGGGGTATTCAACTGGCCGGCGGCAAGGCCCAGGCGGCCACCGCGACCAGCAAGCGCCTGTTCGACACCCTGAGCGGCACCGGTGAGTACACCATCGAAGCCTGGGTCGCGCCCGCCAATGTGGTGCAGGAAGGCCCGGCGCGGATCGTCAGCTACTCCGGCGGTAACGACATCCGCAACTTCACCCTCGGCCAGGCGATGTACAACTACACCTTCCAGAACCGCAACGATGCCAGCACCGATGCCAATGGCATGCCGGCGCTGATCACCGATGACATGGCGGAACGGGTACAGGCCACCCTGCAGCATGTGGTCGCGACCTTTGACCCGATCAATGGCCGCCGCCTGTATGTCAATGGCGAGTTCACCGGTGACGCGGACCCTGCGGAGCCGGGCCTGCTGTCTACCTGGGATGACACCTTCGCCCTGGCGCTGGGCAGCGAAGTCTCCAACGAACACCAATGGCAGGGCTCGATCCGCTTACTGGCGATCCATTCCCGCGCCCTGAACCAGGACGACATTCTCACCAACTACGAAGCCGGCGTGGGTCAAAAATATCTGCTGCTGTTCAAGGTGGAAGAGGAAACCGGTGTGCCTCAGGGTTACGTGATGTTCGAAGTACAGCAGTACGACAACCACGGCTACCTGTTCAGCGAACCCAAGTTCATTACCCTGGAAGACGGTGTCACACCGGACGGTATCGAAATTGAAGGGATGCGCATTGGCATCAACGGCCGCGAAGCGGTGGTGGGCCAGGCCTGGGCCAACCTCGACACCACCGTGACCGCAGCGGAGTACGACCCGGCGAGCGGCCAGAAACTGTCGCCGCTCGGCACGATCATCACGCTGGAAAAAGGTCCGACTTCCGACGAATTTTTCCTGACCTTCGAACGCCTCGGCAACGAAGAATTCGTTCGTGTGGAAGCCACCCCCGCGGCCCCGGCTGTGCCCGCCGATCTGACGCCGCAGCCGCGCATCGGTATCCGCCGCTTCGAACAGATCCACGCGGCCCTGTCCGCGGCCACTGGCATCTCCAGCGCCCACCCTGCGGTGATGGATACCTGGGAAAAAGTGAAACAGCAGCTGCCGGTAGAATCCGACATCCGCGGCTTCCTCGCCGCCCAGCAGATGGGCATTACCCAGTTGGCCGTGAAGTACTGCAGCACACTGGTGGATGACACCACCGCTCGCGCCAGCTACTTCCCGGGCTTCGATTTCTCTGCCGGGGCAAACAGCGCGTTCGACGATGACGCCAAGCGCGCCCAGATCATCGATCCGCTGCTGGAAAACCTGCTGGGCCGTCCAATCACCTGGCCGGCGGCCATGGGCGGGCACACCGCACAGCTTGCCAGCGCTCCGGATGAGAGCGCGGTTCGCGCGGAGCTGAACAGCCTGATCGACACAATGACAAACTGCAGTGGAAGCTGCGGCGCGGATCGTACCACTACCACTGTAAAGGCTACCTGTGCGGCAGCTATGGGTAGTGCGATGATTTTGATTCACTGATTTTTGGTTTCTCGCTTCGTAGTTTTTGGGAACTTCGTAAGCGGGGCGGGGCGAGGGGTACTACCCCGGTAAACAACCTAGCGGCAATCGTTTGCCGGGGTAGCACCCCTCGCCCCTATTGCGAAATCGGTGAATTTATTACTTCTTACGAAGTGCAGGAATATGACGCGAAGGGCTGCTGCCGGTGGCCGCTCGCGAGACCTTCTAAAACAGGGATGTTTTAGAAGAGCCCCCAGGGATGGGTTCACGGCGTGTCTCGCGAGCGGCCACCGGCAGCGGTACCGCCACTCAAGTTTGATAAAGCGGAATACCTCGATAGTACGAGGACCCCGGAAGAGCCATGAGCAAGAAAAAACATTTTGAACTGGACCAACCACTGCGCCACCCGGACCACCACCGGCCGGTGAGCCGACGGGATTTTCTCGGCCAGGGCTTTCGCGCCGGTATGGCCACGGTGCTGGGCGGTTCGGTCTTCAGCCTGTTTGCCAATCCGCGTTCGGCCCAGGCGGCACTGTCTTCAGACCTCGAAGCCATGCGCGCAACCTGCGGTGTCAGCGCAAACGGCGCGGGTAAAATCCCCTTTATCTGTTTCGACCTTGCGGGCGGCGCCAACATTGCCGGCTCCAACGTGCTCGTAGGCAAGCAGGGCGGACAGCTCGACTTTCTGAGCACCGCCGGCTACAGCAAACAGGGACTCCCCGGGGACATGGTGCCGTCGCTGACCGATGGACTGGGCAACCCGCTGTACAATACCGACCTGGGTCTCGCGTTCCACAGCGACAGCCAGATGCTGCGCGGCATCCTGGAAAAGGTCGCTCCCGGCACCTCCAGCGCCATCAACGGCGCCGTGATACCAGCGCGCTCGGAAAACGATACCGGCAACAATCCCCACAACCCCATGTACGGCATCAACCGCGCCGGCGCCAATGGCTCTCTGCTCGCCCTGATCGGCTCCCAGACCAGCGAATCCGGCGGCAACTCCATGGCGCCCATGGACCTGATCGACCCGGAAGTGCGCCCGACCAAAATCGACCGCCCTTCCGATGTAACCGGGCTGGTCGACGTCGGCGACCTGGTGGGCCTGCTCAGCCAGGAAGATACCGTCGCAGTCATGGAATCCATGTACCGTATCTCCAATGCCAAACTGGGCAAGGTAGATACCCGGGTCAGTAATGATGCGGCCATCAAAGATCTGGTGAAATGCGGTTACATGAAGAGTGCCGATCTCGCCGACCGCTTCGGCGACCCCAGTGCACTCGACCCCGCCCTGGATCCGGATATTGTCGGGCCCGGCGGTATTTTCTCGTCCGACGAATTCTTCGGCGATCGCGAATTCCAGAAGGCCGCCTCCACCATGAAACTGGTGGTCAACGGCTACGCCGGCGCAGGCACCATCACCATGGGCGGCTACGACTATCACACCGGCGACCGCGCGACCGGCGAAATCCGCGACCTGCGCGCCGGCCGCTGTATCGGTGCCTGCCTGGAATATGCGGCGCGGGTCGGACAGCCGCTGATGGTGTATGTCTTCAGCGATGGCTCTGTATTCAGTAACGGCATGATCGACGATTCCGTGGAAGGCCGCGGCAAAGGCGTGTGGACCGGCGATAACCAGCAGACCGCGGCATCCTACTTCCTGGTTTACAATCCCGCGGGCCGCCCACAATTGCTCGGCGGCAGTGCCGACGAACAGGCACGGCACCAGCAACTCGGCTATATGCGCCCCTCCGGCGATGTGGAAACCGCAGGCAGCCCGGCCGCCAATAACGTCAACCAGCTGGTGCAGACCGTGGTGCTCAATTACATGGCCCTGCACGGTGAACAGGGCGGTTTTGCCAGCCTGTTCCCCAATCACGGCCTCGGCAATGCCAGCCTGATGGACAGCCTCACCGCGTTTGCTCCGATTCGGTAATTTTGCCTTAAACCTAAGCACACGACAGACACAACGATGTACCCAAAGCGCCTTTTTCTGATTGCCTGCACACTGCTCGCGGCCGCCACTGCGCACGCCGAGTGGCACTATGACAAGCAGGCAATCATGGGCACTGAGGTCCATCTGCAATTCTGGTACCAGGACGAGCAAAAAGCCCGGCAGATCAACCGCGCGGTCATGGATGAATTCCGCCGCCTGGACGCGGCTCTGTCACCCTACAAAGAAGACAGTGAACTATCGCGGGTAAACCGGGAAGCAGGGCAGGGGCCGGTTCAGATCTCCGACGAGCTGGCACGGATCGTGGATAAATCCCTGTTTTACAGCAGGCAGACCCACGGGGCCTTCGATATCACTTTTGCCACCCTGGGCAGTCTGTACAACTTTCGCGACGGCAAGCAGGTGGACAGTGACACCACCGAGAACCTGCGCGATGCCATCGGCTATCACCACCTGCAGTTGGACCGGAGCAAAGGCACACTGCGCTATGGTGACAGTCGCACCAAAATTGATCTCGGTGGTATCGCCAAGGGTTACGCGGTAGACCGCGCGGTGGATATTCTGAAACAATACGGTGTCACCAACGCCAATGTCAGCGCCGGCGGCGACGCGCGTCTACTGGGTGACAAACGGGGTAAACCCTGGCTGGTCGGCATCCGCCACCCCAGGGACAAAAGCAAAAATGCCGCGGTAATTCCACTGGAGAATACCGCGATCTCCACCTCCGGAGATTATGAGCGTTTTTTTATCGATGACGACGATCACCGGGTGCACCATATCTTCGACCCGGCCACCGGTAAGCCTGCAGATACCGATAGCAAAGATGGCGAAGCGGCAGACCGCGACTCCGTGGAAGAAACGCTGATCAGTGTCAGCGTGATTGGCCCCGCCGGGTTTGATACCGACCCGTTATCCACTAGTGTCTTCGTACTGGGTAAGAGCAAGGGACTCGCATTGATCGACCAGATGGATGGATATGAGGCGATCGTCATCGATGCTGACCGCCAGATGTTTTTTTCCCGGGGCCTGGCAGGCCCGCAGCCTTAGCGGCTGCCCAATTCTGTCACCGCTGTGAAATACCCTGCGCGCCGAGGCGCAAATGTGAAACGCATCACAATTAAAATGTGATGCCCGGGCATAATCACCCGTCCATTTGCGCGAATAATTAAACGACAACCGATCACACTATATTTCAGGTTTCAGCATGTTTTCCCTGTGCTCCGCTTTTACTGACCGCAACAGCCTCAAAGCCTATTTTTACGCGCTGACCGCTGCTTTTTCACTGACGGTTACCGCGCCGGCGGGGGCGCAGTCCGCTGACTTCCCCGCGGACGATCTCGAATCCCTGAAAAAAAGAAGTGCTCAAACTGAACCGCGATCTGCTGGTGCTGGAAGAAGACCTGCTGTTCCCCGCCCAGAGCCAGATCGCTGTCTACGTTTCCATGGATGTGGGTCACTTTTTCGACCTCGACTCGGTAAAGTTGCATATCGACAACAAACTGGTGGAAACCCACCTGTACACCGAGCACCAGAAAGACGCCCTGTTTCGCGGCGGCATCCAGCCCCTGTTCAAAGGCAACCTGAAATCCGGCGAGCATACAATTACCGCATTCTTCAACGGCATTGGCCCCGAGCAGCGCGAGTTCAAACGCGCCGCCACGCTGGAACTGGACAAGACCGATGAGCCCGCAGTAATTGAACTGCGTATTTCCGATGCCGGCGGCAAACAGCAGCCGGAATTTACTGTCGTCCAGTGGCCGGCTCCCTGAGTTTCCCATGGGGTCTGTTGTGTTCACGAAAACTGCTCTGACACTTGCACTGACCGGCCTGATCGCCGGCATTCTGCCCTGCGCGGCAGAAGCGTCGCAGGGTGAGGAAGCACCGGTTTCCGAGATCTCCCGGGAAAAATCCACGGAGAAGTTCCAGCAGGCACAGGATATGCGTTACGGCGCCGCCCTGTACCACTACTTTCAGGGCAATACTTTCGATGCACTGAGTACCCTGATGGTCTCCGACCTGCGCGGTGGCATTTCGTACCATGCGGACAATGCCGAACTGATTCGCGGCGGCATCAGCCTCGCCTTCGGCCTGGAGCGCCAGGCGGCAGATCTGTTCGAACAGCAGCTGCAGAAAGCCCCGGCCCCTGAAAATCAGCAGCGTATCGAGCGCTTTCGAGAAATCGCCTGGCTGAAACTAGCGGAACTGAACTACCGCCACCAGAATTGGGACACCGCCGCCCTGCAGCTGGAAAAATCCGGGGCAATCCACCAGACCACCCTTACCCTGAACCTGGCCATTCGCAATGGCGATCTGAGCCAGGCGGCGCAGCTGTTGCGCCTGGCCGATCTGCCCGTGGCGGAACGGGTACTCGGCCACAATAACCTGGCCGCGGCCTTTGCCCGCGATGAATACTTCCCGGCTGCCGCAGAGGAATACCGGCGTGCGGCAGAGCTGGTGGACAAGGTCACTCTCGACAAAGATCTGGCAGGCGATCTGCGGGAAGAGCTCTACGTCCTGCGCGACAAGGCGCGCATTGGCGCCGGTTACGCACTGACCCTGCAGGGCGATTACACCACCGCTGCAGAAGAATTTCGTCGCGTCAGGCTCGATACCCCCTGGTCTCCGGATGCCCTGCTCGGCCTCGGCTGGGCTTCGGTCAACGGCGCGGCACACACCCAGGCCGTGGATGCCCTGGGCTACCTGATCCGCGAGAACCCGCTACTGCCCCAGGTGCAGGAAGCGCTGCTGGCACTGCCATATACCTACGAAGCACTGGACCGGCCCAAACTGGCACTGCGCAGTTACCAGAGCGCTGAGCAGCAATATCAACGGGCCCTCGACGACCTCAACCGACTGGCCGGCGCCGCCGGGCAACTGCAGTTTGTGGAAATCGATGGCGATGAGCACATCGATCTGCAGCGCTACGGCTGGCTCGAAGACGCCGAAACGCCGGCACTGATCCGTATGAATCAGCATTATCTGTTACAGATGATGCAAAGCGACCGCCTGCAATTGCAGTTGTCGGAACTGCGCGACCTGCAACAGTTGCGGCGGGTACTGGATCGATGGCAACAGCGGCTACCGGAATTCCACACTCTGATCGAAGAACGGGAGCAGCGTCGTGTTGCCATTGTGCGTGAGCACGACAGCGCCCAGTACGATCAACAGGTGCAGATTGCCGAACAGCAACTGGAACAACTGCAGGCTTCACTGGCGCGGGTGGAAGCGGATAAAGATGGGCTCGCCATGTTTGCCGATTCCGACAACGCCAATGCGGAATACCTGGAAATGCTACGGGAAGCGGAAACCCGCTACCAAAAGCTGAGTGCCGCGGGCAAGACCAGTAACTACCAGCAGCAAACCCTGGCCCGCGCCCGCGGTATCCTGCAATGGTATGCCGCCGAAGAGTACCACCAGAATCTGTGGCGGAAGCGCAAGGCGCTGGATACGCTGGAGGAACAGCTGATCGACGCAGCGCGCAATCAGCGCAAGGTAGCTCGCATTTCCGCAGAAGCACCGCAACTCAATCTGCTGGCGGGCAGTGTCGAAGATGCCGGCCTGCGCATTAACCAGCAGCGCAGCGCCATCGACCGCGCCAGCGCGGTGATCGAACATCAGATCCGCAGCGACCTGCAGAGCGCGCTGAGCGAGGCCCGCGTACGAGTCGAACAGTATATGGCCCACACCCGCCTGGCCATCGCGCGTATCCAGGATGCGGCCATGCAGGGCCACTACGATCCCCCCGAGGCGCCAGCACAAGAAACAACCCTTGATGTCACTGGAGATCCAGAAGCCGCTCAGGCGACTGATCCGGTGGCCGACCTTGACCAGGGCGAACCCGAGGGAGCGCCCACCGATGCGCTCGCGGAGGAATCCCCCAGCGACCCGTCGCAAGATCTTGCCCCACCAGCGCAAACCGCCGAGCAGGGAGAGCCGGAATCGTGAGTGTTTCTTTTTCACGCCCACCCCGCAGACGCCTGCTGACTCTCGCGGTAAGCGCCAGCATCGCACTGGGCGGCTGTGCCGGATATGTGGACAACAGCAAGACCCTGGCGGATCTCCCCCCCGCTGCGCTGCCCCCAGAGCCACTGGTGGAGATGCCCAGGCTTGAGCTGCCGGCACTGATCGACAGCTACGAGCGCGCCCTGGCTGCGCAACAGAACCCACAGACCCGCCGCCAGATACAGCTGCGCCTGGCGGATCTGGAAATGGAACGACTGGAGCAAATGCAGGCCGACCACCCGGAAATGGCGGTGGCCTATGCAGAAGCAGTACGCCACTACGAAGCGCTGTTGCAGACCTCCGCAGACGACGATTACCTGGCCTATCGACTGGCCCGCGCCCGTTCGCTGGACGGTAACAACCCCGGTGCACTCGAGGCACTGGAGGCCATCGTACAACGGAACCCG
This sequence comes from Microbulbifer elongatus, assembly GCF_021165935.1. Lineage (NCBI taxonomy): Bacteria > Pseudomonadati > Pseudomonadota > Gammaproteobacteria > Cellvibrionales > Microbulbiferaceae > Microbulbifer > Microbulbifer elongatus. Next base: position 989,529 of record NZ_CP088953.1, on the reverse strand, counting down.
GATTCCCCATTTATCGCCGAAGCCCTGTTCCGCCGCGGTGAAGCGGCGTTCAGCCGCAAGCAGTATCGCGCGGCCGAGCGGGACTTCAGCGAGGTTCTGGCGCAGGGCGATACGCCCTTTGCACGCAATGCCCGCTATATGCTTGGCTGGAGCCAGTTCAAGGACGCCCGCTACAAAGCCGCCAGTGAAACCTTCCTCTCACTGATGGACGACCTGCTCGGCGAGACCAACGGGCAACAGCGCTTCCTCGGAGAGCTGGAAAAAGGCGAACGCCGCCTGGCCGATGACACCTTGCGGGTGTTGGCACTGGGCTTCAATTACCTGGGCGGCGCCGAGGTCATCGAGTCGTTTGTTGTGGATGAGCGCCCGCGCACCTATCACCACCTGCTGTATCGCGCACTGGGCGACTGGTACGCAGAGAGCGAGCGCTACCGCGACGGAGCGGAAACCTTCCTCGCCTTTACCGAGCAGTACCCGCAAAGTTTCAAAGCGCCGGGTATGCACGCGCGCGCGGTGGAAATTCTGCAGGCGGGCAACTTCCCAAGCGAAGTGATTCCGGCCAAGCGCACCTTCGTCACCCGCTATGGCAGCCGCAGCGCCTACTGGGAAAAAGCCGACGACCAGCAGCGCCACCTGCTGAAAGTTCAATTGAAACCGTGGCTGGAGGAGCTGGCGCGCTTCGATCATGCCCGCGCCCAGGCTCTGGCCAAGGAAGCTTCAGACCCGCGCAACCGGGGCAAGGTGGCTGCGCAGGCACAACGGCAGTCCCGCGAAGCGTTTATCGCCGCCGCCGCACTGTACGGCGAGTTTATCGATACCTTCCCCGGTGACACCAAAACGCCGGAGCTGACCTTCCTGATGGCGGAAAGCCTCAACGAATCCGCTCAGTATGCACAGGCGTTCAACGCATATCGCAGAGTGGCCTGGGGCTTCGCCAGCGAGGGCGAAGCGGCACCGCAACCACAGCCAGATCAGGCTACGGAGGCAGGCTATGCCGCCATTCTGATGGCCGGGCGCGTACACGATGCCGAGAAACAGGTACAGAACAACGAGGAACAGGCCAATCTGTGGCTGGACCTGAAGACGGAGACGAGCCTCAGATTCGCCGACAGCTGGCCGCAGGACCCGCGCGCACTAGCCGTGCAGCTGGATGCCGCACACAACCTGTTTGCCCAGTATCGCCACCAGGAAACCATCGAGGCCGCCGTCAAAGCCGCGGCCTGGCAGCCACCACCCAACCCGGAGCAGCGCCGCAGCATTCTGCTGCTGTTGGGCCACAGCCAGTTTGAAACGGAAAACTACCCCGCCGCCGAGCTGGCCTATGAACAGCTGCTCGCTGGTATGGCATCCAACGATCCGGAGTACCTGAACACCCGCGACCGCCTGCAGTCTTCCATCTACAAGCAGGCTGAGGTGATCCTCAAACAGGTGCATCTGACCACCGACAGCATGGAATTCGTGGCCCCCACAGAGGAAGCCATTGCACTCTTGCTGCGGGTGCGCGAAAGCGGGCGCTCATCCATCGCCGCCACCGCCCAGTACGATGCCATCAACCAGCTGATCCGCCTGCAGCGCTGGCCGCAGGCGCAGGCGGAGCTACAGGATTTCCGGACTCACTACCCACAGCACGAGCTGACGCCAACCCTCACCGCAAAAGCGGTAGTGATTTATCAGGGTATGGATATGCCGGAGGCCGCAGCCAGCGAGCTGATGGCACTGGCCCAGAACGATCCCGACCCCAATGTGCGACGGGACTCTCTGTACCTCGCTGCGGAACAGTTCGAGCAGTCGGGCAACCGCGCCCGCGCAATCGATGCCTATCGCCAGTATGCGCGGGACTGGCGTGAGCCTGCTCTGCAAAACCTGGAGGCCCAGTATCAGCTGGTCGCCCTGTATAAAGAAGCCGGCGACCAGCGCGCGCGCAATCAGTGGCTGAAAAGCCTTGCCGACAACAAGGTATCGGAGCCCCGCGGCCGGTACCTTGCGGCCTTTGCCCAGAACGATCTGGCCGACCAGAGTTTCGCCCGCTTCGAGCGCCTGGCTCTGACCCTGCCGCTCAAGCAGAGTCTGCGCAACAAGAAACAGGCAATGGAAACCACCGTGACGGAGTACCGGAAAGTGCTCGACTTCGGCATAGCCGAATTCACCACTGCGGCTAATTTCCGGCTGGCGGAGATCTACCGCCAACTGAGCCGCGATCTGATGGACTCCCAGCGCCCCAACGGCCTCAGTCCTCTGGAGCTGGAGCAGTACGAGATTCTACTGGAAGAGCAGGCTTACCCCTTCGAGGAAAAGGCCATCGAGCTGCATGAGGCCAATGTGAAACGTACCGTCGACGGCGTCTACGACGAGTGGATAAAAAGCAGTTTTTCCTCACTGGAGCACCTGCTGCCCGCCCGTTACCGCAAACCAGAATCTACAGTGGAGTGGAGCGATGCGGCCTATTAACCGGCAACCTTTCAACCGCTTTGCGTTACTGGCGACCGCCGCCCTGCTGCTCAGCGCCTGTGCCGGTAACCCCACGGACCCGGACACGCCGCCCGCGGATGCAGAGCCGCTCGCCGAAGGCGAGATAGTTCAGCGCGTCGCCACCCCCAATCCCTACCTGGCGGATACGGCCAGCGTGCCCGCAGCGGCGCAGCAGGCCATGGCGAACGCCCGCGCCTATTTCGAGCAGCAGCAGTTTGATGCTGCGGAAACCGAGCTGCAGCAGGTGGTAGCCCAATGGCCGGTGCTGTCCGGTGCCTGGCTGAATCTGGCAAAGGTGCAGTTGAAACTCGACCAGCCGGAGCAGGCAGAAAAGAGTCTGCAGCAGGCGGTAGCCGCAAACCCGAAAAATGTTTTTGCGTGGAATTCCCTCGGCGTATTACTGCGCGACCAGGGGCGCTTTGATGAAGCGCAGCAAGCCTATGAAAGCGCCCTGAAACAGTGGCCGGATTTTGCCGTGGGCCATCGCAACCTGGGTATTTTATTCGACCTGTATCTGCACCAGCCGGAACAGGCCTTGCATCATTATCGTGAGGCCCGGGCACTGGAGCCGGAACCCGACCGGGTGCTGGCGGGCTGGATCATGGATCTTGAGCGGAGACTGTAACCATGCGACTGCCAGTATTTTCTGCGTTACTACTGTCACTTCTGTTCAGTAGCATTGCCTGCGGGCAGGAACAGAGCGGCGACGTAATCACTCTGGAATCCACCATTGTGGGCAGCCAGGAACAGCCCCGGGTGCTGTACATCATTCCGTGGAAACAGGCTGCCAGTCTGGAAAAGATTGAAAGCACCTTGCCCAACGCAATCAGCCACAGTTTTCAGCATCAGGAGTACTCGGAGCTGCATCGGGAAATAAAACTGCTCAAAACGGAAGATACCGAAGAGTAGCCCATCAACCCGTTTGTACCGTGCCGGCCGCCAGTTTTCCGCTGTGCCGCAGACCGATTTTTTCATCACAACAACGTTTAATCACAACAAAAATCTTTACGTCCCGGAGATTTGACCATGGAGTTTTTCAATACACTGCTGCGCTTCTTTCAGAACGGCGGCACTTTCATGTATCCCATCGCGCTGGTACTGGTGATCGGTGTGGTACTGGTGATCGAGCGCTGGGTATTCCTGTCCCGCGCCAAGCTCGCCAATCGCCGCGCCTATGGGCAGATTCTGCCTATGATGCAGCAGCGTAATTTTGCCGCAGCGCTCAAGTTTGCTCAGAACGAACCGGCCCCCATGGGCCAGATTGTTGCCGCTGGCATCAGTACCGCTCAGCACGCGCGCAAAGACGAGAATATTGCCATGGCCATCGAGGAGAGTATCCTCGAAGCCGTGCCGCGCCTGGAGAAGCGCACCAACTATCTGGCGACACTGGCCAACATCGCCACTCTGCTGGGGCTGCTGGGGACCATTATCGGTCTGATTGCGGCGTTTACCGCGGTTGCCAATGCGGACCCATCGGAAAAAGCCAGCATGCTGTCTTCCAGTATTTCCGTGGCCATGAACACCACCGCCTTCGGTCTGATCTCCGCCATTCCTCTACTGCTGGCCTATTCCATGCTGCAGAACAAGACCAACGAGATTATCGACAGCCTGGAAATGGCCGGCGTGAAGTTTCTTAACCTGATTACCCTGACCCGCGGTCAGAAAGCGGAAGCCGCTGGCGCGCGTCCCGCCGCCAAGGCCGGCGCAACCGCCTGAGCGTCCATCACGCAAAAACCGTAAACGTTAAGAACGAGAACAAGAGAGAGCCATGGCTATCCGACGCAGGCTGGAAACCGATCCGGATCTGGACATCACCTCATTTATGAGCCTGATGACCGTTCTGGTCCCGGTATTGCTTCTGAATATGGTGTTTTCCCATATATCCGTACTGAACCTCAACCTGCCGGGCTTGAGCGATGCCAGTGTGGAAGAGCAGAAAGAAAACCGGCAATTGGAAATGGTGCTGCGCGCCGAGTACATCGACATCAACTATCCGGCGGGAATTCGTGTAAAACGCATTCCCAACCGGGACGGGAAGCCGGACTTGAAGCTGGTGTCGGATGTACTGCAGGAGATCAAACGCGCCCTGCGGGACAAGGATATCGACAAGAAAGACCTGGTCATTCTCTCGGAACCCGGCACCCCTTACCGTACGCTGGTGAGCGCGATGGACACCGCGCGCTCTTTCCGCGCGGTGGTGGCAGCATCGGTGGTGGACGCGGAACTGTTCCCGCAGATTTCACTGGGAGACGCACCACAAGGGGACGATCTGGCCCAGAGTGGCCAGCGGCAAAATGAACAGCTGGCAGGCAACGGACTATGAAAGCGACGATCGGCGGCAAGCTGAAAGCGCGCAAGACGCGCCGGCATAAAGAAACCAAACTGAATCTGGTTTCGCTGATGGATATTTTCACCATTCTGGTATTTTTCCTGCTGGTGAACTCCTCCGATGTGGAAGTACTGCAGGCAGACAAAACCATCACTCTGCCGGAATCCACGTCCACGCAGAAACCGGAGACCACCACGGTGGTGCGGGTAAACGGCGAGCAGTTGATTGTGGGCAACCGCATGATCGCAAAAGTAGCGGACATTCCCACGAATGAGGATCAGATCGAGCCACTACTGAATGAGCTGAAATACCTCGCCAGCCGCGCGGAACCCCTGCCGGAAGAGAAGGCCGCGGTAGGTCGCCCGGTGACCATTCTCGGCGATGAAGAGGTGCCCTACGCGCTGCTCAAGCAGATCATGAACACCTGCGCAGCGGCGGACTACCGGGATATCGATCTTGCGGTAACCCAGACCGCACCACAAGACCCGGCCGCTCCGGCCGCCGGTCAATAAAGGGAGGTACCCATGACCAGCGCCTCTCTCAGTAGCACACAGACGACGCATCGCCCGGCACTGATGCCGTGGCACTACTACAACTCCACCTTGCCCTGGGCGTCCACGGAAGAGGAAGACCAGCGCTTTATCAAGTTCCTCAAATCGGGCTTTGCCGCATTTGTGGTGCTCGGTGCACTATTCACCTTCATTCCGGCGCCGGAACTGACCCGCGAGCAGAAAGAGCAGCTGCCGCCGCAGCTGGCACGGGTCATTCTCGAGAAAAAGGAATTACCCAAGCCGGTAGAAAAGCCCAAGCCCAAACCGGTTGAGAAAAAAATCGAAAAGCCCAAAGAGGTGAAGAAAGAAAAGCCCAAGCCGGTTGAGAAGCCCAAACCCAAACCCGAGCCCATCAAAACCGTCAAACCCAAACCACTGACGGAAAAGGCACCCGCGCAAGAGGTAGCCAAGGCGCGGGAAAAGGCAGCCAACAGTGGCCTGATGCAGCTACAGGACGACCTGATGGATATGCGTGACAGCCTCGACGTGTCTCAGGTAGCCAATGCCAATTCCCTGGCCAGCGGCGCGGCCAATGCGCAAAAGATTGACCGCTCGCTGATTACCGACAAGTCCAAAGCGGCCAGTGGCGGCATCAATACCGGGCAACTGAGCCGCAACACCGGAGGCTCCGCTCTGTCCGGTCGCGAAACCACTCAGGTGGAAGTGGCTGAAGCGCAGGTGGCCGCCAAGTCCAGCAGTAAGGAAGCTCGTCGCGAGCGCGGAACACGCGGTGAAGAATCCATCCGCCAGGTCATGGAAGCCAACAAGGGCGCCATCTTCGCCATCTACAACCGCGCGCTGCGTCGGGATCCGACTCTGGCCGGCAAGGTCACCGTCAAGCTGGTCATTGAGCCCAATGGGGTGATCTCCGCGGTCAGCCTGGTAAGCAGCGAGCTGGGTGATGAAGATCTGGAGCGCAAGCTGCTGGCGCGAATTCGATTGATCAATTTCGGTACGGCGAATGTGGAAAAATCCACCCTAAACTACTCTATCGACTTCCTGCCTTCCTGAGCAGAGTACCTGCTGCAGTCCGCCGCCGTGTCCTGCCGGCGGCTGCAGCGGACCGGCTTCCACTCCCAGCGGCCCCTTTGCGGTACGCCCTCAGCCTCACCCCGGCCACATCAGCCGATCCCGTATAACGCCACCGATAGCCGGCGCTAGACCTTTACTGAGCGGTCACTTTGTCTGACCGCGACGCTACGGGCGCCATTTCGCGGATCGCGGATAAATACATTTGCGCCAAGCGCCACTTGTCTGGTACAAAAGTCTCACAAATAATGTGACACCCATCACAAAGGAAGCGCCCTGTTGGCCAGTGAATCAAAAGAACAAAAGTTGAACAGTGACGACATGCTGATCAGCGTGTGGAACCAGCGCAACGAACTTTTTGCGCAAAACAAAACCGAGCTGACCAACCTGAAAGTGGATGAAATGGTGAGCCGGGTGTTCAGCAACGGCCCCCATTACCACTACATCTTCGACCTCTTCGACCTGGAGCTCCTCTACGTCAGCCCCCAGATCGAGCAGATTCACGACCTGAACATCGCCACCATGACGTTTCAGGATGTACTGGCGCTGATCCACCCGGACGATCGCACATTTGTCGCCAATGCGGAGGCAACCGCTATCCGCGTTATGCAGCAGCGTATCGGCATGGATAAAATCACCCGCTACAAATTTTCCTATTGCTTCCGCTTCCGAGTGAAAACTGGTGAATATCGCCTGTTCAACCACCAGTCCATTGTGCTCGATACCGATGAAAGTGGGGGAATCGGAAAAGCACTGAACGTACACACGGATATTTCCCACCTCACCACACAGAATAACTACCGGCTGTCACTGATCGGTATGAATGGGGAACCCTCCTACCTCAATATCGAAGTGGACAACCATCCACCGAAACCCGATCCCACCAAACCACTCTTCACCGAGCGGGAAATCTCGGTGATTCAGCTCGTCTCCAAAGGTTTGACCAGCGCTCAGATCGGTGAAGTGCTGTCTCTCTCTGAATACACCATAAAAAACCACCGCAAGCGCATTCTGAAAAAAGCGGGCTGCCAGAATATGAGCCAGCTACTGGCAAGCTGTGCCATCGAAGGGTCAATTTGACCCCAGCCCCGCCGTGCAACCATGCATTAACGCATTACCTGTCTAACCTTCCCCCAAAAAAACCGAACTGAATTTACAGACACAAATTCCCTCTACAACCGCCCAACGAAATCTGTGCCAGCCCGCGCGTATTTGCTATAAACAACAATCACCCGGGATACCGATCAAAAATCCATCGGCGATGGTCCAGCACGATAATAAACAGGGAATTTCCATGGATCTTGAGAGGCTAGCGGCGAACAGCAACCCGATCTATCGGGCCTGGCATAATATTCCGGGTTTTTTTGCGCGCAAGGGTGTTGCGCAGCAACGCTATGAACTGGACCAGTTTATTGCCAATACTTTCAGTAGCGGCCCCTGTTACTACTACGTGCTCGATTTCCTGAATCTCGACAAGCCCATGATGGTCAGCCCGTCGATTCAGGACATCCTGGGGGTCGACCCGCAGGCCGCGACCGTGCAATCGCTGATCGAACGGGGACACCCGGAAGATGTTCCCTTTGCCGCAAAAGCAGAAGAAACGGCCTTCTTCATCCTGAAAAACCATATCGGTATGGATCAGGCCAAGAACTATAAGATTTCCTATAGCGGCCGTATGCGAGTGGCCGATGGCAGTTATCGCCTGTTCAATCACCAGGCCATCATTCTCGACACTGATGAGCATTATGGTGTGGCACGCACCCTCGGCATTCATACCGATATTACGCACCTGGTCAGCGCCAGTAACTACAAACTGTCCCTGCTGAATCTGTTTGGGGGGGAGAGCTATAGCAATATCGATGTATTCAATAATCCCCAGCAGTGCATTGGCACACCATCGCTGTTTACCCAGCGGGAAATGGAAATTGTGCGACTGCTGGCCGATGGGAAAACCAGTGCGGATGTGGCGCGGTTACTGAACATATCCCCCCACACCGTCAAAAACCACCGGAAAAATATTCTGAAAAAGTCCGACTGCAAGACGACCGGTCAACTGGTGTCCAGATGTATCAGCGAAGGTTTGATTTGACGGCGAAGAGAAAAAGTCGCAGCAGACAGCACCGCGAGCCCCACGAATTAGGCCCCTAGGGGCTATTGCCCACTAACCCCGCGAGGCGCATTCTCGGTAGTGAGCAGACCGGGCACCCGAGGTTACCGGCGAGACAGGGATTTCGTGCTCACCAACAAATTTTCATCCTGTGAGCTGGTCGCGACCGCGAGGTCGGCTCTGGGTAAGCCGGGACGGCTTACCGCAGGGCACTTTGAATACCACGCCCGCAAGGGCCGTCCCCAACGCGGCTCGAGCAGAACAGCGGCACCGATCAGTTCAGATCCGCCGCGTACTGCCGCAACACTTCCAGCGGTACGATTTCCAGCGCGCGCTTATGCGTACGCTGCAGATAGACCCGCGGCGCCATCTCTGCCTTCTGCGCCTCCAGCCAACGCGCGGCACACAGACACCACCGATCTCCGGGGTTCAAGCCGGGAAAGCCAAACTCTTCAATCGGTGTACTGAGATCATTACCGCGCTGTGCAGAAAATTTCAGAAAGTCACGGGTTACCTCCACACACACCGTGTGCGAACCCAGGTCCTGATCGTTGGTATTACAACAGCCATCGCGAAAGAATCCCGTAAGCGGGTCGGTACTGCAGGGGATAAGAGGGTCGCCAAATACGTTCAGCGATTCGTGCATCTGCAGAGTAACAGCCATAGTCAGTCCTCCCCGGTAAGGTCATCAATTTTCCGAATATCGACCAGCAGCCAACGCAAGCCCCTGCGCTGCAATTGCAGCTGCACCAACTGATCATCTTCACGGTTGCCGCATACCACCTCTACGGTGCTGTGTCCACTGAAATACCAGTGCTCCATATGCCAGTGGTGTCCGTGGTCGTCGCCGTTGGCACTGTCTGAACCGGCGTTTGCTGAGGCTGCGGAATTGTCCGCGTGCGGTCGGTCATGCTTACCGGTACCGAGACTGTTTAGCTCCCGCTCGAACTCCCGCCAGTCACGCTGCCCCTGTATCAGCTGGGTGATCCCCTCGGGACTGATCAGGCGCTTCAGCAGCGGCTCGAGAAACAGGTCGGCACCGGCACTGAACAATTCGCCGAGCTCTGGCGGCAGATCACCCGCGAGGGAACGGTGTACCTCTTCCTGCAAACGCCGGCGAATATTACCGCGCAACTGGGGGAAGTCCACATAGCGTTCCAGTTTGGCCACATCATTGTGCTGTGCCGCCTCGATCAGCTGGCGAGCGGAATACCAGGGCAGGGCGGCATACACCATGATCAGGAGAAGCGAAACCAGGCCAATTCGCAGCAACCATTTCCCGTTCATTTACACGTCTCTGACAGGCGGGTTATTCGCGGTCTCGGGTCAGCGAGATACGCTCTTCGAGATGGGGATGGGTACTCAGATAGTGCAGCCACTCTCCATCACCGGCACTTTCAACATCTGCGGCCGACTCGTCATCGGTATCGCAGCCATTGACCGCTTCGCAGCGTTTACTCTGATACAACTTGGTCAGCATATCGGCCAGGGCCTGAGGTGAATGCCCGCGGTCACGCAACATCTGAACCGCGTAATCATCGGACTCCAATTCAAACTGCCGGGAATAGGATAACTGGGTAAACACCACGGGCGCGGTCAGCAGCAAGTCCCCAAGCGCGGAAACTTCCCCGGTGATCAGGGCCAGGGTCAGAGAAATTGCCGACCCCTGAATCACGTGGCGCAACGAATGCCGGTGTGCGACGTGTCCGAGCTCATGCCCGAAGACCGCCAGTAACTCTTCGTCGGTATCCGCCAACGCGATGATCTCGTCGGTAAATATGATCGTGCCGTCGGGCAGGGCAAAGGCGTTCGCACCCTGACTGCCCCCGCCGTAAAAGCGCAGTTTCTCGATCGGATATTGCGGAGCAAAGTCGTGGAAGCTATCCCGGATTTCCTGCTGACGCTCGGCACTCAGTGCCGTTTCCTCAAACTGGAACTCCTCAAGGAACGTCAGCGTTTCCTGCGCGGATCTGTCCAACAGGTCTGCCGGCAGCCGCTCTGCCAGCACCTTGCTCCCCACCGGCACACCCCAGGTGAAGTAACCCCAGATCAGTGCCGCCACCACCACAGTAGCGAGTACCACCATGCCGAGGTGGTTTTCCAGCCGATGAATGAACGCGTACCCACCACCACCCAGGTCGCGGCTCAGGCGATCCAGTTGCTCGTGGTCATCGCTCTCAAACTGGCCGGGCTGCTCGGCAAAATGCAGGTAACGCGGTGTACGCCCGAGCTTCGGCGAGAGGGTTAACTGGCTATGCGGTGCGCGCAGGAACTCACGGCCGGCGACAGACAGGTAGACCCGACCATCGAGGCACCGCAGCTCGGCAGGCGACACGGCGCTGGTTGCGCCGTCCTGCCATTTTCCCTGAATGATGTATTGCATGGTAACTGGTGCTATTAAATACCCACTTCCATATCAAATACATCGCCAAACTCTTCACCAAAGGCGGATTCATCCGGCTGGCTGATGGCCGCGAATTTATCCAGATCCTGGGTAACATTCAGCGCAGTGTGTTCGGCCGCGTAGTGTGCAACACGCACCTTGGCCCAGGGGATGAAAAGTCCGAGAGTGACGATGGTCATCAGGAAGTTGGTGACCATCAGCAGACCGTAGGATTTCATCTGATAACGCGCCTTGAAATCGTTGTCGGCCAGGCTGGTGTTGTTAAAAATAAGGTTCTGCATATTGGTCACGAAGTACAGGATACCCACCGCGTAACCAGCCAGGGCGGCAACACCGGAAAGAATACCCAGCGGCGCATAGATCAGAGCCAGCACCACCCCCACCAGGGATCCCGCAATCAACCCTGCGAGACCAATACCGATGGCGATAAATACCAGTCCGTAAAAATCTCCGACCTTGGCACGGAATGCAAAGCTCTTGTTGCCGTAGCGGTGATTATCAATCACGTACTGCTTCTGCTTGAAGAGCATAAACGGTGACAGCAGACCAAAGCTCAGCGTAGCCAGGATTGGCCAACCGAGAAAATTCACCAGCGCATCGGTGTAGCGGCCCACGAACCGGAAGCGGATATTGCGGTAGGTACTGTTACGTGCGTAGAACGCAAAGGTCCGGTTCAGCACCCACGGGAAGACAAAAATCAGCCCAAGGCTGAGAAACAAGCCCGCCACCGGTGATACGTTATAGATCGCCATAAACGCGACCAGTAAACCAAGGGCGATCAGGCGGCCGATGAGCATTTTTTTGGGGTCGGCGGTAAAGGCAAAGCTGGCATTATCCAGGCTGGTATTGCCGTAAAAGTACTGGGCGTTGCGCACCTTCGCCCAGGGCGCGTAGAGACCCAGTGTGACGATGGTCAGCAGGATATTCACAATCCAGATCTTGAAGTACTCGTAACCATTTCCGGAAAACACAAAACCGATATGGCGCTTTCCTTCGGTTTCACCGCCGCTGCTGCCACCGGTAGGCGGCACCTGACCGGCCTGCGCTGCCGGCGTGTCCGCCGCGGGGCTCCCTGAGGCGGAGGAGTGCACTTCGGCGGCAGCGGCGTCGGGCGTGTCTGCTCCAGCTTCCACCGGTTCCAGCGCCAGCGCCTCTTCGTGCACATTGGCGACGGCGCGGCGCGCGCCGATGCCAAGATCGGCCAGCTTGCGCTCATAACGCTCGGCAAGGTCTTCAGGAATATCGCGCTTTACCACAGTTGGCGCACTGGCGAACATCTGCTGGGCGCGCTCTTCGCTGATTCCGGCATAGCGGGCCAGCGCCGCAATGGCTTCCTGCTGGCTTTTCCCCCCAACCGCTTCACCGGTAATTTCAATATCGTATTTATCGTTCACTGATCAATCCTTGTTCGATTCTTTTGTTTTTTGCATTCGCACAGCCATGATGCCACAAGTGACGGTGGTCACCTACGCGCTGCCAACGATGTGGCCAAGGTGGGGCATTTCGTCGCAGTCGCTTCCGTCTGGCAATGCCGCTGGTAGCCTCTAGCGCCCCAAGGACCATTTACACGAATCGCGGATACCCCGGGAGGCAGATCCACACTGACTCCCTCAATGACAAGGAATCATCAATGAATCGCTTCGGGACACATTTCACCTGTTTGACGCCCCTCGCGCTTGCCATCAGCAGCACGCCGGCACTGAGCCATGACAGCGCACTACCGGCGTACCTGCCGGAAAGTCATGCACCTGCAGGGGTCATGGCGGATCATCTGCATCAGCAGGGGGAATGGATGCTCGGATACCGCTACCTGCGCGAGACCTTCTCCGGGTTGTATTCCGGTTCGCACAAGACCACCGCGGCCGCGGCGGGGCATGCGGGCTACTCTATGGTCCCCACCACCATGACCATGGAAATGCACATGCTCGACATCATGTACGCGGTCAGCGACAGTCTGACCCTGATGTTCATGCCTCAGACCATGTCCATGGATATGGGGATGGCGATGACCGGTGTCAGCCACGACCACCATATGGGCGGCATGGGTGAAATGAGCGGGATGGATGGAGATGGCATGGGCCACGACATGGACATGCACGGCAGTCATAGCCACGGAACCAGTGGTACCGGAGACACGGTGGTCGCGGGTCTGTTCCGTATTGCGGATAACCGCGGCTACAAGCTTCACGGTACGCTGGGGATCAGCGCGCCCACCGGTGACGTGGACCTGAAAAATGCGGATGGCACCTTTGTTCACTACGGCATGCAGCTGGGCACCGGCACCTGGGACCTGATGCCCTCGCTCACCTATACCAGTGGCCACAATCGACTGAGCTGGGGAGCACAGGCCAATGCCCGGTTGCCGATGCAGGAAGAAAATGATTCCGGTTTCAGCTTTGGTGAACGCTACGGTGCCACCGCCTGGGGCGCCTACCGTGTGGCAGACTGGATGAGTGTTTCCACACGTCTGGGCTACACCAAACAGCACGACATCAACGGCCACTACAACGGACCCCACAACCACGCGAGCCCATCGGACCTGCAGGGCAATTACGGTGGCGAATTTGTAGATGCTGCTCTGGGGGTCAATCTGGTAGCTCAGGCGGGGCCACTCGCGGGAGTGCGACTGGGACTGGAGTGGACCAACAGCGTTTCCGCGCACTACAACGGGTATCAGCTGGGTCGGGATGACGGCCTCAATATGAGCCTGTCATACGCATTTGACTAATCTATCCTTACCGGAAATCAAAGAGTGGGCACGGCTTTTTCCGCACCGGGCCCACTCCCCGAGGAATCCGCTCAGAAGCGATAGCTGAAGTTCACGGTCAGTGTGCGCAGATGGCCGAGGTCGAAGCGCACATCGTCAACACCATCGTAGTAATAGAATTTGGTATCCACATCGTTGTAGTTGTACTCGATGGACGTATTGAAATCTTTGGTCCAGTTGTAGCGGTAGCCGACACCGGCATTCCAGTAATTGTCGTCGGCATTGTCGTTCAGGTCATAGATCAGTCCGCGGCGCTCGATGGTATCCACATCGAACTCACCATAGTTCCAACCCACCATCCAGTAGAGACACTGGACGTCGCAGCTCATGGTGAAATCCACCTTGGCACCGATCCCCCACTGATCCACCGACACACTGCCATCGTCAAAGCCGGTATAGCGCAGTTCCACCTGCCAGACACCCGCGTCCGGCGTGACACCGATACTGGCATACCCGGCGAAATCCTGTTCATCGTTGATCTGCAACTCACCCACACCGAGGCCAACCGTGCCCACAATGTGGTACTCACCGTTGCAGTATCCATCAATCGGGTTGTTCCACTGTGCCAGCGCGCTGTTGGAGGCCAGAGCCGAGGCGAACAATGTGAGAAGAAATACCAATGCTTTCATTATTTGACTTCCCTGTTTAACCGCACCGAAACCGACTTGCCGGCGGCATCAGCGCATACTTACTAGAATCCGTTGTGTGAGAGTGTGTTTCAGGAACGGGGGCTGAAGGCGTTCTGTTCAATATCGATAATTGCCCAGACACCGCCGGCGAACGCCGGGTTTTTCCGCAGTATCTCCAGGTCACCAGGTTCCGGCGGCGTATTGCCCGCATCCTGAATTTCGTCGAGCCGACCGGCGATGGTTTCCGCCATCTTCTGCAAAGCAGCTTCCAGCGTTTCTCCGTGGCAGTGGCAGTGTGGCAGGTCCGGCGCGATGGCACCGTAACCGGCGAATTCAATATTGTGGACCACAACCGGATAACGCATGGGCTTTCTCTTTTAAGTTAACTTTTATCCCACCAAGCGTAGACCCAATTGTTCAAACTTGAACAAAATTCTCAGCAAAGAAATTAAATGCGCGACGCGCGCGGTAAAAATTGCGGAAATCGCAAGCCGGCAGGAAAAGTTTTCTGCAAAAGGCGCTGCTCAGCGGGGAATACGTCCAAGCAGAGCGCGACGGGAAAAAATCATTTCCCTGTAGGTCTGTTGCAGAGAGTGGTCGGGAAGCTGGTCTGCCGTCTGAAGATCCTGCAGCTGGCGAGACAGCCAGGTAATCTCCACCTGCAGGCGCTGGCGCAGATGGCGGGTTTCGGTCTCGCTCACATTCACGTGAGCAGCACGGGCACAAGCCATGGCATTACCTCCCAATCCCGGTATCGGATAGAGCAGGTGGATGGAACCGACTACCGCCGCTTGCACATATTTCAACGAAAAACTGTCGTCGAAAGCTACGGCGGCAGACGGGTAATACCGTAAAGCCTAGACCAGAAATGGACACTTTACCGGGCCCGTGACCCGGCCACGGGATCCGTGGGGCTACCGGGCCTTAGCCCAGAAGCAGCGTTTTCCAGTCAAACGACGAATCACCGATTACATAGAAGAACGGATTCAGCAGCTCGTCCTTCTGGTTGTAGCGCAGCAGGTCGAACTTATCGTCCACCACCATACCACCGGCCGCTTCCACCACCGCCTGTGCCGCCGCCGTATCCCATTCGCAGGTCAGCGCCAGACGCGGATACAGATCCGCCGCACCCTCGGCCACCAGACACAACTTCAGCGAGCTGCCCATATTCTTCAGCCCGGTCTCACCCAGCGCCCCCTCGATACGCTCCAGTAGCGCATCCACCGCACCGGCCCCATGACTGCGGCTCGCCACCACCTCAATCGGCAGCTTCGCCTCCAGCCGCGGCTGCATCGCCCGCACAGAAATTGCCGTCTCACCAGACGCATCCCGCTTCATCGCCCCCAGGGACTTGGCGCCCGCATAGGTAATATCCAACACCGGCACGTGCACCACCCCCAGCACCGGCTCGCCCTTCTCAATCAGCGCCACATTCACCGTGAACTCACCGTTGCGGCGGATAAACTCCTTGGTGCCATCCAGCGGATCAATGATCCAGTAGCGGTCCCACTGACTGCGCACATCGTAAGAAGGCATCTCACCTTCTTCCGACAACACCGGCACCCCATCTAGCAGCTTCGCCAGCGCCGGCGCCAGAATCTTGTGCGCCGCCAGGTCCGCAGCGGTCACCGGAGAATCATCGGACTTGGTATCCACCTCCAGCTCACCACTGGCGTTGTACACCTCTAAAATCGCCTCACCCGCTTCCACTGAAATGGCGATGACCTGATCCAGCAGCTCCCTGCTTACTACGTTTTCCATGATTCCCCCGGGTAACTATCTAATGCTATATGTGCGACTGTAGCCCGATGCGAAGGCGGCGATACCGGGTGTCCCCTTGTGAGACCTTCAAAAACAGGATGTTTTTGCAGAGCCCCCATGGATGGATTCACGGGGGGCCGCCTAGGTCGTGTCTCACAAGGGGACACCCGGTAGCGCCGCCGCCACCGAACTCAAAAGAAAAAAGGGATTATACGCAGGCCAAGACGGGTTTTGTGGATAGATCCCGCCTGACCTGGAATAGAGAGAAGGGCGATTACGCGGAAAAGAGGTCGTCGATAGACAGGTAGCGCTCACCGGTGTCGTAGCTGAACACCAGCACCCGACTACCGGCATCCAGATCCTTCTCCCGCTTCTTCAACGCCGCCAGCGACGCCCCGGATGAAATGCCGATAAAGATCCCCTCCTTCAACGCACACTGCCGCGCCATCTCAAAGCTATCCTCCTCGCTCACCCCGATGGTGCCGTCCAGCGCCTCCTTATCCAGCACCTCCGGCACAAAACCCGCACCAATACCTTGCAAACGGTGCATACCCTTCTCACCACCGGCAATCACCTGCGACTTCTCCGGCTCCACCGCCAGCACCTGCAGGTTCGCCATCGACGCCTTCAACACCTGCGCACACCCGGTAATGTGGCCACCGGTACCCACACCGGTAATCAGAAAATCCAAGCCCTCCGGAAAGTCCGCCAGAATTTCCCGGGCCGTGGTGTCCCGATGTGCCGTCACATTCGCCGGGTTCTTGAACTGCTGGGGCATCCAGCTGTTCTCATGCTTCGCCAGAATCTCCTCCGCCATAGCGATGGCCCCGGGCATACCATTTTCCTTGGGAGTGAGCACCAACTCCGCCCCCAGTGCTTTCATGATCTTGCGGCGCTCCACCGACATGGACTCCGGCATGGTCAGAATCAGCGGGTAACCCTTCACCGCCGCCACCATCGCCAGTCCGATACCGGTATTGCCCGAGGTGGGCTCCACGATGACACCCCCCGGTTTCAGTGCGCCGGACTTCTCCGCATCCTCGATCATCCCCAGGGCGATACGATCTTTGATGCTGCTACCGGGATTGAAGCGCTCCACCTTCATCCACACCTCGATGTCGTCGCGAAACAGGTGATTGATACGTACGTGGGGCGTGTTGCCGATGGTTTCGAGAATATTGTTGACCTTCATCTGTCACTCCTTGAATGGACAAAAGGGGGTGGCTTAGTTAATACCAGAAATCAGAAAACGGAATCTGTGGTCGAAAATGTCACGCCGCAGCGGATTGTACGGCGCGGCAGATTCGCGAATACTCGGGCAAGAATACTCCCCATAGCAACAAAACGAAAAATAACGGAGAAGCCTATGTCGACGATCGCGATGGAAACCCAACCACCTGGCGGATTGCAGCCAGCTCCGATGGTACTGTTTGGCGCCAGCGCACTCGCATATATGACTCTGGATGGTGCGGGCATCAGCGCGGTATGGATGGCCGCCATGAAGATTGTGCCCATCGCCGTACTCCTGTGGCTCGCGGCAACCGCTCTCGCCGGCTCAACCCGCCTGCTAGCCATTGTTGCACTGGTGTTTTCGGCAACCGGTGACGTGCTGCTGGCGATCCCGTTCAACAGCCACTTCGTCTTCGGCCTGGATGCGTTTTTACTGGCGCAACTCACCTACACGGTAACCTTCGCCCGCCATGCGCGGCTCAGTCTGTGTCTGGCGGGGCGTGCCTTTGCCATTCTGGTAGCAGCGGCGATGCTGGCGGTGCAGATTCTTCCCGCTGCGGGCCCTCTGGCTCTGCCGGTCACTCTGTATATCGCGGCGATCTCCGCCATGGCACTGTCCGCAGCCGCCCACCGGGACCGCTCCTCTCTGCTGTTTGCCGGTGCCCTGGCCTTCATGGCATCGGATGCGCTGATTGCGATCAACCGCTTTTTGTATCCGGTGCCGCTGTCAGGCACCTGGATCATGCTGACCTACTATGCGGCCCAGGCGCTGCTGATCATCGGCCTGATTCGTGGGGAGTTGGCGCCTCGGCGGGCTTGAGGGCATAATAGTCGACCATTTTTTGTGCAACCGTGGATCCTGGTTCACGGAGTAGGTTGGATATGCTGGACTGGAGTCGGATCGATACGGTGCTGTTGGATATGGACGGCACGCTGCTGGATCTGCATTACGACAATCACTTCTGGATGGAGCATTTGCCCCTGCGCTATGCGGAGGCGAACGGTATTCCGGTGGCGGAGGCGCAGCAGCTGGTGATCCGTATGACCGATGAGTTGCGCGGCACCCTGGACTGGTATTGTCTGCACTACTGGTCGGATGTGTTGAAGCTGGATGTGCCGGCGATCTATCGGGAGATCGAGGATCGCATTGCACTGCGGCCGCATACGGACAATTTTTTGCGCAGTCTGCGCACGATGAACAAGCGTGCACTGCTGGTGACCAATGCGCATCCGGATGGCCTGAGTCACAAGCTGGAAATTACCGGTATTGATCAGTGGCTGGATGAGATTGTCTCGTCCCACGATCTGGGTCACGCGAAAGAAAGCACGCTGTTCTGGCACTCGCTGCAGGAGCGCCAGCCATTTGATCCGGCGCGCACGCTGTTTGTGGATGACAATCTGCATGTGCTGGGTGCGGCGCAGGAGTACGGTATCGAACACCTGCTTTGCATCCGCCAGCCCGATAGTAAAAGCCCGGTTCGGGAAATTACCGAGTTTCCGGCGATTCATGATTTTGATGAGATTCTTCGGGCTCCGTAGTTCTTTTCAGTCTTTTATTACCCCAGGTGGCGACCGGGCACTGGGTGGCGCTTTCCAGGACCGCTGTGAACCCATCCCTGGGCGCTGCGGCGCAAACATCCTGTTTGCGACGCTCCTAGAAAGCGCCACCCAGCACCCGTCCTTCGCATTCGACATTCTTGCTTCGTAGTAATTTTTGAATTTATTTCTGATGGAAAAAGTACGTATTGATAAGTGGCTTTGGGCCGCGCGATTTTTTAAGACCCGCAGCATTGCCAAACAGGCCATTGAGGGTGGCAAGGTGCATGCGGAAGGGCAGCGGGTGAAAGCCAGTAAGGAAATAACTACCGGTACATTGCTCACCATTCGCCAAGGTTGGGACGAAAAAGTGGTAGAGGTACTTGTACTTTCCGACCAGCGCCGTGGTGCGGATATCGCACAGACTTTGTATCGGGAAACCGAAGACAGTATTGCCAAGCGCGAGCAGTTTGCTGCGGATCGCAAGGCGAGCAACGCAAATATTTCCCACGAACGCCCGAACAAGAAACAGCGTCGGCAGATTCACCGGTTCCTGCGAGAGTCGCAAGACTAACGCATTCCCTGCCACGCCCACTGGATGCCGGATCAAGCCCGGCATGACGATTCCACTACAGACATTGTCATCCCGGACTCGATCCGGGATCCAGATGCTACGAAGTACAGAAGCTAAATGCTAAGGCCAGGCGTCGGGTACAGGTTTTCAGGAGCGTCGCAAACAGGGACGTTTGCGACGCAGCGTACATGGATGTACTCGCAGCGGTCCTGAAAACCTGTACCCGACGCCTGGCCGCCACAAAACGACGAAAGGACAGACCCCATAACCTGACGTGGCCCCACAACAGAGCACAAACCCGCCAAAGTGCTAAACTGGCCCAGACCCACAAATAATCAAGACTCGACGCGTAATGAAACACCTGCTGAAACCCTGCCTCCTGAAACTGGGCCTGCTGATCCTCTGCTTCTCCCAACTCACCCACGCCGACAGCCGTGAGCGGGAGCAGCTCAAGCGCTCGATCATCAAGATCTACACCACCGCCGCCGCCCCAGACTACTTCAACCCCTGGGCCCTGCTGAATGCCAAGCAGATCTCCGGCTCCGGCGCGGTGATCAAAGGCCAGCAGATACTCACCAACGCCCACGTTGTCGCCAACGGCAGCTTTATTCAGGTACAGCGCCACGGCGATGCGCAGAAATTTCGCGCGCGGGTCAAATTCGTCTCCCACGACGCCGATCTCGCCCTGCTTACCGTCGACGATGAAGCCTTCTTCGACGACACCCGCGCACTCACCTTCGGCAAGCTGCCCGAGCTACAGGAAGAAGTCACCGTCTACGGCTACCCCATCGGCGGCAAATCCCTGTCCATCACCCGCGGCGTGCTGTCCAGGGTCGAACACCAGTACTACGCCCATGCTGAGAGCTATCTGATGGCCGGTCAGATCGATGCCGCCATCAACCCCGGTAACAGCGGTGGCCCGGTGATTTCCAACGGCAAAATTGTCGGCGTGGCCATGCAGACCAACAACAGCAACGGTGCCGAAAACCTGGGCTACTTTGTCCCCCCGAGCGTCATTGATCACGTACTGGAAGACGCCAAAGACGGCGTGCATCAGGGCTTCCCGGAACTGGGTGCGGTCACCCAGAGCCTGGAGAGCCCATCCATGAAAGCCGCCGCTGGCCTGGCACCGGATCAGGAAGGCGCGCTGGTGGTGCGGGTATTTGAGGACGCTCCCGCCGCACAGGTTTTGCAACCCGGCGACGTTCTGCTGCAGGTAGACGGGTTCGACATCGCCGCGGACCGCACCATTGAGTGGCGCGAACACCAGCGCACCAATTACCACTTTGCCGTGGATCAGTACCACGTGGGCGACCCGTTGCCGGTGCGCTTTGCCCGGGATGGAAAGATCTACAACGAGGAAATCACTCTCGCCGCCACACCACCATCGCGCTCTCTGGTGCAGGGGGAAAAGTTCGACCAGCGCCCGCGCTACTACATCTATGGTGGTGTGGTGTTTGTGCCGCTGAATATGAACCTGATCAAGCGCTGGGGCGGCAACTGGCACTCCAAAGCGCCCATTGATTACCTCTACGCGCGCAATCAGTGGTCCAGCCCCGAGCAGCAGGAACTGGTAGTCGCACTCAAGGTACTGCCGGCACCGGTGAATCTGGGCTATCACGACTGGAAAAACTGGATCATCGAGTCCGTCAATGGTGAGCCGATCCGGGACTTTCAGCAATTCGCGCAGCTGATGGAAGCCAACGAAAGCGAATATATCGAACTGAAAGACGGCGCTGGCTATCGTATGGTGCTCGACAGCGCCGCAGCGCGGGAACAGCAACCGCTGATCCTGCAGACATACCACATTCCAGAACGCCATTCGCTGGGCCTGTTTGGCGCTCTTGCCGAACGCGGCGAGGAAGTGAAAACCGGCGATGCCGGACTCGGCCAGATCCAGTAACCACGCAGACGTATTGCAAAAATCTCAGTTCAATGGAGGGACGACGGTGCGGGGACGGTTCACATATTCCATCCTGGCAGGGGGAGCCACCCTGCTGCTTACACTCTGGGGCCAGCCGGTCCTGGCCGGTGAGCTGTACCGTTGGGTCGACAAGGACGGCAAGGTCCATTTTGGCGATCGCCCACCGGTGGAGGCCGACGCCGAGTCCCTGGATGGGCAGCTGAAACCGGTGAACAGCGCCGACCCCACCCGCCGCCAGGATTTTCCCGACAATCGCCACTACAGTGATATCGAGCAGGAGTACGCGGCGCGCAAGCAACGGGAGCAGGCCAATCAGGTGCGGCAACAGCAGATTGCCTGTCGGCGGGCACGCAAACAGTTGTCCATTCTGCAGGGCCCGGTGTATTTCGTGGATGCGGAGGGAAAGGAGTCCACCATCAGTGAGCGACAGCGGCAGATCGAAGCGCGCAAACTGGAGGCCCAGGTTCGGCGCCTGTGTGGATAGACGCCTCCTGCACTACCATTGAAGGCTATCGCAATTCTGGCGGGCTGCCCCTAAAATCGCCTCCCCACGTCCCCCCACCGATAGTCAGCGAGGCACACATCATGTCGGATCAGTTGGAACGCTTTATCTTCTCCAAGCACGATATACGTGGTCAGTTGGTCACGCTTACCGATGCTTACCGGGAGGTGCTGACGCAAAACCAACTGCCACTGCCGGTACAGAAACTACTGGGCGAATTTCTCGCCGCTTCCTGCCTGCTCGCCACGACGCTCAAATTCGAAGGCAGCCTGATGCTGCAGGCCCGCGGCGAAGGCAACGTGCCCCTATTGGTGGCGGAGTGTACACACCAGAGCGATGTACGCGGCCTGGCGCGCGTTGCAGAGGGCGCGGAGATCGAAGAGCGCGCGACCCTGCGCGAGCTTGTGGGCAACCGCGGCGCACTGGTGATCACCGTAGACCCGCAGGAGGGCGAACGTTATCAAGGCATAGTGCCACTGGAGAAGGAAACCCTGGCGGAGTGCCTGGAGGACTACTTTACCCAGTCCGAGCAATTGCAGACCCGCTTCTGGATCGAATCCAGCGCCGACACCGTGGGCGGCATCATGCTGCAGGTATTGCCCGGTAACAACGCGGCTTCCGCGGTGGAAAATGAAGACGCCTGGGAAACCGGCGTGCAGCTGGCGTCTACGGTCACACCGGAGGAGCTGCACAGCCTGCCCCACGAAGAACTGCTGTTCCGCCTGTTCCATCAGCTGGAACCGGCGAGCCTGGGCACCGCCAATATCCGCTTCAAGTGCAGCTGCTCCGCCGACCGCAGTGCGCGGGCGCTGATCGCCATGGGCCCGGAAGATGTGTACCGGCTGCTGGAAGAGCAGAACGGCGAGATTACTGCGGACTGCCAGTTCTGCAATCAGACCTACCGTTTCGATCGCGACAAGGTCGAGGAGCTGTTTAACGCGCCGCCGCATACTCTGCACTGATTCAGCGCTAGTGGCGGTGGCGCTACCAGGTAAAGCTTTGTGAGACACGCCGTAAACCCATCCATGGGGGCTCTTCCGCGAGGTCCCTCTCGCGGAAGGTCTCACAAAGCTTTACCCGGCATCGCCAGCTTCGCCCCAAGCCCCCCTCGATCCATCTAAAACGCGCCAGCCGGCGCGTTTTTTGTGCCCGCCTATCCAATCAGCAGCGATCCATCTCTGCAGTTCTGACTGTAGTAAAAACTACAGAACAGCCAATATTCCCCAAAATTATGAAGTAAAAAAACTACATCATAATTCTGAATAAAATTACGCGAAAAAATTCCCAGATAAGGCCATTTTTGCTCAAACTTTATACACAACTTCCTGTGATCGGGATTTGAAGTTTGTAATAATGCGCGCGCCAGCAGCCCTGGGGCGCCAGTTTTATCGAGACTCTGTCTCGCATCTGTTTAGCAACTCCGGGCGGCACCCCCTACTATTTATTTCAGTGATACAACTTTCATGGGTAATAAGCGAATGGCACAGCAAAACGAGTCGGTGCAGGCGTTCTCCAACCTTTCCGCGGCCCAGCTGGTCGAACAGGCGCTGCAGCGCGGCGAGGGTCACCTTACTCACACCGGTGCACTTCTGGCGGTAACCGGCGCGCGCACTGGCCGCTCTCCCGCGGACCGCTTTGTGGTGGAAGAGCCCTCCACCGCCGATAGCATCGAGTGGGGCAATGTGAATCGCCCCTTCCCCAGCGACAAATTCGATGCCCTGTGGAGTCGCGTTGAAGACTTCGTCGCCAGCCACGACCGTTTCGTGCAGCAGCTGCACGTGGGCCAGGACGAAGATCACTATATTCCCGTGAAAGTCACCACCCAGACCGCCTGGCACAACCTGTTCGGCCGCAACATGTTTATCCGCGCCGACAAATACAACCCCAAGGGCAAGGAAGAGTGGCGCATCCTGCACGCGGCCAACTTCGAGTGTGATCCGTCCCGCGACGGCACCAATTCCGAGGGCTGTGTGATCATCAACTTCGCTCAGCGCAAGGTACTGCTGGCGGGGATGCGCTACGCCGGTGAGATGAAAAAAGCCATGTTCTCTGTGCAGAATTTCCTGCTGCCGGAAAAAGACGTGATGCCCATGCACTGCGCGGCCAACGTGGGCAAGGAAGGTGATGTGTGCCTGTTCTTCGGCCTGTCCGGCACCGGCAAGACCACCCTGTCCGCGGACCCGGAACGCTACCTGATCGGCGACGACGAACACGGCTGGGCCAAGGGCGGTGTATTCAATATGGAAGGCGGCTGCTACGCCAAGACCATCAACCTGAGCCAGAAGAACGAGCCGGTCATCTGGGA
Source organism: Microbulbifer elongatus (assembly GCF_021165935.1). Classification (NCBI taxonomy): domain Bacteria; kingdom Pseudomonadati; phylum Pseudomonadota; class Gammaproteobacteria; order Cellvibrionales; family Microbulbiferaceae; genus Microbulbifer; species Microbulbifer elongatus. Next base: position 965,412 of record NZ_CP088953.1, on the reverse strand, counting down.
CGCGATCCGCTTCGGCGCCATTGTGGAAAACGTGGTGACCGACGATGCCGGAGTACCGGACTACGACGACACCAGCCTGACCGAGAACGGCCGCTGCTCCTACCCCCTGGAACACGTAGAGATGCGCCAGCTGGAAAACCGCGCCGGCGAGCCGAAGAATGTGATCTTCCTGACCTGCGACGTCACCGGTGTACTGCCGCCGGTTTCCATTCTGTCCAAGGAAGCGGCGGCGTACCACTTCCTGTCCGGTTACACCGCGCGCGTGGGCTCCACCGAGCTGGGCGCGGAAGCGGGCATCCACCCGACCTTCTCCACCTGCTTCGGCGCGCCCTTTATGCCGCGCGCACCGCGCGAGTACGCGGACCTGCTGATGAAGCGTATTGCCGACTTCGGCTCTAAAGTGTATCTGGTGAATACCGGCTGGACCGGCGGCTCTGGCGAACGGGGCAAACGCTTCCCGATTCCGGTTACCCGCGCGGTCGTGGCAGCGATTCAGAGCGGCGCGCTGGAAAACGCCGAGACCGAGCACCTGGACATCATGAACCTGGATATCCCCAAGGAAGTGCCAGGTGTGGACAAGTCTTACCTGAATCCGCGCAACGCCTGGGCAGATCAAAGTGCCTACGATGCCGCGGCGCAGAAGCTGGCCGGCCTGTTTGCCGACAACATTGAAAAGTTCTCGGTAACCGCGGATATCAAGGACGCAGGCCCCAAAGCGTAACCCTTTGTTCCCCCCCCGGCGGCCTCGCGACCGCCACCCCCAAGGCGATCTTCGGATCGCCTTTTTTGTTTCCAGCCCGCCCCCGCCCCTGAACCCCGCCCGGCAACTGCCGACTCACCCCAACAGGTGCCTGCAGCCCGTTTTCAGGCGGCTATAGTCATTAGAGAAGCAGTTTTTTTGGGCGGGCAGTGAGCGCGTATGCCATCGGGCAATCCATTTTTCAGAGCCAAGCGCCGGTACGATCATCTGCCGCCGGATCAACAGACCAACTGGTGGGTGGTCGCCGGGGTGGTGGGTCTGCTGCTGGTGCTACTGCTGGCACTGTGGCTTTACCTGCACTACAAAGCGGTGGAAAAGCCCTATTACGACCTCAAGGGCTACCGGATCGCCACCGAAGCCAGTCTCAACCAGTTTCTGCGCCAGGGGCGCAACCGCCGCGAATTTGCTCAGCTCGAGCAGTTTCTCAAACAGGCCGGCGTCGCCGATGCGACCGCGCCGGGGAACCTCCTGCGCCAGGGCTCCGACTGGCTGGATATCGACGAACCCCCGTTTGCCATTCCACCCAGAGACTACTGGCCGAATATGGTCGCCACCCTCAAGCTGATTCGCGATGAACTGGTGCCCGCGATAGGTCCGGTGGATATTGTCTCGGCGTTTCGCAGCGACGCGTATAACCGCAAAGCCGGCGGCTCCAAGAGAAGCAAACACAAATCCTTTTGCGGCGTGGATCTGGTGCCCCAGTCGAATATCAGTCGCAAGGAGCTGATCGAGGAGCTGCGCAGCCTGCACGCCCGCCTCGGTCCCGCCAGTCACATGGGACTGGGGATATACAGCGGCGTGCGCTTTCATGTGGACACCTGTGGTTTCCGCCACTGGTGACCGTTTCCAACCGTTGCTTGTCTGGTAGTAATTCGACCCTATGGATATCAAAGAGAGCGAAGACCACGAGTTCATTGACATCCATATCGAGCGCCGCCGGGTCATCTGGATTGTCGCGCTGGTACTGGTGGCTTCCGTGGTACTGGTTGTGTTGACGGTCGAGAAGGTGAAACAGCTGGCAGAGCGCATTGTCTCGCCGGTTACTCATATCGAGCCGGCACCGGAGCCCATCGACCCGGATGTGCCGCTGACCTACCGCATCAAGGGCTATACCGCGGCAACGCCTCTAGCCTTTGAAAAGTTTCTCGATGAGGGAGACAACCGCGCGAAGTACCAGAAGCTGGAACGCTTTCTGGAGCTGAACCACGTGGCGGAGGTTGTACCGCCGTTCGAACTGCTGCGCCAGGGTACCGACTGGCAGGAGATTGACGAGCCGCCGTTCGCAATTCCCCCGGAAGACACCTGGGAGACCATGGTGGACACGCTGAAGGTGCTCAAGGAGTACATCATTCCCGCCATCGGTCCGGTGATCGTATTGTCCGGCTGGCGCACCGCCAGTTACAACGCCAAGGCCGGTGGCGCACGCACCAGTAAGCATATGCACTTCTGTGGACTCGACATGATCCCGGAGGACGAATACACCCGCAAACAGCTGCTGCCCAAATTGCGCCGTATTCACAAAAAGTACGGCCGCAAGTGGAATATGGGGTTGGGTATCTACAGCGGCATCCGCTTCCATGTGGATACCTGCGGTTACCGGCGCTGGTAAAGCACGACCCTATCTGTTTTCATTGCTCCTGGAATTTTTCCCACATAAACCGCCCATTAAAAAAACAGGGACTCCCAGGTGCAGGAAAGACTGGAAAGACGCTCGTTTATATTCACGCTGGCACTGGTCACCGTGGCCTTTGCGCTGCTGCTGAAACCCTTCTTTACCGCCATTTTCTGGGCCTGTGCGGTGGCACTGATTTTTCACCCGCTGTATCGCTACCTGCTCAACCGCTTTCCCCGGTGGCCCAACCTCACCGCGCTCACCACTCTGATCCTGTGTATTGTGGTGGTGGTGATTCCCGTGCTGCTGGTGGCAAGTTCGTTTATCAGTGAGGTGGCTGCGCTGTATCACAAGGTTCAGTCCGGAGAAATCAACCTGGGTGCCAAGGTTGAACAGATTCGGCAGGCTTTTCCCGGTATCAATGCGGCGCTGGAGCGCTTTGGCCTCAACTTCGATGGCCTGAAAGAGCGGTTGCTCGGTGGGCTGATGGCTGCCGGCAGCCTCATCGCGAAAAACGCGTTGGCACTGGGCCAGAACACACTGAACTTTTTCGTCAGCCTCGGCCTGATGCTGTATCTCACCTTTTTCCTGATTCGCGATGGCAATGCACTGGTGGCACTGCTGATCCGCGCGCTACCACTGGGTGATGAACGGGAAAAGCTGCTGCTGGCAAAGTTTGCCGAGGTCACCCGCGCTACCATCAAGGGCAACCTCGTGGTCGCCGTCACCCAGGGAACCCTGGGCGGTATTATTTTCTGGGTGCTCGGACTGCCCGCGCCACTGTTATGGGGCGTAGTGATGACGGTGCTGTCGCTGCTGCCCGCCGTGGGCGCGGCGATTATCTGGTTCCCCGCCGCCCTGTATCTGTATGCCACCGGCGATACCGTGAAAGCCACGGTCTTGATGCTTTACGGGGTGATGGTAATCAGTCTGGTAGACAATATCCTGCGCCCGATCCTCGTCGGCCGCGACACCAAGTTGCCGGACTACATCGTGCTGTTCTCAACGGTGGGTGGTCTGTTGATGTTCGGCATCTCCGGTTTCGCCATTGGGCCATTGCTGGCAGCACTGTTTATGGCATTCTGGGAGATCTTTATGCGGGAATTTATCGCCGAGGATACGCCACTGTTACCGCCACGCAATACCTCTCCACTGGAACTCGACGAGCCGCAGAAACCGGGCGACAAACCAGCCAGCTAACGCCTGGCTTCCGCAGCCCGCAGGGTATCCCGCAATTCCGCCATGGGCGTCTGATCGACGATGATCACGCCCTCCAGCGCGCGATCCAGATCGGCAATCAGTAAAATCACGGTGCCGAAGGTCAATCCGAGCGTCACCGCCAGCTGCACCGAGCCGCTGCGGCTCACACCGAACTGGAAACCAATCGCCAGCATCGCCAAACCAGTGATGAAGTAGAGCGCCAGCCAGATGGGACCCGGTATCCGGTACTCCATTCCCACCACCACCCGCGCCGTGTGCGAGTTGATGATGTCACTCACCGGATCCACATACTGACGCAGATAGGCACCCTGGTACCCCTCTGCAATATGCCCGTCCACCAGTCCCCACAGCCCCTCCTGTATCGCCACACTTCTGGCAATAGCCTCCCGGGTTACCGCCTCACTGGTAGGCTCGAAGTAGCGCAGGGTGGCGTATTCCAGCAGCAGTGCCCGTGCTTGACGGGCTGCCGGCGGTTTTAAAAAATCGGCGTGGAGATAGGCGGTGTGGATCGCGTTCACCTCGTCCAGCAACAGAGCCTTGCGTTTGTTGTAACGGTCCGCAGTCATGTTGAAGGTGAAGGCGAGCAGAAACGCCAGCAGTCCCAGTGTTGCCGTCACTGCGCTGCCTATGGAGGGCTCCTTTTCAGAGCCCTGCCTGCGCATATATCGCCGCCCCAGTACCAGCCCGAACCAGAGGGTGACAATCACCCAGGACACGGTGAAAAAATAGATCGCTGGCAGGGGAACGGCGTGAAAGAAATTGTCGGCAAACATTATCTGGCCCCAGAACTTTCTCTAAGTCTGGTCCAGATTCCAACACGCAGCCATTACCCGGGCATGGGCGCGGTGTGGCAGGCGCCGGGGGCGGCGCCCGCCGCTATCAGGCCTTTTTAACGAACTCGGACTTGAGCTTCATGGGCCCGATACCGTCGATCTTGCAATCGATATCGTGGTCGCCGTCCACGAGGCGGATATTCTTGACCTTGGTGCCCACCTTCACCACCAGAGAGGAACCTTTCACTTTCAGGTCCTTGATGACGGTGACGGTATCGCCATCGGCCAGGGGGTTGCCGTTGGCATCCTTGATTTTCAGCCCCTCATCTTCCTCGCTATCCCCGGCCCGCCACTCGTGGCCACACTCGGGGCAGACATACAGATCGCGATCTTCATAGGTATACGCGGATTGGCACTGGGGGCAATTGGGCAGTTCACTCATGGCTTTACACCGGTGGTAGGGATTTGACTCTGCCGGCCGCGCAGAGGCGCGGACACGCGTGCACGGCAGCGTGCGTGGTTGCCCAAGTATAACCAAAAAGGGCACCGAATGGTGCCCGTTATAACCATTTACTCGCAGCCTTCAGTCGTCAACGCCATTCATTCCCAGCTCTTTGAGCTTGCGGGTCAGCGTATTGCGTCCCCAGCCCAGCAGCTCGGCGGCATCGCGCTTGCGCCCGGCGGTATGCTTGAGGGCAATTTCAATCAGGGCGCGCTCGAAAGCCGGCACCGCCTCGCTGAGAATCTCCCGCTGGCCGGTAGCCAGGGCCTGATCCGCCCACAGACGCAGCGCCTTCTGCCAGTCCTGGGGCGCCTCGCTGGTGGCACCCTGCTGATGCAGTTCTGGCGGCAGGTCATCGATGTGAACCTCGCGACCGGAAGCCATCACGGTGATCCAACGGCAGGTATTCTCCAGCTGGCGCACATTACCGGGCCAGTCGAGACCAGACAGGTATTCTTCGGTTTCTTTGGTGAGGATTTTGGGCTCGACACCCAGATCTTTCGCGGCACTATTGAAAAAGAAGCGCACCAGGCGTGGGATGTCTTCGCGGCGGTCTGCCAGGCGGGGGATGTGAATGCGGATAACGTTGAGGCGGTGGAACAGGTCTTCGCGGAACTTGTGCTCTTCGACCAGGCGTTCCAGGTCCTGGTGGGTTGCGGCAATAATGCGGACATCGACTTTCACCGGGGTGTGGCCGCCCACCCGATAAAACTCCCCGTCTGCAAGCACCCTCAGCAGACGGGTCTGCGTCTCCGCGGGCATATCCCCGATCTCATCGAGAAATAAGGTGCCGCCGTTGGCCTGCTCAAAGCGCCCCGCGCGCTGGGCGCTGGCACCGGTAAATGCACCTTTCTCATGGCCGAACAGTTCGGACTCCATCAGGTCCTTGGGAATCGCCGCCATATTAAGTGCGATAAACGGCTGGTTTTTGCGCGGGCTGTGGTTGTGCAGCGCCGCCGCCACCAGCTCTTTACCGGTACCGGATTCGCCGTTGATCAGCACGGTGATATTGGAATGGGACAGGCGGCCGATCGCGCGGAACACCTCCTGCATCGCCGGTGCTTCGCCGATGATTTCCTTGTTACCGGTGCCGTTCTCGATCACCACCGGTTCTTCCGGCTGCTGCTCGTTGGCCAGTGCCAGGGCGCGGCGGGTAACCGCAACGGCTTCATCCACATCAAACGGCTTGGGCAGGTATTCGAAGGCACCGCCCTGGTAGGCGGCGACGGCGCTGTCCAGATCCGAGTGTGCCGTCATGATGATAATCGGCAGGGACGGACGCTCCGCCTGGAACCGCTGCAGCAGCTTGAAGCCGTCTGAGCCGGGCATGCGAATATCGCTGATCACCACATCCGGCGATTCACTGTAAAAATCATCCAGTGCGCGATCGCCATTTTCGTAACAGGTAGTTTCAATCCCGGCGCGGGAAAGTGCGCGCTCCAGTACCCAGCGGATAGAGCGGTCGTCATCAATAATCCAAACGCGATTGTTCATAGTCGTTTTCCGGCCTGCGTTTTTTGATTTAACTGTTTTTTTCGGATCTTTTCCTGCTGCTGCTCAACCTGAGCATCACGGCGAATCCATTGCCAGCGGCAGATAAATCTGGAACTCGGTCTGCCCCGGCTGGCTTTCACATTTGATCAGCCCCCGGTGCTGATTGATGATGTGCTGGGAAATCGAAAGCCCCAGTCCAGAGCCTTCTGCGCGCCCGGAAATCATCGGATAAAAAATACGTTCACGAATGTCTTCCGGAATCCCCGGGCCGTTATCCACAATGTCGATTCGGCAGACCAGCGAACAGTGACGGCGCCCGATGGTGAACTGCCGCTGCACCCGTGTGCGGATAATCAGGCTGCCGTCAGCAAAACCAATATTTTCTTCGATCGCCTGCATGGCGTTGCGCGCGATGTTCAGTACCGCCTGAATCAGCTGCTCACTGTCGGCGGGAATATCCGGGATCGACGGGTCGTAATCCCTCTGGATAATCAGCTCACCACTGCATTCCGCTTCCACCAGCTGCGCCACTCGCTCGGTGATCGTGTGCACATTCACCGGTTGCAGCTTTACCGGAACCCGCGGCCCGAGCATGCGGTCCACCAGGTTGCGCAGGCGGTCCGCCTCTTCAATGATGATCTGGGTATATTCCCCCAACCCGTCATCATCCAGCTCACTCAGCTCCCGTTGCAGTAACTGTGCCGCTCCGCGAATGCCGCCGAGGGGGTTTTTCACCTCGTGCGCCATACCGCGCACCAGGTTGCGGGTGGTTTCCTGCGCGGAGATCAATGCGTCTTCACGGGCGATGCGCAACAGGCGGTCCATGGACTGTACTTCCAGCAACAGCAGCCCAAGCTCGGTCAGGGGCGTTACCGAGTAGTCCACGGTGCACTCTTCCAGGTTGTGCAACAGCCACAGCGCGCGACGCACCGTGTACTTCTCTCCACTGGCAAGGGCAGAGCGCAGCGCCTGCAGTGCAGCGGGGTTCTCCCGCACGACCTCTTCCAGTGGCTGGCCGCTGGCGCGGGCACTGGAAACCGCGACCAGGTCTTCAGCGGCGGAATTCAGATAGCAGAGGGACAGGTTTTCATCGAGCACCAAAACGGCCGAAGTGAGGTTGTCCAACAGCAGGCGTAACTGGCGGTCATTTAGCATTCACGGTTCCGAAGTAATTCACATGTCCGGTTCGCCTAATGGCAGTGCAAGAAGCAAACCAAAATGGCGCAAAAAATCCGGGGGATTGGAAGAAATACCGGCCACCACCGACCATAACTGCCAGCGGGCGCACCATTATTGTGCGCAGAGCAAAAAATAGCCAGCACGGGCGCGCATTACGGGGCACGGTGGCAGCGGGATGAGTCAGTGGGGCGCAGAGTGCGTGGTGGGGGAAGCCGGGGCTCCACTTCAGATCAGTCGTGGAACCCCGCAAAGAGGTGCGGACACGGTGTTCGCGATTCAGCGAGGCTGGGGTTTGACCGGCTTGGCCACACCGGGCGCCTGGGGCATCTGTGGCATTTGTGGGGCCTGCTCGGCGGGGAAGTCCGGGACCTGGCCGCCGGGTCGTTTGACGTGCACCTGAATGGTCTGGGACTGCGCAAGCGGCTTACCACTGGCACTGAGCAATACCGCCTGAACCGTATGAGTGCCGCGCTCCAGCGCCGATATATCCAGGCTGGTGCCCGAAGAGGTACCGGACCAGCGCTGCCCATCGATGACCGCAAAAAACTGATGGCCGTCTCGCGGCAGAGGGTTAATGGCGACCTCCAGTACGATAAAGCGCTGCCCCGGGGGGATGGTGGCATCGTTGGCAGGACTTACAATTGCGAAATTCACCGGGCCCAGCTCCCCGCGATCTTCCTCGCTGCGGGGCGAAAGTTTGCGGGTGGGCAGCGCCCCCTTGGGGGCAATCGGCTGGACGTTGATCGGGCCGATTTCCACCTTCTCCGCCTTTTCCCCAGCGGGGGGGTTATCGCTGAAAGTCACACGTCCGTCCGGACCGACAATCTTGTACACAGCGCCGCCGGAGGAATCCCCCTGTCGCGCGCTGGATGCATCCTCATCCTGCTGAGCGGTCGCCGGCGCCGTCAGCAGAGCGAGCAGCAAGGGCAAACCTGTGAATAACCGGGTGGTCAGACTGATCATGGGCACTCCCGCAATCCTCTTCTCAACTTACCTGTCCATATAAGGCTAGTGTACTCCTGAAGCGCCTGATTGCGTAAAACCCGGCCACAAAAAAAGCCCACACCTTGCGATGCGGGCTTTCTCGTCATCTTTGCACCTTCTCAACGGCCCTTCCCAGGGAAGAAGCCGGCGGGGCGTAGAGATGATACCTGCTATTTGGCAGGACTTACATTAGCAAGAGTAGTAAAGGTCGAACTCAACCGGGTGAGTGGTCATGTTCACGCGCTGTACTTCTTCTTGCTTCAGCTCGATGTAAGCGTCGATAGCGTCGTCGGTGAATACGCCACCTTCGGTCAGGAAGGCGCGGTCCTGATCCAGTGCGTCCAGGGCCTGTTCCAGGCTGGAGGCAACGGTCGGGTACTCGGCCAACTCTTCCGCCGGCAGGTCGTACAGGTCTTTGTCGGCAGCATCGCCCGGGTGGATCTTGTCCTTCACACCGTCGAGGCCAGCCATCAGCATTGCGGCGAATACCAGGTACGGGTTGGCAGTGGGATCCGGGAAGCGCGCTTCGATACGCTTGCCCTTCGGGCTCGGCACGAACGGGATACGGATGGACGCAGAGCGGTTACGCGCAGAGTAGGCCAAGATAACCGGCGCTTCGAAGCCCGGAACCAGACGCTTGTAAGAGTTAGTGGAAGCATTGGCAAACGCGTTCAGAGCGCGCGCGTGCTTGATGATACCGCCAACATAGTACAGAGCAGTTTCAGACAGGCCAGCGTAGGCGTCGCCTGCGAACTGGTTGGTGCCGTCTTTGCTGAAGGACATGTGGATATGCATGCCAGAACCGTTATCACCTACCAGCGGCTTGGGCATGAAGGTGGCGGTCTTGCCGTAAGCATGGGCAACGTTGTGTACCGCGTACTTCAGGATCTGAACTTCGTCCGCCTTTTTGGTCAGGGTGTTGGCGCCAACGCCGATCTCACACTGGCCAGCGGTACCCACTTCGTGGTGGTGTACTTCGATATCCAGGCCCATGGCTTCCATAGCGGAACACATGGCGGCACGAACGTCGTGCAGGGAGTCGACCGGCGGAACCGGGAAGTAACCGCCCTTAACGCCCGGGCGGTGGCCCATGTTGCCTTCCGCGAAGGAGGCGCCGGAAGACCAGGCCGCTTCTTCGGAATTGATTTTGTAGAAGGCGCCGCCCATTTCGGCACCCCAGGTGATGTCGTCGAATACGAAGAACTCGGGCTCCGGACCGAACAGTGCGGTGTCACCGAAACCGGTGGACTTCAGGTATTCCTCGGCGCGCAGTGCGATGGAACGCGGGTCGCGCTCGTAGCCCTGGCCAGTGATCGGATCAACGATATTACAGCGGATGATCACGGTGGCTTCGTCGGTGAACGGATCCAGGAAGGAGGTCTCGTCGTCCGGCATCAGGATCATGTCGGACTCATTGATGCCCTTCCAGCCAGCGATGGAAGAACCATCGAACATCTTGCCTTCTTCGAAGAACTCGCCGTCAACTTCTTTGGCGGGAATGGAAACGTGTTGTTCCTTACCTTTGGTATCGGTGAAGCGCAGGTCTACCCATTTGGCTTCGCTCTCTTTGATCAGGTCGAGCGTCTTTGACATTACAGTCCTCCAAGAATGAAAAGTTATGTTCGCGCCGATTCGCTTTATCTTGTGGCAACAGTAAAAGCAAAGAGTGTGCCAAATTGGGGCAAACCGGTAACAAAGTGATTCGGGTCGTAAGAAATGGCCACCCGGGGGAGCAATCGGGTGCAAAACAACCAAACCCCACGGCTTTTTGAGCGCCAGCACTCCCTCTCGGATCACGATAGTCCCAATATTGGTGCTCTCAAACCTCTATTTGCACTATTTTGGGGCCGAAAAGTCACAGTAAGCACCAACTTGGTGCCACAAGCAAATTCCCGATAGCGAGTTTATAATTCGCCACCTTTTCCGGGAAGCCGACAAACGGGCTCCCGGCCTCCAATTCAACCGCGGTTCCGGCACACGTCTATGCACTTCGTCGTCAAGTTTTTCCCAGAGATCACCATCAAGAGCAACCCGGTGCGCAAGCGCATGTCGCGCCAGCTCGCCGATAACCTGCGCAAGCTGATGCGCCAGCTGGATGACCGTATCAAGGTGCAGAAAGACTGGGAGAAAATCGATGTGATCGCGCCAGATGCAGTATCCCACCTTTCCGACCGTATCGAAGAGGTACTGGCGCACACCCCGGGCATCGCCAACTTTGCCCGGGTACAACAGTTTCCCCTCGGTGATCTGGACGATATCTACCAGAAGACACTGGCCATCTGGGGACCACAGCTCGCGGGTAAAACCTTCTGCGTGCGGGTAAAGCGCACCGGCAAGCACGACTTCCAGTCCCTCGACGTAGAGCAGTACGTGGGCGGCGGCCTGAACCAGAACACCGACGCCGCCGGCGTCAAACTGAAAAACCCGGATATCACCGTAAAGCTGGAGATCCGCCACGACAAGCTCAATGTGATCGAACAACTGCACCAGGGCCTCGGCGGTTTCCCCCTGGGCACCCAGGACCCGGTGATCTCTCTGGTGTCCGGTGGCTTTGACTCCACCGTGGCCAGCTACCTCACCATCAAGCGCGGCATCCGCACCCACTTTCTGTTCTTCAACCTGGGCGGGCGCCAGCACGAGCTCGGGGTAAAGGAAGTGGCCTTCTACCTGTGGGACAAATACGGTTCCTCCCACCGGGTGCGCTTTGTCACCGTGCCGTTTGACGAAGTGGTCGCGGAAATACTGGAGAAAGTGGACGACTCCTATATGGGTGTGACGCTCAAGCGCATGATGTTGCGCGCGGGCTCCATCATTGCCAAGGAGCTGGAAGTGGATGCGCTGGTCACCGGCGAAGCCATCGCCCAGGTATCCAGCCAGACCCTGAAAAACCTGTCGGTGATCGACAGCGTCACCGATACCCTGGTACTTCGCCCGCTAATCACCTCGGACAAGACCGACATCATCCGTACCGCGCGCGAGATCGGCACCGAGGAATTTGCCGCAAATATGCCGGAATACTGCGGCGTGATCTCGGTAAAACCCACCACCCGCGCAAAAATGGAGAAAGTGGAGCACGAGGAATCCCGCTTTGACTTCACCGTTCTCGACCGCGCGGTGGGCAACCGGGTAATGCAGAATATCGACCAGGTGATGGACGACCTCGGCGAAGGCGCACCACCGGTGGATATCGTCACCGAACCTGGCGACGCCATTGTTATCGATATTCGTCACCCGACGGAGGAAGAGGTCAACCCGCTGGAACTGGACGGAGCGGAAGTGGAAACCATTCCCTTCTACCGCCTCAGTACCGCCTTCCAGAAACTGGACAAGGAAAAACAGTATTTACTGTATTGCGCACGTGGGGTTATGAGCCAGCTGCATGCATCGCATCTGCTGGATGAGGGGTACCGCAATGTGGGGGTATTTCGGCCGGAAAACAAAAAGCCTCAATAGACTGCGAGTCCGGGCTCACTGCTGATCCCACATGAACCGGCCCAAGACGGTGCAATAAAAGGCACGAAACTGGAAGGGCAAGAGCCGGCGAGGATACAAAGCGGGCCGGCAGTTACCGGCCCGCGCCATCAGTTACAAAAACTCATCAAAGAAGCCGCCGATATTCCCCACCGAATTGAATCCGAAGATCCAGGTGGTTTCCACCGTGTCGGAAAAGTCCATGCCTCCTGCGGCAATGGATGGGTTTTTCCACCCTACGTGGTTGTCGATGCTGTGATCGGCAACGCGCTTGGCTTCAGTCCAGATAGCACCCACCTCGTTGTGATTGAGCACGCGATTCCAGTGGCTGGTATTTTTGTTGTTGAACCCGGGGGTACCATTCCCTGTAGAGTTGCCATCGCTTATTTTCTGGTAGTCGGTGTTATTGCGCACGTAACTCAGATCGCCGGGGGTGGTATGATCCTGATTCCAGTTGCTGTGCTGGATAATATGGATCCGACCATTGGTGTTGACCGAGGGCAACTGCGACTTCACCCGACGCACCAGATCCGCACTGAAGTCTGACTGTCCGGCTTCCGCAATCCAGATATCGCCGCCGGCGTTGAGCGCGGACTTCACTTTATTAAATACCGTGTTTAGTGCGCCGTTATAATTTACGTGCGCATTGGTCCAACCATTGGTGCCAAATGCGAGATCAAATAGATAATCCGCTTCAATAAAATCGCCACCCTGATCCCCATAGGCACCGGCCACGGCAAAGTAATTCACGTTATTGAAACGGGCATCTTTCAGAACGGTTGCGACTGCGGCCACTGAATGAATGTCATCCGGGTCCGGTTTACTGTCGAAATTCGCCAGAAACAGATCTTTTCCGGTATCGAAGCGACCAATCATTTCGCCATTTCCGGTATCACCCAGAAGACGCAGTTCAAGCCAGTTGATATTGAAATTGCCCGCCTGAATCTGCAAGCGCAGGGTGTGCTGCCCCTGGGCCAGCTGTCCAAGATCCAGACTCTGGGTTACCCATTGCTGCCAGCCACCGGTTGCCGGCACCGGCATTGCAGTGCCACGGGTCTGCCCGTCAATTTCCACAGTGTACTGGCCGCCGCCAGGTGCGGATGCGACACGCAGGTTGGCGCGATAGGCGCCGGCCTGCGCCACATCAATGTCAAATTCCAGCCACTCATTGGTTGCTGTCCAGCCCACGTTGTATTGCCCACCGTTGTCGCTGGTGTTCTGGATATCCACACCATCTTCGCGATAAGCGCCCCCGAGGTTATCCGCGGTCGTATCCCAGTAGCGGTGATAGTCTTCCGCCTGAATATAACCGGGCACCATCATCAGGTTTTCATCCGGCTGTTCGGGGTCCTCACTCTCTTCACAGGGAACCGAACCACACATACACACACTAAACAGTGAGCGGCTGTTGGCACAGTCTGTTGCCTGATTCCCATACTGGGCTTTGCATTGAGCGGTGTAATCACACTGGTCCTGCGCAAACGCAGAGAGCGCAAAGACCGCGGAAGCGATACTGATCAAGGATCGAAACGTTAGTGAACGCATAATGGCGGCTCCGTTGTTTCAGATTAATTTTCGCTGGTTCAGCGAGTTAAACCTCTCCGCGTACGCAGGTGGGCAGAGAGAGCCGCGACTCTAGACCCCTCGAGTATTGCTAACAGTTAACTGTCACCCGGTTTTATGTGGTGTCTGACGACACTGAACGTTTTGTGATGTATCAACATTTCTGCTTTGTACTGCTGTACAAACTTGGCGTTTTCCAGCGCTTATTCGTCTGTTCCGCTGTCTCCTGATAAAGCTCAGCCGGTACATGGTGTGTGAATCAATTTGTTCGCGGCAGCATCTTCAAAACCCTATACACTCTCCTAACTATTCAAACGTCCGGAGACAATTTCATGTTTAGCCACGTTATGCTCGGCGCAAACGACATTCAGGAGTCGAAAGCGTTCTACGATGCGATTCTCGGTGCGCTGGGTTACAAACCCGGGGTGATCGATCAAAAGGGCCGCTGTTTTTATTTCACTGATACTGGGGTATTCGCGCTCACCAAACCCATCAACGGCGAGCCGGCCTCCTGTGGCAATGGCAGTACCATCGGCTTTACCGTGGAGAGCCCGGAGCAGGGCGATCGCTGGCACGCGACGGGTCTTGCCAATGGCGGCACCGAATGTGAAGACCCTCCCGGGGTACGCGAGCGCGGCGATCTCAAGCTGTACCTGGCCTATCTGCGTGACCCGGCGGGCAACAAAATCTGCGCCATGCACCGCCTATAAGCCGGTTCTGGATAAAACCCCGGAGTTTTTGCGCCCTTTCAGCGCCGGGCCACGGTCCGGCCCCCTGTAATCCGCACAAATTTCCGCCAATCCGACTCCCAATTGCCACACTTCACCTCTATAATGCGCGCGCTTTGGCCGGATAGCCGCTGTTTCAAACCTCAGCCCATTCCCCGCCTACCCAATTTTCCGGTGTGACCGCTCTCTACCAGACAGTGTCCCACCCAATCACGCATTACGCCCAGAGGCCCCCAGTGATAGACAATCTTCGCAATATCGCGATCATCGCCCACGTTGACCACGGCAAGACCACCCTGGTGGACAAGCTGCTGCAGCAGTCCGGCACCCTCGACCGCCGCAGCGCCGACTCCGAGCGCGTGATGGACTCCAACGACCAGGAGAAAGAGCGCGGTATCACCATCCTCGCCAAGAACACGGCGATCAACTGGAACGACTACCGCATCAACATCGTGGATACCCCCGGGCACGCCGACTTCGGCGGCGAGGTAGAGCGGGTACTGTCCATGGTGGACTCGGTACTGCTGTTGGTCGACGCGGTGGACGGCCCCATGCCGCAGACCCGCTTTGTGACCTCCAAGGCCTTCGAGCAGGGCCTGAACCCGATCGTGGTGATCAACAAGATCGACCGCCCGGGCGCCCGTCCCGACTGGGTAATGGACCAGGTATTTGACCTGTTCGACAGCCTCGGTGCCACCGAAGAGCAGCTGGACTTCCCGGTGATCTACGCCTCCGCCCTGAACGGCATCGCCGGTCTCGACGAGACCGATATGGCGGACGACATGACCCCGCTGTTCCAGATGATCGTCGACAAGGTTGAGCCCCCCAAGGTGGACCAGGACGGCCCCTTCCAGATGCAGATCTCCGCACTGGACTACAACAGCTACGTCGGTGTTATCGGCGTAGGCCGCATCAAGCGCGGCACCCTGAAACCGAACCAGCAGGTGGTGGTACTGGACCGGGAAGGTAACTCCCGCAAGGCCAAGGTGCTGCAGGTCATGGGTTACCTGGGTCTCGAGCGGGTCGAGGTGGACCAGGCCAGCGCCGGTGACATCGTATGCATTACCGGTGTGGGCGAACTGAATATTTCCGACACCCTGTGTCACCCGGAACACCCCGAGACGCTGCCGGCACTGACCGTCGACGAACCCACCGTGAGCATGACCTTTCAGGTGAACGACTCCCCGTTTGCCGGCCAGGACGGCAAGTTCGTCACCAGCCGCAATATCAAGGAGCGCCTGGATCAGGAGCTGATCCACAACGTGGCGCTGCGTGTGGAGCAGGGCGATTCCCCGGACAAATTCAAGGTATCCGGCCGCGGTGAACTGCACCTGTCGGTTCTGATTGAAACCATGCGTCGCGAAGGCTTCGAACTGGGTGTTTCCCGCCCGGAAGTGGTACAGAAAGAGGTGGACGGAGAAATCCAGGAACCTTACGAGCAGGTGGTGATCGACGTGGAAGATCAGCACCAGGGTTCCATCATGGAAGAGCTGGGCCTACGCAAGGCCGAACTCACCAATATGGAACCGGACGGCAAGGGCCGCGTGCGCCTGACCTTCGTGGTGCCGTCCCGCGGTATGATCGGCTTCCGCAACCAGTTCCTGACCCTGACCAGCGGTTCCGGCATCATGACCAGTATCTTCGACCATTACGGTCCGGTGAAGGAAGGCGATGTCACCAGCCGCATCAACGGGGTGCTTGTGAGCATGGTGAAGGGGAAAACCCTGGCCTACGCCCTCTATGCACTGCAGGACCGCGGCCGCCTGTTCCTGGGCCACGGTGAAGAAATCTACGAAGGCCAGATCGTCGGTCTCCACTCCCGCGACAACGACCTGGTGGTAAACCCCACCAAGGCCAAGCAGCTCACCAACGTGCGCGCCGCCGGTACCGACGAAGCCCTGACCCTGACCCCGCCGGTGCGCCACACCCTGGAGCAGGCCCTGGAGTTTATCGAAGACGACGAACTGGTGGAGGTCACTCCCAACCATATTCGTCTGCGCAAGAAAATCCTGCAGGAAAATATGCGCAAGCGCGCGAAGAAGTAATTCGCGCAAGCGATTGAAAACGGGGCCAACTGGCCCCGTTTTTTATTGGCCGCCAATGTATTTTTATCACCACAATCCCACTGAATTCCCCACGCAGTACCTGAATAGGGAATGGACACTTCGCGACCATCTGATAGTTTCCCGCCGAAAAATATCGCTGGATATACTAATTTGGGGAACGCATGTTCATTCGCAATTGCCTTGTTCTACTCCTGCTGGTTCTGACGCTCACTGCCTGCGATCGCGGGCTGAACCTCGATAGCCGCCGGTACCTGCCTCCACCGACATCCGACTCCTCTCCGGAAACACCAGACGATGGTGAAGAAGACGAAGACGAACAGAGCGAAGACGGCGATCAGCAAGAAAACCCAGGAGAAGATCAGAAAGAGGATCCGATCGAGGAGGATACCCCGCCTTCCCAGCCTGCGAACCTGATCAAGCTCGCGGCGAGTGGCGCGCCCTTACAAATCCAGACCGAAACCTGGAGTGATACCGGCAGTGAAGAGGAAGGCTCCCAGTGGTCCTGCATTGAAGACCGCGAAAGCGGGCTGGTGTGGGAGGTAAAGCGCCCGGGTTCCGGCCATCCGCATTCCGCCGACAGCAGTTTCAGCTGGTTCGAACCGGAAAGTGATACAACCAGCAGTGCCAACGGCCAGGGACAGTGCTACCTCGACGGGGCGCTTACCAGTGGTGCCGACTGCAACAGCCGCGCATTCGCAGATCGCGTTCGCGCGGAGGGTCTGTGTGGCCGCAGTAACTGGCGGGTTCCCAGTGCGGATGAACTGCACACGCTGGTGGAGCAGCATGCTGCAGAGCAATACCGCCACACAGGTAATGGGGTATTCCCCAGTATTGAGGCCAAAGGGGGCACGCCCTATTGGAGCGCCGACGGCGCCGACGCACAGACCGCCTGGGCGCTGGACTTCACCAGTGGCGAGGCCGTGGCGACACCCCCATCCACCGCATTGAACCTGCGGCTGGTCAGTTCTGATCAGGCGCCCCAGGAAAACACCCTGCAACAATACTGCGAGGAATTCGAGCACCCTGAGCTTTTGCCCGATGTACTGTGCAATGGGGATGCGGCGTGGGAAATCAGTTGCGACGACGCGTCCTGCAGCGCGGTCAATTACTCGGCGTCGGTAGATCTCAAGTTCGAGTGCGCCTATCGAGACTCGCCAGAACTCGGCCCGGTTATGCGCTGCCGCGCCTACCGGGCTTCCTCCGGTGAATTTCTGTATGAGATATGCCCGGCTCCCTATGACTGCCTGATCCCTCCTGAAGACCCGCAGGACCTCGATCCCGTCGACCCAGAAGAACCCACAGCTCCGGGACCGGCACACCTGGTGAAGCTTGGCGCCGACGGTTTATCGCTGGCAGTACAGAACCTCGCCTGGAGTGACTCGGGCAGCGAAACGGTAAGCAATCAGTGGTCCTGCGTTCTCGACATCGAGAGCGGACTCATTTGGGAGGTAAAACGCCCCACACTGGCAGGTATTCACTACGCGGGAAACCGCTATAGCTGGCACGATCCACTCAGTACCACACTGAACAAGGCCAACGGTCTTGGGCAGTGCCAACTGGAGGAAGGGCCAACCAGCGGCGCCCCATGCAATACACAGGCATTCGTCGAGCGCGTGCGCACCGCCAACCTGTGCGGCCTGAGCAACTGGCGGGTCCCCAGTATCGAAGAGCTCATCACTCTGGTCGCCGAGGAATCTGAGGCCAGCGCTTACCACATTGCCGCGAGCCATTTCCCCGGCCTTAACGGTGGCGCCGGTGTGCCCTACTGGAGCGCCAATGGTGGTGACCGGCGGTACGCGTTGGCGATGGATTTCTCCAGTGGCGAGGCAGTGCTGCGGGAACCCTTCGAGGGGCTGAATCTGCGCCTGGTAAGTGGTAATCAGTCTCCGACCGCGATACCACAACACTTTGGTGTTGCCCCGGAGCACATGGCACTTGCACCGCTTCTGGGGCGAAAAAAACTGGATATCACGCTCACCGGTGAAGACCCCGACGGCGACAGCCTCATCTTCACACTGGCCTCAGAGCCACAACATGGGGATCTCCAGGGCGACGCACCCGATCTACAGTACATCCTCGACGAAGACTTTATCGGCGAAGACAGCTTCACGTTTACCGTAAGCGACGGCACCAAAACGTCACAAACCGCCACGGTGCGTATTGGCGTGGCGCCAACGGTAAGCCCAAATCCGGCAGCACCTACGCCGGTTTCCCTCAGTCAGCTGAGTCCGGAGGCGCCACTGCCCCTGTTGCTCGAAGACGATACCAGCGACGACGATAAGGTCGAGGGCTACCTGAAAGTCAGCGTGCCCGGCAATACGGATATTCTGCAGGATGTCCGTTACCTCCTCGCCATGCAAAACACGCGCTCGCCCCAATCAAGTCACTACACCTTCGACGTGTTCACCACTGCGGATTTTTCCGGCTCCCCCCTGACACAGGTTACCGCCAGTGACGGAGCCTATTTCGAGGCCGCCAATCACCGGGACGAAACACTGTATGTGCGTATTCGCGCAAATACCGATGAGGCCGCACCGGTGTATTTTGAACTGACGGGCAGTAGTACTTCCGAGCAAAACCGGCTCGCACACTATTGCGAGGATTACCCCCACCCTGAGCTGGTACCTTACAACCTGTGTAACTGGGAATCCGGCTGGGAGATCGGTTGCGACGACGAGCGCTGTATCGCCGTAAACTCGGCACCTTCGGTGGATTTGAAGTACGAGTGCGACTACCGCGACGGCGACTACTTTGAAAATGTCATGCGCTGCCAGGCGTTCCAGGTATCGACCGGTGAGTTTTCCCATGAAATCTGCCCGTCACCGCATCTGTGCACGCGGATTAAACTTTCCGACCCCCCGGATATCGATCCGGGGGACACCATCCCAGTGACCGATCCCATCGAGATCGAATTCAACACGCCGGGGATAGTGGTGGAAGTACCCACCACCCCGGCCTATGGTGTCGACCTGAGCCGGCAGCTGTTTCGGGATGCTGTGCGCAGCGATGCCAGCCAGCAGATTCTCGGGGATTTTCTCGAGACCCTGCGCACATCGCTGATTGAAGATGCCAGCGAGGACTCCACGGTTGTACCCTGGCGCGACTATGTATTGGCGCTGGTGGATTCCGGCGCACCGGTCAGCGACATTATGGAAACGTTTGTCGAGGATGCTGGCAACGGCAACCAGGAAGCCGGAGCCTCGCTTTTTGCCGCGCTGAATGAACTGCTGCTGTCGCTGACCGCGAAAGAGCAAAGCGAACTGAGCAACGACGAAGTCTGGCTGCTGACTATTGCCATGGCGCACATCAATGATCGCCGCGAACTTCTGGTAACCAACGCAGAGGATCGTGTAGATGCCTATTTCGCCGAAAAAAGTGATTGTTTCGGCCTGCACTGCGTCTACGTATCCAAAGGGTTCCCCCAGGTTCTTTCAGACGCCATCGCCAGTACCGACGCGGACCTGATCGCCGCGGGCGCCCTCGGCGGTGTCGCCGTAGCCGGTGGGGTGGGAACCTATTTCACCCTGACCTCCAGTGTGGTGCTTTCCACCGCCATGGTGCATACCGCGGCTACCGCGGCCAAAGCGGGGGTGACGGTGTCTGCCTTTATCTCGGGCAGTGCCAGTGTCGCCGCGCTTCCAGCGGTGCTGGTCACGGTCGGTATTGTGTGTACCGTGGTCTCGGTATCCAATCTGATTGAGGCGGGAGAAAATGAAGCGGCGTATAACGCATTTATTCAGGACAATAACGCACGCTTTGAGGATCTCAGCGAATTTACCGGTGGAGAGCACAGTGAAGAGGTGCGTGCGGAAATCATCAACGCCGCCTTCCGCATACTGGACGGCATGTATCACTAAGCCAGCACCTGTCCCTGTGGTAAATTAGGCGCTTTCATCGGGCCATTACCACAGGGGTCGACATTTTGCCCTCGCACGTTTCGCCACAGAGCCACGGCCACGCATCCAGGATCTGGGATCACCTCGCCGCTTTACCTGCAGCGAGATTGGCCAGTGATGGTCTGCAGTTTCTGCTGGAATCGATCAGCCAGATGATCCGTGCCGACCACGGTTATTGGCTTAGCGCCGTATGCCTCGAACATCTCAATCCCGAGCGGGACTATATGCTCGGCTGGCGGCCGGGTCCGGCGTATTTCTATCGGGAGCTCCCCTCTGATCGCCAGCTGCACAAGCACTACACCAGAGAGGTGACATCGGGGAAATATGAAGTGGATGAGAGTACCCTCAATCACATTCGCCAGGCGGGTCAGTTTCGCGGCACACTGATGCGTGATCACGTATCTGCAGCCTTCTACGACACCGCACACTACCACGAATTTTATCGGGACAAGCGAGTGGCCGATACGCTGTTTGTGGTGGCGCCTTCTGGCGGGGATGCGGAATCCTATTACTGTTTCAACCGCATGGATGGCGAGCCACCTTTTGCCAGGGCGGACTTGCTCCTGGCGATGGAAGTACTGCGCCCCCTCGGCTGGTTCCATCGCAAGCTACTCCTGGCCCACGGCCTGTTGGTAGCAGAAAACCCCCTGACTCCCTCGGAAAAGAAAGTGCTGCACTGGCTCCTTACCGACCTGACGGAAAAAGAGATTTCCTCCAGACTCAACCTGAAGCCAGACACCACCCACAAGCACGTAATGAATATCTACCGCAAATTCAATGTCACAAGCCGTGCAGCACTAATGGCCCTGTGGCTGGGACATAACGGCTGAATCTCCCGTCCCCCTCAGGCGGCAGGGGGAGCGGTCTTGACAAAGGCAGCATCGTCACCGGCAATGGTCAGTAGCTGCTGCAGATTCTTACAGTTTTCTATGGAGAAACGCTGTCGGAACACACCCCAGGCCACGCCCACGGCCACGCGATAATCCGCATCGCTCATTTTCCCCGCCCCTGGCAGTGCCGCTGAATCCAGCTCACTCAGAATCCGCTCTACCCGTTTCTTCTGGCGGCACGTGTAAACGTTCTCCGAAATATCCAGTCCACTGCGCTCAAGTAGGAACAGGTTGATTGCCGTATCCAATAGCGTGTTGGCAAGGCAGTAGCGGTCCATATCCTGTGCACTTGAAATAAAGGCCCCTCCGGATTTCTCACGCACGTATTGAACGATAGAGGTGGAATCCGTCAGTTTTACCTCGCCGTCTTCCAGAAAGGGGACGCGCATGGTGGGGGTATCCGGGTTTTGGCTGCTGTGGATATCCAGCTCCACCATTTCCCAGTCCAGGCCGGATTGCATCAGTGCCAGGCGGCAGTGGCGCACGAAGGGGGAAGTCAGGCTGCCAAATAGTTTCATCTCCGGGTGTTCCTTTTCTTTGATTTCACGGTGTTCGGGTGAGCGTGATTGATTCAGGGATGATCTCGAAAAGCTCCGCACCCTGCAAATGAATATTTCCGATCGTCGATCAGGAAAGCACATTAAAAATTTTCACTTCATTCGGGAATAAGTCACCTTCCCAGCCGTTGTCCCTGTGCAAGTCAACAGATTGCACCGAAAACCCCGAGGCTCACCAAGAGGACAACCCGATGCCAAATTTCAAAGCCATTTCCCGCTCGTTTGTTAAAACCCAGCTGATTACTGCAGCCAGCCTGCTACTGGTGGCCAGCGCCCACGCCCAATCCCAGCACAGCGTATCGGCAGATATGCACAGCAACGCCAACATCAACACCAACATCAACACCAATGCCAACGCCGGCGCACAGGCGCAGGTCGGTATGCAGACATCCACCAGCGCCAGTATTCACAGCCGTAAATCCGGGCAGACCGCAGCCGTTACCGAAGCAGGGGACTGGCAGGGTGCGGCGCAAACTGCCGAGCAACGTGCGGATTCATCGATCGAGACCGCCGGCAGTAGCCTGGAGGCTGCGACTGCGGTGGCCGCGGGTGCCGCAACCAATATTGCTGCCGGTACCGCCAACAGCCTTTCAACCCAAGTCGCTGCAAACGCCGCAGAAAAACTGGATGCCGAAGCCACTGCCAATTTCACCGGGGCGGTAGCCAGCAGTGTGGATCAGACGATCTCCTCTACCGTGGCTGCGACTGCGCAAAGTGCCCTGGATGCAGAAATCGTCGGGCAGGTCGCCTCAGCGGTGAACGGTGAAATCGCCGCGGCCGTCGAGGAATCCGTCGAGGCGAGTGTGGCGCAGGCACTGGACACCTCGGTACTGGGCGACCTGTAAACCGCAGTCATCTTTTCCAGACTTTTCAAATAATGCCAATGCCGGGCCGCACATGCGGCTCCGGCCTCGCGCAGGGAAGTCGCAACAGATCACATGGAATCCAGAAAATGAACACGACAAAAAAATTTCAGAAAAACTGCGGGATTTTTTATCCGGGCATGCTCGCACTTTCCTGCGCCTTGTTCTCCGGCGCATCGGCTGCGGAAGTAAAAACCGATTTTTCTTTTGAAGCGGGCGCAGGCATGGAACACGATAGCAACCTTTCCATCCAGGAGCTGGACCGGGCACAGAATACGGGGGACAGCGCTTTTCTACTGAACACCGACCTGCAGGGGAAGATAACCGTTGACGAAGCATTTACCGTTAAAGGCGGCTATCGTCACCAGTGGAAGAACTATCAGACTTTCGAGGAGTTCGATCAGCGCACCGGCACCTGGTCGGTGGATGCCCGCTACGATTTCACCGCATTGACCCTCGGTGCCAGCGCGCACCGCGCCGATGCCGCGCTGGATAGCGAGCCATTCCTTACGCTTGTACAGAGTAGTGTGTACGCGGGCAAACTGATTGGCGGCCGGGTATACCTGCGCGGCGCCCTGGGCCAGCGGGACAGAAATTTCTCCGACAATCCATTGCGCGACGCAAAAGCCGATATTTTCGATGGCGATATGTTTGTGTTTTTCGCCGGAGCGCAAAGCTACTTCTCGCTCGGTGCCGGTTGGGAGCGCGAAGACGCGGCCTCCGAAAGTCTCGATTTCAACGGGCGCAGTCTGCGCGCACGCCTCTCCCACAAGTTCGCGCTCGCCGGTACCGAAAACACCCTGCAGCTGGGAGGTCGGTTGAGCGAACGGGAATACGTATCGGAATTTTCTCTGATGGATACACCGCTGGATTCCCCCAACCTGCCCTGGCAGGAGCCGGCGGTGACGCCCACGGATGAGGAAACGCGCCGGGACCTGCGCCGCACCCTGGATGCCAGCTGGGAACTGGCCTTTAACGAAGCGCTCTCTGTCACCGGCAAGCTCAGCCACGGCAATCACAGCTCACCACTTGCCGGTGCAGATTACGACGAGACGCTTGCCTCGCTGATGCTCAACCTGCGTTTTTAATCGAGAAAGCCGTAACCAAACACCGGGTCGCGGCCCGGCTCCCCCAGATCGCTGGCCCGTGCGGCCAGCTTTTCCATTACTGCACTGCTTGTTTTTGTCGCTGCCTTCTGGTCGATTGCGAGGCCCGGGTTGGCCGCCTGTTCACAGGCGGCAAAGGCGGACACGATCGGTGCGGCAATGGAAGTGCCACTCTCGCGACCAAAGCGGCTGCCGCTGCGCGCGGTCATTACCTGCACGCCGTGCGCGGCAAAGTCCACATAGTCCCCGCGGTTGGCCCAGCGGTATACATTCATCTGCTCATCCACCGCCGTGGCGGAAATCACTCCCGGGTAGGCCGCGGGATACAGCGGTGGCGCCGCCGGGCCGCCATTGCCCGCGGCGGCCACCACGATTTTCCCCTGCGCCAGTACCCGCTTCAGTGCCGTTTCCAGTACCCGGTTGCTGGGACCGCTCAGGCTCATATTGATGACCTGTACATCCACCGACAGCAACCAGTCGAGTGCGCCGACCAAATGCATCATGGTGGCGCCCTGGGCGAACTGGTCCCGCGGGTAGAATACCGAAGCGTTGTACAGGGTCGCTTTGGGCAGCCGCGACAGGCCCGCTGGTGCGGCGCCGATCAGTACACCGGCCACTGCGGTGCCGTGGGCATCCGGTTGTGGCAAAGAGGGATCCACAAACGACCGTTGCTCGATACGGTGGTCGCGAAACGCAGGGTGATCCAGTTGAATCGCGGTATCCACCATACCGATAGACACGGGCGCGTCGCAGATGCTGGAAACCGCCGCCGGTACGTCACTCCCAACGGAGGACTCAGGGGCCTTCTGCGGCCGGAAAATATGGTTGCGGTCGAAGCGCTCCACCAGAGACGCCGGCAGGTGCCTGGACAGGGCGCCCCGGGAGTCCATGGCCGCCGGCACGCGAAAGCGCAGCAGGCTGAGACCCAGCCGGGTGTAATCGGTCTGCTCCAGAATCTCGATATCCAGCTTCTGCAGCAGGGCCAGTTCCCCAGTATCCAGCATCGCCAGCCACTGGCGCTCCACCGCCCACTCCCCCGGCGCCACCTCGACCTCCACCAGCGCCACGGCACCTCCGCCATTCAGCACCGGGATCCGGCGCAGGGTATCTGTGGCTGCGCCGGTAACCTGTTGCGCGGCGTCCGATAACTGCCGAGCCTGCTGTTGTGCCCGGCGCTCGGCCCGCCGCGCCGCTTGCGCTGCACGACGCTCCAGGTCCCGGGTCAGCCGCTCGCTTTCGCTGATGCCGTCAGAGATGGCCGGTCCCACGGCGTCCACCACCGGATCCAGATTGACGAGCTGCGCGCTCGCCGCCATCGGCAGGGCAAGCAGCAGTGCCAGCGCAGTCATACCGGTGCGCAGTGGATGTGTGGTGGGTTTCTTCAGTGGCGTTTTCATGGGTGGCATTCTCGCATTAGCCCGCCGCCTGGGAAAATGCGCGGCGCATACCGGTATCACGGCCCAACGGCGGTAAAATTCCCGCCGCCCGAAACTATTTCGATTTTCCGGGAATAAACTGGGCACCGGGCCGTTACTGGAGAAACGGGAACGAGATAATGATCATGCAAGACGAGTTGACGTCACAGCTGCCAGAGCTACTCCCCGGGCTCAGGCGCTTTGCGTTTTCCCTCACCGGATCCATGGCGGATGCCGACGACCTGCTGCAGAGCACCGTAGAGCGGTTGCTGGACCGCAGGGTTCCGGAGGATGTGGCGCTGGCGAAATGGGCCTTCCGGGTATGCCGCAACCTGTGGATCGATGAATACCGGGCGCGCAAGGTGCGCCAACAGGCAGCAGAGCAGCCGGAGCTGAGTGAGGGCCAGATTGTGGACGGCGAGCGCGCGGTGGCCGGGGAAATGGAACTGGAGCGGGTCAACCGCGCCATGCACCAGCTGCCGGATGAGCAGCGCTCGATTCTGTCTCTGGTGGCGCTGCAGGGGCTGTCCTACAAGGATGTGGCCGCCACCCTGGAGATACCCATCGGCACCGTAATGAGTCGTCTGGCGCGGGCCCGCGCCGCCCTCTGCGATGCCCTGAACACGCCGCCACACAAACAGGCAAGAACCGCCCACTGAGGACCACCCGATGAACGAGCACAGACAAACACAACCACCGGCGGTCACCGATGAACAGCTGAGTGCCTTTCTCGATGGAGAGCTGCCGGAACCGCAGATGGACGAGATCCGCGCGCTTTTGCTCGAGCACGAATCCCTCGCGGATCGCCTGGCGCAACTGGCGGCGGTAGACCAGACCGTGCGCCAGACCTACTCCGCCATCGACCAGCGACCCATGCCCGATGGGATCACCAGCTTGCTGGAAAAAGAGCGAGCCGGCAGCGCGCAGGTCATCGCTTTTCCCCTGTGGCGGCGGGCCCAGCGACAGATACACCAGCAACTGCAACGCCACGCGGGTATGGCCGCCGCCATTGCCCTGGCCATCGGCCTCGGTGCTGGCTGGCTGCTGCCGACTACCGCCAACAACGAAGGGCAGTGGCAGGCCGTCGCTGCCGGCCTGGAACAGGCTCCCAGCGGCGCCAGCCTGACACTGCCGGACGGCCGCGCCATCACCCCGCGCCTGACCTTCCGCAATCAGCAGGGGGACTACTGCCGCCAGTTCCAGCTGCGCGAAGCAAACGGAGGCTCGGAGAATATTGCCTGTCGCAACGACGGCGGCCAGTGGCAGCTGACGGCCTCGGTACAGCTGGATGCGGTGCAGGCCCCCGGCAGTTACCAGACCGCCACCGGCGGCTCGCTGCTGGACAGCGCACTGGATGCGATGGCCGCAGAAACCCTGGCGCCGGCACAGGAACAAAAAATAATTGGAAAAGGCTGGAATAAAACCGGAGCCGAGCCGTCAACCCGGTAAATGACACGCTCACGCTTCGGCAAGGAAAGGGAAAACAACCATGACCAGTATCCGTAAAACATTCGTCACTACTAAAACCGTCGCCACCGTTGCCGCCATCCTGGTCGCACTGTCACTGAGCACCGGCTGCGCGTCTTCCGGAGAGTCTCCGGATTACCGGGCGGCCAAGGGCGCGGGCTACGGCTACCAGGAGCGCAAGATCGCCGAAGACCGTTACCGGGTGAGTTACAAGGGCCGTGGCAACAAGCGCGGCGATGCCCGGGACTACGCCATGCTGCGCGCCGCCGAACTGACACTGCTCGAGGGTTACGACTGGTTTGTGGTGGTGCGCGAGGATACCCAGGTGGACCGGGGCGATATGGATCCCAGTGCCCACGGAGGATTTGGTGCCAGCACCAGCTATCGCAGTGGCCCCGCCTACGTGACTACCCGCGAATGTGGGCTGCTCACGTGCACCAGCCGCACACGCCCGACCTCCACAAGCTACGCCGCCAGCCTGCACAGCGGAAGCCATGCGCAGCCCAGCCATCGCACCAGCACCGAGGCCAGCCTGGAAATTCGCATGGGTCGCGGGGTGCGACCGGCGGGCACCAGCGGGAGCGAGGAAGCTATCGAGAGTTACGACGCGCTGGAAGTCCGCGATAACTTGGGCCGCGACTGAATACCAGCCTGACTTCGCCATGCAGTTAGCTAAAACGCTCCCGCACCTGCTGCCAGGTACCGAGCGCGCTTTGGCTGTGCAGGCACACGGTCAGCAATTCGAAATCCCCCCGCGCTTTGTTCAGCACATCCAGCCCCTGGTGAGCAGCGATTTCATGAGGGAAGCGATTGGTGCCCGCACCCAGAGCCGGAAACAACAGACGCTGCAGTCCGTGTTCACGGGCGAGTCCCAGCACACTCTCGTAACACCGGCGCAGCTGCACCAGTGCCTCGGCTCCCCACTGGTCACCGCTGCTCCACTGGGGCGTGACCGTGTGAATCAAATGGTTCACCAATAGACCCGGGGCGATGGTGATCCGGGCCTCTCCCACCGGGCACTCCGGCAGCTGCGAGCACTCACTCACCAGCGCCTCACCGGCCCGCTCGAAGACCTGTTCCGACAGCCCCCGCCCTCGAGTCAGGTGTTTATGCGCCGGGCACACCAGCGCATCCGCCTCCAGAGTGAGAACATCATCACAAATTAGTTGCAGCTTTCCCATGGGCCTCTCCGCGCCTAAGGCATTCGCCATTAATATAGCCCGCTTGACCCCCGCTGCCGGCGGGACAAAGGGCTGAAGGACCAGGCCACCTAGAAAAACGACAATTCCATGGATATCACCACACCACAAATCTCGACCGGGAGTACAGACCCGGTCAGCCAAGCTCGCACTCTGGAACTGCGCCGGCGCATCCAGGCTTCCGGCTATATGCTGATTTTTGCCCTCGCCATAACCGGTGCCATGGGCGTAATTGCGCTGATGGCGGCCGACCTGATTCTCTCCGCAACGCTGTTTGCGGTCGCCGGAATCATTCTGGTGTCCTATATCGGGGTAAATATTGCCGGCCCCAGCCGCAAAACACCGGTACTGGTGGGCGCACTGCTGCTGGTGCTGTATTTCTATCTGCTGCTGTCCGGTGGGGTGAATAACACCGGGTTGATGTGGGCGGTGATGCTGGTGCCCGGGTTTATCAACCTTTACGGCTACAGATGGGGAACGGTGACTCTCGCCGGTATCGGCGGCGCCACCGCACTCATCCTGTTCTACCCGGACTTTCCCGGCCTGCTGGCGAGTTACGACACGGCCCACCGGGCGCGCTTTATTGCCGTATTCGGCGCGCTGACCGCCCTTACCGCCATCCTCGACAGCAGCCGTCACCAGACCCAGCAGATGCTGCACAAGCTCACCGCGGAGCTTGAGAGCCATGCCAGTACCGATGCCCTGACCGGCCTGGCCAACCGCCGCGAAGCCTACCGTGCCATTGACGAGCTGGAACGCCGCAACCGCGACCTGGCCGGACGCTACACCGTCTTGATTGGCGACCTGGACAGCTTCAAGGCGATTAACGATACCTACGGCCACGGCTTTGGCGACCGGGTGTTGCAGGATGTGGCGGACGTGCTGCGTCGCAACACCCGCGCCGACGACATTGTCGCTCGCTGGGGCGGCGAGGAATTCCTGATCCTGCTACCCAACACCGATGTACAGGGCGGCGGTATCCTGGCGGAAAAGCTGCGCCACAAGGTGGAGGCTCTGAGCGCCCGGTACGAGGAAGAGGTGAATATCTCCATCAGCTTCAGCGTCGCCGAAGGTGGCGCCGGTGCCGCACTCACCAGTGGACAGAGTCAGCTGCTGGCGGAAGCGGATTCCCGACTGTACCGGGCCAAGGATGCCGGGCGGAACCAGGTGATCAGCACCTGATATTGCCCAGGGCTGGATCACCGGTTCCCGCCGATCGTCAGGCGAGATGCTGCAACAGCTTCTCCTTCACCCCCTGGGGAATCGGCGCTTTCGCCTGTTGCACATAGTCAAAGTGCACCATCACACAGTCTCCCTGCGCCACCAGCTGGCCCTTCTGCCACACTTCCTGGTGAATGGTCATGGACGTATTGCCCACCGCGCTCAGGCTGGTACGGATCTCGACCGGAGCGTAGAGGTAAATCTGCGCGACAAAATCCACTTCCATTTTTTTCAGGATCAGGTTCCACTTATCCAGGCTCAGCTCGGGGTTAAACAGCTCGAAAATGGGCGTGCGCCCCTGCTCGAACCACACTGGCACCACGGTGTTGTTGATATGCCCCAGGGCATCGGTTTCGCTGAATCGTGGCTCCAACTCAATTGTGAACATCCAAATCCTCGCAAAGTTTTATCCGGTTTTTACGCAGCCTACCGCATTTTCCACCGACCTGGCGCCCCACTGGAATTATTCGCCAGTGATTAAGGCAGACACCGTCAATGGACGGTAAACTCCCCGGCCACAATCCACTACTCTTTGAATTCTACTGATAGCGATCCGCCTGCCGTATATGAGCCAGAAAGACAAACGCCCCCTGTATATTCCCCACGCCGGCCCCTCCCTGCTGGAAATTCCCCTGCTCAACAAGGGCAGCGCGTTTACCCTGCAGGAGCGCATCGAGTTCAACCTGATCGGTCTGTTACCCACCAACGTGGAAACCATCAGTGAACAGGTGCGCCGCGCCTACCGCCAGTACCAGCAGTGCAATACCGATCTTGAGCGCCATATCTACCTGCGCGCAATCCAGGACGATAATGAGACTCTGTTCTTTCGCCTGATCGAGCAGCATATCGAAGAGATGCTGCCCATCATCTATACCCCCACCGTAGGCGCCGCCTGTGAGGAATTTTCCAATATCTACCGCAACCACCGCGGGCTGTTTGTGTCCTACCCGGACCGCAAACATATGGACGATATTCTGCGCAGCGCGACCAAGCAGAACGTGAAAGTCATCGTGGTCACCGACGGCGAAAGAATCCTCGGTCTCGGCGATCAGGGCATCGGCGGTATGGGCATCCCCATCGGCAAACTGTCCCTGTACACCGCCTGTGGCGGCATCAGCCCGGCCTATACACTGCCGGTCACCCTGGATGTGGGCACCAACAACCGGACCCTGCTGAATGACCCCATGTATATGGGCTGGCGCAACGAACGTATTTCCCAGGAAGAATACGACGAATTTGTCGATGAATTTATCGCTGCAGTAAAACGCCGCTGGCCCAAGGTGCTGATCCAGTTTGAGGATTTCGCCCAGACCAACGCCATGCCCATACTGAACCGCTACCGCGACCAGGTGTGCTGTTTCAATGACGGCATTCAGGGCACCGCTTCCGTCGCGCTCGGCACCATGCTGGCGGCGTGCAAGGCGAAAGACGAGAAGCTCTCCAAACAGAAAGTGCTGGTGGTGGGTGCCGGGTCTGCCGGCTGTGGCATCGCCGAACAGGTTGTGGCGGCGATGGTGAATGATGGTCTGAGCGACGCCAAGGCCCGCGAGCACCTGTTTATGTTCGACCGCTACGGGCTGGTCACCAGTGATATGAAGGGCCTGCACGATTTCCAGGAGAAGCTGGCGCAGAGTCCGGACAAGTACCCACAGGCACCGGAGTGGGATCTGCAGACCCTGATCGAGCAGGTGAAACCGACCATTCTGATCGGCGTTTCCGGGCAGGGCGGACTGTTCACCCAACCGGTGATCGAAGCACTGCACAAGGGCTGCAAGCGCCCGCTGGTCATGCCCCTGTCCAACCCCACTTCCCGTGCAGAAGCGACGCCCCAGGAGGTTCTGCAATGGACCGATGGCGCGGCAATGGTGGCCACTGGCAGCCCGTTCGAGCCGGTTGAGCTCAACGGCAAGAAGTATCCGATTGCCCAGTGCAACAACGTGTATATCTTCCCCGGTATCGGCCTCGGAGTCATCGCGGCCAACGCCAACCGGGTAACCGAAAATATGCTGATGGCGGCATCCAACGCGCTGGCAGAAAATGCGCCGGTGGTGCAGAAGGGCAGTGGCGCGCTGCTGCCATCGCTATCGGATATCCGCGAAGTGGGCAAAGCCATCGCCATGGCGGTGGGGCTACAGGCACAGGAAGACGGCGTGGCTCCGGGTATCACCCCGGAAAAACTGGAAAAGAATATCGAAAAGAATTTCTGGTCGCCCAATTATCGCCGCTACCGTCGCGTGGCATTCTGATTCACAGGCAAAAAAATAGCGGGCACCAGGCCCGCTATTTTTCGCATGTCGGATAGATCAGTTTTTTACACTTTCAACCCAGTCATTGACACGTCTTTCCAGTAGCGGCAACGGCAGCGCACCACCACCCAGTACCGTGTCGTGGAAGGCGCGAATATCGAATTGATCGCCCAATTCTTTTTCTGCGTTCGCGCGCAGCTCTTCAATTTTCAGCATACCGATTTTGTAGGAAGTCGCCTGTCCGGGGTAAGTCAGGTAACGACGAACCTCGGAGCGTACCGCGCCCTCCGGAATCGCAGAGTTCTCCAGGAAGTACTCCACCGCCTGATCCTGGCTCCAGCCTTTTGAGTGCATACCGGTATCCACTACCAGGCGAATCGCACGCCACATTTCTGCGGTCAGGCGGCCGAAATCCCGGTACGGATCTTTAAACTGTCCCATCTCCTTGGAGAGTTTTTCCGAGTAGAGCGCCCAACCTTCGATGTAGGGTGTGAAGTGTGCCTGGGTACGGAATTGTGGGATATCGTCCAGTTCCTGAGCAATAGAGATCTGCAGATGGTGGCCCGGGTTCCCTTCGTGGTAGGTCACCGTTTCCATATCCGCCTTGGATAGTGCACTCATATCAGACATGTGCACATAGTAGGTGCCTGGGCGCGATCCGTCCGGGGTTGCAGACGAGTAGTGCTGCGCACCACCGGGTACTTCACGGAAGGGCTCGACACGTTTCACCACCAGGTCGGCCTTGGGCAGGATACCGAAGTACTCCGGCAATTTGGCTTCGATATCGGCCAGGTAACCCTCGACCTCTTCAAGGTATTCCTTGCGACCTTCATCGGTGTTCGGATAGTAGAACTTGTCATCGGTGCGGATATAAGTGAAAAATTCCTGCAGGTCACCGTCGAAGCCCACCTGATCCTTGATGGCTTCCATCTCCTTACGAATACGCGCCACTTCGTCGAGGCCAAGCTGGTGCACCTCATCCGCCGTCATCGGCAGGGTGGTGTAATTGGCCAGACGGTTGGCGTAGTAGTTATCGCCGTCGGGCAGATTGGAAACGCCCCTCGGCTCCTCATCGGCATTCCCCCGATCTTCTTTCAGCCAGGCAATGTACGCATCGTAAGCCGGTTTCATCTCGCTGGTCAGCGCCTCTGCTGCCTGCGTCTGCAATTCTTTCGCGGTGGCATCGTCGATCGTGCCGGCCTCTTTCAGAGCGGCGATCTTTTTCTTTGCATCGGCCATCAGCGGCGCGTCTTCACCATCGCTGAACGGTTGGCCGGTGGTGACTTTTTCTGCCCGCTCGATAGCCAGGTCATAGGCAAACTGGGGCGGACGAATGCCTTTTTTGGCGGAGCCCTGAGCGCGCTCAAGCAGTTGACCGAGGGCGGTGCTGATGCCGCCGATACGGGCGATGTAATCGCGCATATCCTGCTCGGTTTCCACCTTGTGCTGGTTGATCATAAAAGTGGGCAACTGGGCTTCCGGTCCACCCAGCTCACTGGCGAAGTAGCTGTGGTCGGCGAAGGACTGGTTGGCTTTGTCCTGCTCGTACTGCTGAATCCACAGATCGTAAGACTCTTTGCCTTCGGCGGTGAGCTTGTCGTAATCGAACTGCTGCTTCATTTCCTCGACGGTGGCTTTCTTCCAGGCGAGTTCGCGCTCGTCTGCGGCCTTGGTCATATCGTCGATCTTGTCGTACTGCTCCTTGCGACCCAGGTAGCTGAGCTGAATCGGGCTGAACTGCAGCTCTTCTTCGAACTTGGCATCGAACCACTGGGTGAGACGCTTGGTCTCGTCTTGCTGCTGGTCTTCCGGGTTCGCCGGTAGTTGAGTCGCCTGCTCACCGGATTGAGCGGGGTTTACCTGCTCAGACGGTTTTTTCGGTTCTTCACTCTGCTGACAGCCGGCCACGGCCGCTGCAATCACCAGACTCAGGAGCGCTTTGCGCATAATTTAGCCTCTTGTAAAAGCGTTTTTTAAGAATTACTTCAATCCACATGCAATATCGGGGGTAGGATATCGCGTGTAACCATACCGATTTACTGCAAAAATTCAGCCGATTTTGGGCACTTTCTTCTCATCGCTGTTGACGATGTGCAGCTCCCGCTGCGGGAACGGAATGGTCAGCCCCTCCGCTTCCAGCGCCGGCTTGAGCTTCTTCATCAGGTCCCAATACACATCCCAGTAGTCATCGGTCTTGGCCCAGGCGCGCAGGTGCAGATTCACCGAGCTGTCCGCCAGCGCACGTACCGCATAGGCCGGCTCCGGGTCCGCCAGAATGCGGGGCTCCTGGGCCACGAGATCACGCAGTACGCGCATGCCGGTCTCGATATCATCCCCGTAGGCGATACTGGCAATAATCTCGATGCGCCGGCTGGAATTGCGGGTGAAGTTAGTCAGAGTCTCACCCCAGACCTTGTCATTGGGCGCAGAAATACGCAGCCCGTCGGGGGTGTCCAACTCGGTGGTGAACAGGCCAACCTTGCGCACGGTGCCGATGGTGCCGCCAAACTGAATGGTTTCCCCCACCCGGAACGGGCGCAGGCCCAACAGGACAAAACCCGCGGCGATGCTCTGCAGGGTATCTTTCAGTGCAAGGCCAATGGCCAGGCCCGCGGCACCCAGCAGGGCAACCAGAGATGTGGTATTTGCACCGAAAATATCCAGCACCACCAGGCCACCCACCACGTAGGTGCCCCAGACCGCCAGCGTTTCCAGCACGGGTACCAGGGTCTCATCGATACCGCGCTCACTGAGCCGGTTTACCGCTCTGGACACGATCTTCGCCGCGATCCAGGTCACCAGTAGCGCCAGCAGCGCCCACAAAATATTCAGGCCCACGTCGATCAGTACCGGCCAGAGCTCGTCCATTTGCGCTTTCAGTCCATCCACAGAGTAACCTCCTGATTCAAAATTCAATGCGAAGCATAGGCCAGGGGGTGCCTCGAGGGCTACGCTGCCCCGGAAAAGAAATAGTGCTGTATCAGCTGCAACACCAGCAGCGTCAGCACCAGAATAAAAATAATATTTTGTCGATTCATAACCGTTGTGAAAGTTTTGTACTCAGCGGAGCGGGGCGCAGGGCAGCTGAAGCAGGCCCTGTGCCACCAGCCAGTCCCGGGATTCTGCCAGCATATCCGCAAGCGCCAAGGGGTTGCGGTAACCCAGTTCACGCTCTGCACGGGTGGAGTCCGCCAGCGCGCGACTGGTGAGTAGTCGTGCTTTCTGGGGCGTAACTGCCGGTTCGCGACCGCTGAAGCGGGAGAGTAGGTCGGAGAAGGCGGCAACCGTATGGATCGCAAATGCCGGCGTGGTACGTCGCGGGGCGGGTACGCCCACGAGCTCTGCAATAATACGGAAAAACTCCAGGAAGCTGGCATCGGTTCCGGCAAGAATATAGTTCTCGCCAGTTCGGCCGCGGGAAAATGCATCAATGTGGGCCCGCGCAACCGCGCCCGCATGGCAGAAAGAACCCGCGCCCGGCGGCACCCCCGGCAGGCGGTTTTCGGCCAGCAGAAAGAAGGTCTGAGCCCAGCTCGATACGTCGTATTTTCCCACAATCGCGCAGGGGTTGAGAAAGACCGCATCGAGTCCGCGCGCGATCTCTTCCTGCACGGATAATTCCCCATGCATTTTGGAATAGTGGTAATGATCGCGGGGGGTGGTGGCGAGTTTGCAGCTGGCTTCGCTGATGACGCCATTGTGGTAACCGTAGGCCGAGATCGAACTGGTGACGATCATACGCCCGGCCCTGTTCTGCCTGGCGAAGTGCTGTCGCGCTACCCGGGCCAGATTGCCCGCGCCGACCACATTGTCCTGCCACTGCTGCGCATTCCCGCCACGCCACATACTGGTATTGCCCGCCAGATGAAAGACAGCATCCAGCTGGTCAGGTAGTGCTGCACGCAGGGAATCGGGGCTGGCGAGCGAGGCCTGTACCGGTTTGGCGCCAACAGCCTGCAGCCGCCGGATATCAGAACCCGGACGGTGCATGGCAGTAACCTCCCACCCCGCATCGACCAATTGTTCAATCAGGTTGGCACCGAGAAAGCCGGTGCCACCGGTTACGAATGCGCGCATATTGTCTTCCGCCTTCGGGGCGCCGGCGGCTCCCCCACAGCCTCGAGACTACTTGATCTCCAGCCCCAATTCATGGGCAAGAAACGCATACTGATTGGTAAAGTCTTCCACCTGCATCCACA